>PMWA01000022.1 GCA_003166335.1 Methanobacterium sp. | reverse complement strand
TACGCCATACGAGATAAAGTGTTAAAAGACGAATTTGAAGAAGATCTAATGCAAGTGCATAATCTTTCCGCTAAATACGGTACCCCTTACTTTGCTAATATGCTACCGGATTATCGGGGAAATATGGCTAATTACATGGGTTGCCGTACCTCCCTTAATGATGATTGGACTGGAGATTGGTCAAAGGACTGTCTACGTACTGGTAATCTAGCATTTGTTACTTTAAATCTTCCCAGAATAGCTTACAGCTCCCGGGATGATGATGAAGTCTTCGATTATCTCGATTCTTATTTACACCTAGCTGAAGAAGTATTGCTTTTAAGAAGAGAACAGGCCGTTAATTGTTTGGATGATTATAATTTACTACCTTTCCTTACTCAGGAAATGGAAGGAGAAAGATATTATAGTATAGATAACTCTACGTTATCCTTTGGTTTTGTAGGTCTTAACGAGATGTTAATGGCCCATTGTGGAGAAGGAATTGAAAATAAAGATGCACATAAATTTGGGCTTAAAGTTATCAAGTACATGAACCAAAGAGCCTCTGAACTCAAAGATGACACTGGTCTACGTTGGAGTGTTCTACAGACGCCTGCAGAATCCACCGCCTACAGATTTGCCATGCTAGATCGGGAGAAATTTAAGGACAAAGTCATAGTACAGGGTGATGCAGAAGCCTCTTACTATACTAATTCTAGTCATGTACCCGTTAATTCAGATGTATTACTGCCTGAGAAGATAAAAATTGAGGAGAAATTCCATCCCCTTACCATGGGTGGACATATATTCCATGCTTTCATGGGAGAAGCGTACTCTCAGCCTGATTCCTTGATGAGCCTCACTAATAAAATCGCGCGTAAATCAGATTTAGGATTCTGGGCTTACAGTTCAGCATTAAGTTTCTGTATCAAATGTAAGACCCTAATGAAAGGATTACAGGATAGCTGCGCAACTTGCGGTGAACAAACCGAAGTAGAATGGTATGATCGTATCACAGGATACGTGCAACAAGTAGGTCACTCCAAATCCGCATCTGGCGGGTGGAATCCCGGTAAAATGAGGGAATTAATGGACAGAAAAAGGTATTAAAATTTTTTTTTATTAATTTTTATTCAAATAACACGTTTCTGAAGATAATATTATATTTTTTTTGAATTATTCTCATAATCTTCTCTTTCATAAATATTTTAATTAAATTGGAAACTATGAAAATGAAACATTATAAATTTATGCATGAGGCAATTAAGGAAGCTAAAAGAAGTTTAGATGAAGGTGGGATTCCCATAGGGGCTGTGTTGATTAAAGAGGGAGAAATTATTAGTCGAGGGCATAATCAAATAAAACAAAAAAATTCTACAGTATTACATGCAGAAATGGACTGTCTCGAGAATGCTGGTCATCTTAAAGGATCGGATTATAAAAAATGCATATTATATACCACCCTGATCCCCTGTGATATGTGCTCTGGCATGTTGTTGCTTTACAAGATTCCCTTGGTAGTGATGGGTGAAAATAAAACATTCTCTGGACCCGAAAATTATCTGCAGGAACATGGAGTAGAACTCATCAATCTAAATTTAGATGAATGCAAAAAAATGATGAGTGATTATATCCAAAATAATGCGGAATTTTGGAATGAAGAAATTGATCGTGTGACTTAAAATTAGCTAAATCTTTAAAATTCTCTAACTCATTTTTTATTATTTTGATTTTTATAATCCTGAACTGATTGCAACGGAGTGCCATCTTTAAGGGTTAATGGAAGTGTTACAGATTCAGAAGAAGTGCCAAAACCATGTGCAATCATAGTATGTCTTCCAGGCCCTCCTGCCACCAAAAGAACCACATCTTCTGGTGAACGGGTTATTCTAACGTTACTATCAATTATCCACTGATTATCCAGTTTTCTTCCACCACGATCTGCTAATTCAACAGGTAGGAAAGTATTTTCATGTATATACCTTTTAACATCCTCTTTTTCCCAGTCATTATCTGCCACAGTTTGAGCATGTTCTGGACCCATAATTATTAGTATTTCACCGGGTACGTGACTGTTATTACACCCAGCTACTGATGCAGTATTCACGATTGTATTTAATAGGTCTTCAGCGGTCTTACTACGGTGATCGTTGACATTATGGGGTGCTTCGGCTGCCATAACTGTAATGGTGCTGGTTTCTGTTTTAAACCCTCTTTCAACGTTTAATGGTTCCCATGGACTTTCATTTTCAGCTTCACCAAAACAGAAACTGTATTTTGCTGGTGAACCCATAGTTGCGTGATCACTAATACCGGGAACTGCTCCTGCAATGTTAATAAGACAAAGACGTAATGCCCGACCAATAGTCGCATTTGCTATGTTTCCCGGACCCAAACATCCTACTCCACTGTTTACAGCAATTTCACGAGATATAGGACCATTTATTATGACAGATATAGCTACTGGATGAGTAGTGGCATTTACTCCTGGAAGATTGAATTGATCTTGACTGAGAGCCTGTACAGCATGTTGAATAACCGGCATAAAAGCAGGGATACAACCGGCCATTATTGAATTGATGGCTATTTTTTCCACTGTTGCTTTACCTTGTTTAGGGGGGAGGATTGTTATTACATCATCAGGATTATAGTCAGTGTAATGGAGGAATTTAAGAAGTTTTTCCTTAGTGGGAGGTATAATAGGGAGTCCATCGGTTAATTTTCTCATATAAAAATCGTAACTCACTTTTTCAGTGTCTGAGTCAACGTATACTTCTAAATCGTTTTCATAACTACTGCAAAGTCTATTATTTTTGAGTTCTTTTTTTCTATTCTTATCCATTTCCGGGTTTTCTCCAATTAAATCATCAATAAAACATCCACATGTATTTTCATTTATTTTAACATTTTTATTAGTAATATGTTTATTTCCCATAATGATTTCCTCAGGACGGGTTATTTTTGATTAACTAGATTTTTTGATCTAATTTAAGTAAAGCTTCGATTTCTGGGAGTATTTTTTTCACTTTTCTTTCAACTCGATCTTGGGATTGTCCCGCAATAGGATGCTCAATTTCCACTATCCTAAGATTTTCCATACCATGAGATCGGGCCAGTTCTTTGGCATAAGTTATGAATTTATGAGAGCAAATGGAAATAGTGGGTATTTCATCTTTTTCTAATCTTATAGCATCCAATATAACCCATGAAGTGCAGGATCCACAGTCACCTAAAGCTAGAATGGATAAATCAGCTTGAACTGCATTTTCTAGTTGTTGTGGTGTTGCAGGGGCGCCTGCAGGTTTTATTACCCGATGAAAGTTGATGTTATCCAAACTCTCCGCTATAATTTTCAATATCAAATTTGCATTAGGTTTAGTATTATCAAAAAGGGATATTTTATTTATATTTTCTGGAATAGGATTTACTTCCAATTTTATAGCTTCAATTTCGGCCAATGGATTTAATACATCCTTTTCTACGATTTTTACTTTCATTATTATCAAAACTTATTTTGTTTACAGTTAAATTTTAAATAAAAGTCATTCATAAATAGTTTATTGAAAATCTAAAGTTTATTAATATGAAATTAGGTGGTTAGTAAATGAACTTAAATTGGATGGCAATCGGTGTTGCATTCATTGTTACAATAGTAATAGCTGTTATTAGTGGAATATATTTACCGAAAAATGTAGGTCTTATAGGGCCAGTAATCGGTGGCCTAATAGCTGGTTATATGGTGGGAGGGAATTACACTGATGGACTTGTGAACGGCGGAATTCCAGCAGGCATAGCTGGACTTATATACTTATCAGTTGTAGTGTTATTATATGGAAGTCAAATAGCCACAATTGCATCTAAGGTAGGTTACACAGGATCAGTTGAAACACTCATATTGGAGTAGCAATAGCAGCGGCATTTGTAGGTTTTGCAATGTATTTCGTCCTTGGTTTAATCGGTGGAATCATTGGTGTAGCTATTAAAGAAAGAAACAGTAAGGATAATTAATATCCAAAATTAAAATATTTTATTTTGTTTCATTCTTTTTTTTTTGAATTTAATAATATGAATTTAATAATATATTTCTTACTCAATGAATTGTTTAATTAAGCTAAAACCATTCAAAATCCAATAATGATTATTTTTATTTGATTTTGCACTTCAATAAACTGTTACCTTCATGATCTCCCGTAAAACTGCTGTAGCATAACAGCCTTTAGGAATAGAGAACTCCACCAAAATTCCATCATCTGTATGTTTCACTTCGATATCCCAGATTTTAAACCTTATAGCCCGGCGCAAGCCATGACTACCCAGTTTAGGCATTTTAGTAACTTTAAAGTCTTCCAATTCCAAATTTTCATGATCCAATATTTTTTGTTCCATTGCCCCTACCACACCCCCGGCTAGAGGCATCTTACTACCAAATAACGGTGCGGAAGGGTGTACTTCAAAATTCATAATCTTTTCTTGAATTTGGTTTTCTTGGAATTCATGTACTAAATGTTCTTCATTATCAATTATGATATCTCCTTCAACGTATTTATTCACTCCCAGTTTGGATCTTTCACTCACAGCTTTGTTAAAGAGGAATGACTGGTATGCGTGGATAAACATGCGGCTGAGGGGTTTTGGCAGACTTAACAGGACTTTTTTATAGGATTCATCTGTTAATTCTTCATTATTTTTCTTTTCCTTCATAAGTGTCCTGAGCATCATCTTTTCATAACGCATTCCAGCAGGCATGTTGTCATATGCTTCCTTGTAATGTCCCATATCGTAGAGTTCTCTGGCTGTTTTTATATAGTTTGCTTCTCCTGGATATGGATTTCCAATGTAAGAATTAACTGCTCCTTTTAAATCATTCTTTGTTAAGCATTTTCCCACCATATGAGTATTAGGACGATTTTTACCGAATCTCTGCCAACCGTAATAATTTAGGACGCCTAGTTCCGTTAGCTGAGTTAAAATTTCTTTGGCTTTATCGGTATCATTTTCTGGATCAGATGTATCTCTAATTAAGATCCTGAATTTATTTCCTACTAACTGTCCTATTCTTAATTTCTTTTCATTCTGAGTGATTTTAAGTATTTTAACATTATAAAGCTTTTCCTCTAAATTTGATAGTTTATCAGGCTCTATGTTGCTTATGCAAATCCATTGACGAGTGATAGCAGTTTTATCTTTCATTCCTGCAAAACCCATTCTTTTCCGGTTAAGATGTAATTCTCGTGCAACATCCAATACTACGTCCAAAGTGTTTCTACCTATTTTTTCTATAAAAAGCCATGTGTTAGGGCCTGTTCCACTGGGTAAGGTTTCTGGTATTTCCTCCACATGGAAATCCTCGTATTTAACTCTTATTCTACCTCCAATTCCTGTTTGGGAAGTTATATAAGTTTCTGCATTTAACATCTGTTTTTATTCTCCAAATTACCTTTTATATTCTGTATTGGCTAAAATATTTCTAGTATTTTTAAGAGTTTGGGAATTTATCCCTTGATCTTTATTTATATTCTAGTTGTATAGATTATTTCTTTTTTTTATGAAATTTTATTGTAAAACTTTAAATAGTTGAATTTAAAAAGAATGTTTAACGTAACAGTGTTATGTTTTGTTACAATTAAAAGATGATGATACACATGGAGCAAGAGTTAATATCGAAAAAAGAATTATTAGAACTAACTAAAATCTCATACGGCCAATTGTATCGTTGGAAACGAAAAAATCTCATACCTGAAGAATGGTTTATCAGGAAATCCACTTATACCGGGCAAGAAACATTCTTCCCCAAAGAGAGAATACTGGATAGAATTGAGAAAATAAAGAATATGAAGGGAGATGTATCACTAGATGAACTGGCTAACATGCTATCCCCAAATCTAACCGAATTAGTTCGGAAACGTGAAGATTTAATTAAATTAAACATTATTTCAAAATCTACGCTTGAATTTTACACCGAAGAGCGAGGAAAAGATAAAGAATTAAATTTTGAAAAAATTTTATATTTATCTATTTTGGATAACTTGTTTGATTCAGGAAAAATCAATTTTGACGAAGGAAAACTAATATTAACTTTTTTAGATGAATATTATCCTAAATTTAAAGGCAAAAATTGTGAATTATTATTTTTACGTAAGTTAGGGATTTCTAGCTGCTGTTTAGTGTCAAAGCCTAATGAGATTAATTTTGAAAATAGTATGAAAGTCGTTGAAAAATTAAATATTTCAGACTTAATTGAGGAATTGAAAATCAAACTGGTTTAAGTGGAGGATAAATTTATGGAAAAAAACATGATGAACTTAGAAATTAAAGGATCCGGCTCATCAGAAGGTGGAAAATACAACACCGTGGTTATAAAAGGAAACGGAAAAATAGATGGTAATCTGGACTGTAATTACCTGGAAGTTCAGGGACATTGTGAAGTAAATGGTAATGTTAAATCAGAATCTGTTAAAGTAAATGGCAATAATTCAATTAAAGGAGATTTAGAGGCCGATGAAATCGAAATTCATGGCGAAGTCAATGTTGATGGAAATTTATCTGTAGAAAAAATCCATACTCATGGAATGATCAGTGTCAATGGGAATTGTAATGCCGAATCTTTCACTATGGAAGGTGCATTTAAAATTAGAGGACTTCTGAATGCAGGTGAATTAGAACTGAAGCTGCATGGACCCTCTGAAGCTCGAGAAATTGGTGGTGAAAAAATTATGGTTAAAAGGAATGGTAGAGTCAAATTTACTCGTATAAGAAAACTGATCATGCCTTTTGGATTTGATACCGGCCTTACGACGGATATAATAGAAGGCGATGAAATCTACCTCGAATATACAAATGCCAAGGTTGTACGTGGAAATGATATTGAATTGGGTTCTGGATGCAACATTAAATTAATAGAGTATCAAAATGAATTTAAACAGCATGAAGAGGCTGAAGTGGTGACATATAAAAAAATTAGAAAAACATGAATGATGAAACTGAACGGATTTTTTTGAATATTTCAATATTATGGAGTGATAGAAAATGACAGGAAATATTGTAGACTCAAAATCTAAAAAAAGTTACAAAGGTATGGCTATGGAAGGTTTTATTGCCAGATGGTATGCTAAAAATACCAAAGCTAACAGGGAACAATACAAAAACTGGGCAAAAAAAGTGGCTGAAAACGTTGCAGATGGTGGCTATGTACTTGAAGTTGCTCCAGGCCCAGGATATTTATCAATTGAACTGGCTAAACTTGGTGAAGTTGAAGTTACCGGATTAGACATCAGTAAAACCTTTGTAGAAATTGCACAAACCAATGCCATGGAAGCAGGGGTTAAAATTGAATTTCGAGAAGGTGACGCTTCAAATATGCCATTTGATAATGAATCTTTCGATTTTATTATATGTACAGCAGCTTTCAAGAATTTTACAAAACCAATTAAGGCATTAAATGAAATGTATAGAGTTTTAAAACCCAACGGAAAAGCATTAATAATCGATCTAAGTCGTAATGCCTCTAATAAAGCAATAAATAAAGAAGTAGAAAATATGGATCTGAATTGGATAAATGGGCTTTTTGCTAAATTATCTTTGAAGTTTTTACATAAGAATGCTTATACCAAAGAAGAGTTTCAAGAAATGGTGTCCCATACTAGCTTCAGAAAATGTGAAATCCCACAGAATCCACTGGGATTTGAAATATGGCTTGATAAATGAGATTTGATCTCATTTTTACATTATTATAGATTAAATGAATGATCAAATCTTGGATTGAGTCATATTTCCTAAAAATATGAATTCAAATTTGGAAATTAATTAAAATTAAAAGGAGAAGTTAAAATGGATTTAAAAATTTATGGAGAAGGAAATTCAACAGGTGGAAAATACAACAAAGTTAGTATAATGGGAGAAGGACGAATAAAAGGTGATGTTGATTGTCTTAATATTAAGATCTATGGAGAAGGTGAGATAAGTGGTAATTTAAAGGTAGAGGACAGTGTTGACATAAAGGGTCTTGCAAATATTAAAGGTGATTTAGAAGGAGAAAAACTCAAAATACAGGGTAATATTCAAGTTTATGGAGTATCTGTAGAAAAAGCTGAAATTATGGGTAATATAACTTCTGTAAAATGATTTTAATGCTGAAAAGTTTAAACTAGAAGGTGGTTTTAATATGGGAGGTCTTTTAAATGCGGATGAAATAAACATAAGCTTATATTGGCCCTGTAAAGCCCGTGAAATTGGTGGTTCTAAAATTAAAGTGAAAAAAGATAGTAAATTAAGTTTTTTAGGCCTTAAAAATATGATATCACCGGATAGATCCTCTAAAGAACTTATTGCAGACATCATTGAAGGAGATAATGTTTATCTTGAATATACCAAAGCGAGAGTGGTTAGGGGAAATAATATAGAGTTAGGAACTGGGTGTGAAATTGAATTAGCAGAATACAAAAACAATCTCAAACAGGATGACAAAACCACAGTACCCACCTGTCGAAGAGATATAAATTAATTTAATGAATATAAGCTTAATTATGTGAAAAGGAGGAGTTTTCAGTCTAAAAAAAATTTGAGGATATGATAGAAGAACTAATTAAATTTATTTATATAGGATTTCCAGTATTTTATCCTTATTTTTCAAATTGTTTAGGACATAATCTGCTCCACAATTTTCTAATTCTTCTTTAGAATATCTTCCAGTTGCCACCCCTATGGTAAGTAGATTAGATGCTTTAGCTGCTTTAATGTCACGAGGCGTGTCTCCGATAACGAAGGTGTGCTTGCCATTATACCCATATTGGTTTTGAGCTTGTTTAAGAGCTTTTTTTACTAGGAAAGACCGGTTGGAATGATCGCTTCCAAAGCCTCCAAATGGGAAGTAACCATCTAAACCCACCTTTCCCAGTTTAGCATAAGCTATGGATTCTAAATTTCCGGTTACCAATCCTAAAAGCACTTTTCTTCTTTGTAATTCTTTTAAAAGATCATTAACTCCTTCCAATGACCTTACATTCTCATGATTAACATTTTTCAGATAATAATGTGCCATAAAATCCAGACAGACTTGGAAGTTTTCTTCGATTTCTTCTTCATTTAAGCCGCCCAATCTCAATACTTCCCTTAAGATCTGAGGATCAGTTTTACCGGCATAATTTATACCACTTATATCATCTTCCATACCATAAAATTTCTTTATTGCCTCAACAAATGCTTTATAATGACAACGAGCTCCTAAAACTAGTGTACCATCGATATCGAATAATATTAGAATTCCATTATTCACCATTTTATTATTCACCTGTCTAAGTTAAGATAATAGATCTTTAGAGGCTTCTTCTGCTTGCTGAATTACCTCTTGTTCATCCAAAGTCAAAAGTTTCCTATGCTGCATTAATATTTGACCATTACAAATCACTGTATCTACATCACTACCTTGAGCTGAATAAACCAGATGAGACAATGGATGACGATAAGGGGTTAAATGAGTTTTATTAAAATTCAATAATGTTAAATCTGCTTTTTTATCCACTTCTATGGTTCCTAATTCTTTTTCTATTCCCAAAGCCTTAGCTCCATTAATTGTTGCCATTTCAAAGACGTGTTGAGCTGAAAGTAGAGTAGAATCAAGATTATATATCTTCTGTAATAATGCAGCAGTTTTCATCTCCTCCAATAAATCCAGATTATTATTGGATGCTGCTCCATCGGTTCCCAATGATACATTGATTCCTTTACTAATCATTTTCGATACTGGAGACACTCCAGATGCAAGTTTCATATTACTAATTGGATTGTGGGATATTTTGACTTTTTTATCTCTAATTATATCCATTTCAGAATCTGAAAGCCATACTCCATGAGCTGCCAGTACATCATCTCCTAAAAAATCTATTTCATCAAGATATTCAAATGGTCGTGCACCATAAGAATCTATAATCTGCTCCACCTCAAACTCGGTTTCACTAACATGGATATGAATTCTAACTCCTAATTCATCGGCTTTTCTCCTAACCCATTGTAACAGTTCCATGGAACATGTGTATGGGGCATGTGGCCCCAAAGAAACTTTTATCCTGCCATCTGAGGTGTTATGACATTTATTAATAATTCTAATACTTTCTTTGAACTCTTTTTTCCGTTTTTCCTCATCTCCCAGATCTATCATCCCATGGGAAAGCATTCCTCGCATTCCAGATTCATCAACTGCTTTTGCCACATCATCAATAAAAAAATACATGTCATTAAATGTGGTGGTTCCTGATTTTATCATTTCAGCACAAGCCAGTAGAGCACCAGCATAACAGTGTTCACCACTCAGATTAGCCTCAGCTGGCCAGATATAATTATTTAACCAAGTATCTAAAGGCATATCATCAGCCAATCCCCTCATTAAAGACATTGAAAGGTGCGTATGGGTATTTATCAATCCCGGGATTAAAACTTTCCCTTCACCATTTATCACCTCATCTGCATCATTAGAACTGAGATCATCATCTATTTTGGATATTAAATTATTTTCAATGAGAATGGAGCTTTTTTTAATTTCAGAGCCGATAATTATTGTGTTTTTTATTAAAATACTTTGGCATTCCATGATAACACCTGAGAAGTTCACAGTTTAACTCTTTTTTGAATACAATAAATAATACTTTATTACTATGAATTAAGAACCTTCTAATAAAATTTTATTATTTTCAACATTATTTCATTTATTATTAACTTGGATTAAATTCAGGATTAAAATTTTAATAGAAATTGAATAGCATTAAGAACAAGCTTTCAAATTCAATTCATGGTGTTCCAGATGACTCCAAAGTTGAAATCAGCTATTTGGATGATTTATTGAGTTATTTAATATCGATCATAAATATATTATTTTTGATATATATTGCTAATTGTTAAATCTTTATCCAAATTAAAGTTGTTTGATTTCGTTTAAATTTGTAATATTAAACAATTTTGAGAATAAAAAATAATCTTCTTTTTAATTTTCTATAGACTAAAAATTGTTAAAACGTGGGGTTTGAGTAGGGCGAAATTGGGGTCTAACGCTGGAATAAATACTTACACAAGACCCGTGATATAACAATTAATTTTAATAACATTACTAAAAAGAGAAAAAAATTTTTAATAATCGTTATTTTTGATTTTAGCTAAAATAAATAAAACTTTTTTGAGAAAAAGGATTTACCAAATGGAGGGCCTTAAAAAATGGAGAACAAAAAATCATTTAATAAGGAATATCTGATTGATTTAATAAAAAGAATTAGAAGTTTTCTGTTTTTAATAATTTCCAATAGTAATTCTACGCCCAAAATTTATCCTGATCAAAGGAATAAGATTCAACCTTTTATTAAAGAATTACATTACCATCATTTTAACGGTTCTATCTCTTTAGAAGACTGTATGATGTTGATTTGCATTCTTGATCGCTTTGATAAGAGTGATTTCATTCTTAATTTAAAATATATAAACAACCTTAAGAATATTTTTCAAATTCTAGAAGAGGTTTACGTCACTTAAACAAAAAACTAATTGAATTATTTCAAGTCAAGGATCATTTTTGTGAGAAGATAATATTGATTAGGATATTAAAAGATGTTCAGCAAGACAAATTTCTATAAAATGATATATTGAATTAATGAAAGAATTAATAAATATCATAATAATGTAAATTTTTAAATGCGAATTAAAATTTAATTTCAAGAATTTTAATCTTTATAATTAGGAGGATTTACAATGCAGATAAGAATTGCTCTGCCATCCAAGGGAAGGATAAGTGATCCTGCGGTTAAACTTTTAGAGAAAGCAGGCATCGGTTTGAAGGATAATATTAATCGTAAACTTTTTTCAGAGACTATTGATGAAGATATTAGTGTTATGTTTACCCGTGCAGCTGATATTCCTGAGTTTGTAGCTGATGGTGCAGCAGATCTGGGTATGACTGGGTTAGATTTAATAAAAGAGAAAAAAGTCAATGTTGAGATTTTAGAGGATTTAAATTTTGGAAAAGCTAAGTTAGTGTTAGCTGCGCCAGAAGATTCCTATATTAATAATTTATCTGATATAAAGTATGGTTCCATGGTGGCAACCGAGTTCCCCAATCTGACTGAGAAATATTTGAAAACTAAGGGTTTATTAGCTAAAATAGTGGAGTTAAGTGGTTCCACAGAGATTGCTCCTTTCATTGGGGTGGCAGATATCATAGCAGACCTTACTAGCACTGGAACTACTTTGAAAATGAATCATTTGAAGATTATCGATATCATTTTAGAGAGTTCTATACAGCTTATTGCTAATAAAAAGAGTTTTCAGGAGAAGAATAAGAAAATTGAAGCTATAAGAACTGGTATTAAAGGCGTTTTGGATGCTGAAGGTAAAAAACTTGTAATGATGAATGTGTCTGAAAAGTTTTTGAATGATGTTAAGCAGGCGATGCCAGGACTTACTGGACCTACTGTTTCTAATGTACTGTCTGATGGTATGATGGCTGTTCATGCAGTGGTTGATGAAAGAGATGTATTTGAATTAGTAAATAAACTTAAAAATATAGGTGCGAGGGATATTTTAGTAATTCCTATCGAAAGAATAATATAAAAAGAGTTTAACAAAACTAATCTTTAGATTTATATAAATAGTTTCGTTATAAATCTTATTTTTATATTTAAAGTATTAAAAAAAGAAATTATTTCAAATTTAGATAAATCGTGTTCTAATAATAATTGAGATTTTAACCTTATGATGCCCGTGGAAAAACTTCTTTGGTGGTTGATAGCCGGTAAAAGAGGAGGTATAAATCGGGCTAAAATAATTAAGAAGCTTAATGATAGGCCATATAATGCTAATCAACTCGCAAAGGAGCTTGATTTAGATTATAAGACTATTAGACATCATATTAAAGTTTTAGAGGAAAATAATGTGATTAGACCTGCTGGTGATACATATAGTAAATTATATTTTTTAACGGATAAAGTTAATGAAAATTATGAAGTATTCCAAGAGATCTGGAATAAGCTTGTGATAAAATAACTGAAAAAACACCAGAATTTTGAGAGGTAATAATAGATGGTAGACTTAGTATCTTTAAACACTAGAATAATTTACGTAGCTATTAGTGTGGGAATTATAAATGTTGGTTTATTATTAGGATTGGTTTACTTTTATTGGGGAAGTTATAAGCAGTTGAAATCCAAATTCACTGTAGGTTTATTATATTTTACAGGGATTCTTTTAGCACAAAATATTCTTGTTACAATAGGTTTAGCAGTGCTTCTTAACTGGGGGAAAGAACTTAATCAATTAGATGGAGTATTACATTATTCTATTCTATTATCAGTTAATGCAGCTCAGCTCGTCGCCCTAATAATCCTATCTAAAATAACTTATGAATAAAAAAATTATTGAAATTCAAGTGTGTTAATATAATAAAAAAATTCCTATTTTTTAATACTAAAACCCGAAAATGACTATTAAAGTGGAGATGACTAGGTTGAAACTGGGGAGTAACATGGGTAAAAATACTTAACTCCTAAACTCGTTTAATAAATTAAATATAATTTTAATATAATTTTCAAAAAATGGTGATTTAATAATGGATATAATTCAAGCTATAATATTAGGAATAGTTCAAGGTTTAGCCGAATTTTTACCAATCGCTAGTGCGGGTCAAGTAGTTCTGGTGACGCATATATTAGGTGTTACTTTTCCCACCGAATCAGGTTCTCTTGCCTTCAACGTTCTACTGCACATAGGTACATTAACTGCAGTGGTTGTATTCTTCTGGAAAGAAGTAATACAAATTATAAAATCCTTCATCTCCAGTATACTAGACCTCTTCCGTGGACAATTCACTAATAATCTAAAGGATGATACCTATAAAAGATTATCCTGGCTCCTAATAATCGGTACAATTCCCGTAGGCATAAGCGGTGCATTATTCACCAAAAGATTCGAATTTTTTTATAACAGCGTACCCGCCGTAAGCATCTTCCTAATAATTAATGGTATCATACTCTGGAGCGCTGAACACGTGAAACGAGGAAATAAAAAAATAAAAGGAATTTCTTTTAAAAATGCCCTGGTCATAGGTATATTTGAATCCCTAGCACTATTTCCCGGAATTTCCCGATCTGGTTCTTCAATATCTGCAGGACTATTTTCTGGGGTAGACAGAGTATGCGCAGCAAGATTTGCATTCTTATTAGCAATACCCGCCATAACAGGGGCAATCATTGTTGAATTTAAAGATATAGGGGCATTAACTGAAACAAACACCGCATCCATCGTAGCCGCGTACATTGCAGTAGTAATATTTGGATTCCTATCAATTGGACTTCTTCTTAGAATAATAAATGGTACTAGTCTAAGAATATTTTCTGTTTACTGCTGGATTGTAGGTGGCTTAGCTTTGATTCTTAGTTTCTATTATGGTCTTATTTGAACTCCAATTTTTTTTATTTTAAAAAAAAATTTCCATTTCTTAAAATTCATTTCCTCTACTTAAAAAAAATATGAGTGATCATAAAAATGGTGACTTAAAATGAAACTCGTAAGATTTCTTGATGGGAAAAAAAAGAAAACAGGAATTTTAGAAGATAATAATATAACTGAAATAAACTGTTCTATGGTGGAAGCATTTAATAATACTGAACAATTTTCAAAACAGGGTAGATATAATCTAAATGAAGTCAAATTACTTCCTCCTTTATTACCATCCAAAATAGTCTGCGTAGGCTTAAATTATATAGATCATGCCCGGGAATTAAATATGGAATTACCTGATGAACCAGTTATTTTCATTAAACCATCAACAGGAGTTATTGGACATTTAGATCCTATAATTTATCCATCTTCATCAAAGCAGGTTGATTATGAAGTGGAAATAGCAGTGGTGATTTCCAAAAAAGCGCATCAAGTTAAAAAGAAAGATGCTGATGATTATATTGGTGGTTACACTATTCTTAACGATGTTACAGCTAGAGATCTGCAGAATAAGGATGTGCAATGGACCAGAGCCAAAAGCTTCAATACATTCTGTCCCATTG
Organism: Methanobacterium sp.; assembly: GCA_003166335.1. GTDB lineage: Archaea > Methanobacteriota > Methanobacteria > Methanobacteriales > Methanobacteriaceae > Methanobacterium_A. The sequence continues at coordinate 33,045 of PMWA01000022.1, read as the reverse complement.
GACCTTGCATTCAAACTCAACTTGATCCATCTAACCAGAAGATATCACTGAAACTCAACGGTGAAATTAAACAGGATTCTAACACTAAAAATATGATTTTTAGTGCTCAGGAATTGGTTAAATTTATATCAGATATAATGACTTTAAATCCTGGTGATATAATATCAACCGGCACTCCGCCAGGTGTTGGTCCAATGAATATAGGTGATATTGTTGAAGCAGAAGTTGAAGAGATTGGAGTGCTTAAAAATATAATAAAATGAATAATTTAATTATCATGATTTGATCGGGATAAAAACAGATTCATTTCTCGCAATATAACTAAATTAATTCACGAAAATATAATATTCTAAAAAAAGTATAGAAAAAATTGATCTTAGAATAAATCTTTCAAATAACATTCTAAGCAATTTTAGGTTATTTTTTTTGATACCATTTTTCGAAATAGAATTATTTATTTCCTATTAATTCCTCTACTTCTTTTTTACCTTTTCCCAGTTCTATTACTTGTTCTTGATCTAGTCTTAAAAGCATAGTCTGGAATTCTCCTACATGCGTTTTTTCTTCCCTAGCAACGTCTAAAAGAACAGCCTTAAAATCCTCATTATCAGTTATGGCCGCCATTTGTTCATAAAAATTAGTAGCATCCAACTCAGCAGCTATGGCCATGCGCAATAATTCCTTATCTGAATCTTCCTTACCTATCTTACTAATGTCTATAGTTATTTTGGAGAACATCCTTCATCACCTCATTATATATTTATGGACGTGATTATTCATAAAATTTATTATCCCTAAAATAAAATTTCTAAATAACAGTCTATAATCTGAGCCTATTAATATTATAGAAAATTTAAAAAAAACTAGATTTAGAATAAAAATTATTCAATATAAATAGCCGGTTTATACGGAAGAGCATTCTTTGATTTTCCATCAGGATCATAGGTTGGCTCATTATACACTAATATTTCAGCTCCTAATTCTTTAGATAAAAATTCTATAGAACCCGTTATAATTGAATATTCGTCGATTTCACCCACATAATTGATTTTCGTCATTTCTCTAGCTATTTTTTTAGCGAAAATTGCAAGTTCTTTTTTATTTTCATTAACCTTTTGTTTTACCGCTTCCTGCATTATGCGACCTACATCCGGTTTACCAACTTCCCATGCGATGTCAAAGACCTTCCATTTCCATTGAGGAGCTATATAAACATGTATCTTCTGCGGAGCTTTATTTAAAATTTTTTTAATTTCTTTTATATCTTCAGAAAGCTCCATTACAACTTCTTCAGCTTTTTGAACTTTTTCATCTAAAAGGTTAACATCATATTTTGGCCATTTAGCTTCAGATACGAACCCTTCCCCTTCAATATTACTCCAAATCTCTTCACAGGTATGTGGTATGAATGGAGCCATAAGACGTATCCAGTTGCTTAAAACGTAAATAAGAATGTTTGAAATTTCAGAATAAACATATTCTTCACCTAATTCGTGTTCTATACGATAGAAATAATGATCTATGTCTTTTTTAAAGAGGAATAATGATTCTTGAAGCGCTTTTCTAGTTTGAAAATCTTCAAGTGCTTCAGTTGCACTTTTAATATGCATGTTGACCTGACTTAAAATCCAAGTATTAATGGGCATTTTAATTTCATCTTTTAGCTTAAAAGATTTCAAGGATATAAAAGTTCCTTTTATCTTCTCTACACGATCTTTAAACTCTTTAAACCATTCTAAACGTTTATTTATCCCTTTAACCTCGTTTTCCCTCCAATCAAAGTCCTGCCAAGGCTCTGCAGATGCCATTAAAAATAATCTTACCACATCAGCCCCATAGGTTTCTATGGCATCATCAAGCAATATAACGTTACCTTTTGATGATGACATTTTATTACCCTCTAGAAGTCCCATTCCAAAGACTACAATACCATTTGGCCATTTATATTCAGGAAATATAGCGGAATGATGGAAAATATGGAATGAAAGATGATTCCCAACCAGATCTTTCGCTGAAAGTCTCCAATCTAGCGGATACCAGTAATTGAATTCACCTTTAATATCTTCAAAAAGTTCAGTATTAATATTTCCAGAATATTTTTGTGCATCTAAAAATACATCATCAAAGAATGAATCATTCAGATCATCAGGATTAAGCTCTTTCATATACCTTGCAATTGCATAATAAGCCATATAAATTGTAGAATCACTAAGTGGCTCAATTAACCATTGATTATCCCAGGGAAGCTGTGTACCAAGTCCTATTCGACGACTGCAAGCCCAATCTTCTAACCAGCCAATGTAATATTCAAAATTTGCCCTCACCTCTCCCGGAACTATTTGTTCCTGAGCTAGGCAATTATATGTGATTTTTTTCCATTCTTCATCTGAATATTTAAGGAACCATTGGTCCTCGAGTATTCTAACAACAGATTCTGTACCACATCTACAGATAACAGGTTTTTCAGAAAAATCATACATTACATCTCCTTTTTTAGATTTAAGAAGGTTTCTTATGATTTCATCTCTTGCAAATGGTACTTTTAATCCTCCGAAATCAGAGATATCCTGACTCATAATTCCTTTGGAGTGCTCTAATTTATAGAGTTCATTAGTTGCATCAGCGAGCTTAGGATCATTCTGATTTTTAACTCCAAAATTTTGGATTATTTCTTCTGCAGGGAATTTCCCAAACCCTTGAAGCTCTACAATACTAATTGGCTCTAATTTTTCCACTTCTTTTTTAATATTATACCTTTCAAGTACTTTTAAATCTTTTTTAAGGTCTTTAAGTGCTATGTAATCTGCAGGAGCGTGTGCTGGAACTGAATATACGACTCCGGACGCATATCCCGGATTTACAAAAGAAGCGGGCAATATGATAAGTTCTTCATTAGTTAGCGGATTTTTTACATATTTACCAATTAGTTTATTAACATCAACAACAGAAACGATTGAAGCATCCTTTTTTTGATGAATAACATTATTAAATGCCTTTCTACTTATTATCCAATTCTCATCAGCAATTTTTATCCTAATATATTCTGCTTCTGGATTTAACCATAGATTCGTAACCCCAAATAAAGTTTCAGGACGAAAAGTAGCTGCTACCAAATAATCATCATTTATTCTAAATTTTACTATTGTAAGCTCATTTATTGCAACGCCCTCTCCTTCAAGCAAATCATGGTCACCCACAGGATTTTGGCATTCTGGACAGTACTTTACAGGGTGAATTCCTTTTTTAACAAGATCCTTACTTTTAAGTTTTCTAAACTGCCACTCTATGAACTTCTGATAATGAGGATCTATTGTATTAAACTCCCTCCTCCAATCAATGGAGAACCCCATTTTCTGCATCACATCTCGATATTCTGTACTGAAGTAATTCACAATGTAATTTGGATCTGTAAATTTCATCAGTTCGTCTTCAGGAACTTTATGCACATTTTTGTATAAATCTAGAGTCCAGGGGTCCTGCCTTTGAAACCTTTTGGCTATCCCAATTACGGGAGCTCCAGTAACGTGCCAAGCCATAGGGAATAGGACGTTATAACCTTGCATTCGTTTAAATCTAGCGTATACATCTGGGACTGTGTAGGTACGGCCGTGTCCAATATGCATAGCACCACTAGGATATGGAAAAGCTACAGTTAAGAATAATTTCTCTCTTGCATCTGGATTTGATTGGAATAAATGCTTATTTCTCCATTTTCTCTGCCATTTCTTCTCAATTATAACGTCTGTCAAAAAATAATCACCATCCAAAATAATCATGATTTAGGTTCAAAATAATATTTTATAATAATATGTAAAACTTCTAAATTTAGTATATTAAGAATTTTTTTAAATAAAAGAGGTTTATTTTACCTTATTTTGTTATTTAATCTAATTCACTTTCCATCCAATCTAAATAATTTTTGGAACCTTTTTTAACTTGAATTTGTAATATGCATGGAGTATCATAGCTGTGAATTTCTTCCACTCTTTTTATAAGGATTCCTACTTTATTGGATTGAGTTTTAGCAATTAGCAAAGATTCCTTATCCTCATTAATTTCTCCTTTCCAGAGGTAAAATGAATCAATTTCAGGGATAACATTTGTACATGCCGCTAATTTATCTTTTAATAGTTTAATTGCAATTTTTTTTGATTCTGAAAATCCAGATGTAGTTATATAAATTAAAGTGTACACATAAGATTCCTCATCTAATTTTAGGTATGGGTGGTGGTGTTATTTTGTGTTCAGCAGATTTAACCATATTTTTAATCCTTAAAACTTCATTTTTAGATATTCCAAGTTTCTCGGCAATCATATAATCTTCTAATTTTTCTGTAGTTGTTAGGTATAATATTTCATCTAGGAGTTGATATTTAATCCCCAGTTCTTCTTCATCAGTTTGTCCTGCCCATAATCCTGCTGTTGGAGCTTTAGTTATGATTTTATCTGGAATTTCAAGGTAATCTGCAATATTTTGTACATCAGTTTTGTAAAGATCTCCCATGGGCAGTATATCCACGCCTCCATCCCCATATTTTGTAAAATATCCTACTGAAAGCTCACTTAGGTTACCAGTTCCTAAAACCAGTCGATTCATGGAATTAGCGTGATAATATAGGATTATCATTCGTATTCTCGCCTTTAAATTAGCATTTGCGAGTTGATTATAATACTCTGTAGCTGAATGAATACATAACTCTCTAAAGGGCTTTATAAGATTATCAATATTTATTACTTCATTTTCTATGCCTAAATGTTCTGCAATAGTAATTGCATCCTCCAAGTCTTCTTGGGTTGTGGTTTGACTGGGCATTATCAATCCTAATATATTACCCTTATCAATAGCTTTTACAGCTATACTAACTGCTGTAGATGAGTCTAATCCTCCACTTAAACCTATAACTAATCCTTCAGTTTTTGATTCCTCAATTTTATTTTTTATAAAATTAGATATTGCTTCAACTGTCTTCTCCGTATTTATAGGGGGTAAAATATGCGATTTTTCCTGCATTTGACATCACAACTTAATAATTCTAAAAATTTTTAATTTCTGTTATATCTAGATACAAATGAAAATTTTATAGTTTTTAATACAATGATATACATCATTTTATATTACATGATAATGTTAATAAAATAGATTTTTTTTTACACAAATTTTTATATGTAGGTTTATTTAGTTACATAATATAACTTTAAATTAAGATCGAATACCCAAAAAAATTGATGAAATAAACTTTATCTAAATAAATTTTAAGCTAACTTTACTTGATACAAAACAAGAATTAAAAAAAATGGAGGAATATTAATTGGCATTTAAAGATCTTTTCAAATTCAAACAAGGTAAAACTACATTCGTATTTATCGGTGGTAAAGGAGGGGTGGGTAAAACAACTGTTTCAGCAGCCACCGCACTTTGGTTTGCTAGGCAGGGTAAAAAAACGCTTGTTATATCCACTGACCCCGCACACTCTCTTTCAGACTCATACGAGAGAAATATAGGTTATAATCCAACACCCATAGCCGAGAACTTGGAAGCCTTAGAGATTGACCCTGAAATAGCCATGCAGGAGTACCAGGCAAAGATGAAGGAACAGCAAGCATTGAACCCTGGTAATGATATGGGAATGATGCAAGAGCAGATGGATATGGCATCTATGTCTCCAGGTATTGATGAAGCCGCCGCCTTTGACAAGTTTCTCCAGTACATGACCACAGATGAATATGATATTGTTCTCTTTGACACTGCACCTACGGGACATACACTCCGACTCTTATCATTCCCTGAAATGATGGATTCTTGGGTAGGTAAAATGATTAACGTTAGACGCCAGATAGGAAGCATGGCTAAAGCCTTTAAAAACATCATGCCATTCATGGGAGATGAAGAAGAAGAAGATAAGGCTTTAGAGGATATGGAAGAAACAAAAAAACGGATAAAAGAGGCAAGGGGAATTATGGCTGACCCTGACAGAACAACCTTCAAAACAGTGATTATACCTGAAGAAATGTCTATATATGAATCAGAAAGAGCAATGGAAGCTCTTCATAAGTACAACATGCACACTGATGGAATTATAGTTAATCAGATCCAGCCAGAAGAGGCTGATTGCGAATTCTGTCGCGCTAGAAGAAATATACAGGAAAAACGTCTAAAAACCATCCAACAAAAATTCGGAAATCAAGTAATCGCTGAGATTCCCCTCATGAATCATGAAGTTAAAGGAATGGATGAACTCAAAGAAATTGGTGAAATTCTCTACGGGGACTCAAAAGAAGATAAAGCCCCTATTGCTTTAGAGGGTTAATTCTCTTTTATCTTTTTAAATTTTTTATTAATTTTTACAAATTTTTTTCCCATTTTGATTTACTCATTTACCTAATTAAAAAAAAAATATCCAATCTTATTAAAAGATAAAAATGTTTATAAAAAGCTTGGATAACTGCAAATATTTCAAAGCATTGGATGAAACATTCATCTGTGAATTTCTACACCCCGAAAGGGAAAACGAATATTTAGAAATGGATTTCAGTATTGCACATGCTATTTTAAAGCCCAATGAATCATCATTGCCTCACCGAATGAAGTCCTCTACGGAAATTTATTACATAATAGAAGGAAAGGCCTTGATGCATATAGAAAATGAATCTGATATAATTGAATCAGGTCAAATTATTCATATTCCGCCCAACGCCAGGCAATGGATTGAAAATACTGGAGATACTACCTTAAAGTTTTTATGTTTAGTACAACCTTCATGGCAAGCAGAAGACGAAGAGTTATGCATTTAACTATAATATAAAAAAAATCAAAATACAACAATAACACACATATAACTAAATTTTTCCACTAAGAGATCTTTTAAAGATTTTTTAACTATCCTTTCATCAGGATAACCGAGTTTTTCACAAACAGCCGCCTGTCTATCCTCATCAACCCCATTATCTATTAAAAATCTGATTACTTCATCAACTTTAAAATTGGGAAGAATAATGATTGGTTTTCCGTTATCTATTACTTCCAGTAATTCATTTGAAAGCCCTTTGCCATGTAATGTTATTAAATTTGTATTATCCCATGGTATTTGCAATTTAGCAGCGCAAAGTTGTAGTGAACTTATTCCAGGGACAACTTCTATCTCTACATCCACCGATAACTCTAGAATTGGCCTTAAAATTCCGGAAAATCCAGGATCACCAGTTGAAAGAATAGCCACAGGTTTACCATGAATAACCTTGGATACTGCTAATTTCAATTGTGATTCTATATTTACAGCGTCCAGTTTTATTTGTTCTCCCTCAAATTCAGGGAATAGATCAAGCACTCTTTTACTTCCCAATAGGATCTCTACTGAATCAACAATTTTTTTAGATTTAAAAGTCAAATAATCTGCAGAACCCGGACCAATTCCTACCACATAAAGTTTAGACATTATAAGACTCCTTAGTACAATATATTATAATAAAGAACTAAACATTTTTTTATTTATCTATTTATTAAATAAAGTTTTAATAAAAGTATAATAATAATTTTAGAGTGATACAAATGCTTGAGATTGCTGTAACAGGAAAACCTAATGTAGGTAAATCATCTTTTTTTAATTCAGCCACCTTATCGGAGGCAGAAGTTGCCAGTTACCCATTCACCACTATAAATGCCAACAAAGCCGTTGCTCATGTGATTAGTCAGTGCCCATGTAAAGAGTTAAACATTACCTGCAATCCTAGAACTTCAAAATGCGATGAAGGTAGAAGAATGATTCCGGTAGAATTAATTGATATTGCCGGGCTGGTCCCAGGAGCCCATGAAGGCAGAGGACTGGGAAACAAATTTTTAGACGAACTTAGACAGGCTAAAGCTTTTATACATATCATAGACGCCTCTGGATCCACTGATGAAGAAGGAAGACCATGTGAACCAGGTTTACACGATCCTCTGATGGATGTGGATTTTTTAGAACATGAAATCACTATGTGGCTCTTCAACATCTTGAAGAAGAATTGGAATCGCATGGTGAGAAAAGCACTCTCCGAGAAATTAGACTTTGCAAAAGTAATAGCTGAACAGCTTAGTGGAACTGGAATATCTCTAGAAGAAGTTATAGATGCTAAAAAAATAATTTCAAAGGAATATAAAAAATGGAAAGATGCCGATATAATAAAATTTCTAGATAAACTATTACTATTAGCCAAACCCATGTTAATTGTGGCCAACAAGGCTGATCTACCCACTGCAGAGGAGAATATTAAAAGATTACAAGAAAAATATGAGAATGTAATACCAGCTTCTGCTGAAGCAGAATTAGCTCTTATCAGAGCATCTGAAGCAGGTTTAATAAGTTATTTCCCAGGTGATGCTGATTTTGAAATAATAAAACCAGAAAAACTAAACGAATCTCAAAAAACAGCTCTTAATTACATAAAAGACAACATGCTTAAGAAATATGGGAACACCGGTGTACAAGAGGCTTTAAATAAAGTTGTATTTGATATCCTTGACATGATCGTAGTTTATCCAGTAGAAGATGAACATAAACTCTGTGACCAAAAAGGTAATGTACTTCCTGATGCAATTTTAATTCCTCATGGATCTAAACCCCGAGACTTAGCATATAATATACACACAGATATTGGAGAAAAGTACATGCATGCTTTAGACGCTCGCAGCTGCAGGAGAGTAAGTAGTGATTATGAACTGAAGAATTGCGATGTTATAAGTATTATTTGTCGATAGACATTTTGTCAAAATTTAATTTTTAGGATTACTTTGGTAATCTTTGAGTTGAATAGTATAATAAATAGAGCAGATTTTAATTTAGTACATTAAGAATTAAACATTCCTCAAAATATCTCTTGCTGCTATAATTCCCGTCGCAGCAGCACCTACTATACCCCGGGAGACTCCTGCACCATCACCTGCAGCGTATAATCCTTCAATCTTGGTTTTCATTCCATGATTCATTTCAACCCGCATGGCATAGAGTTTTATTTCTGGAGCATATAAAAGAGTGGAATCAGATGCAATTCCAGGTATAACTTTATCCAGAGATTCTAATCCTTCTATAATATCCACAACTAGTCTATGAGGAAGTGCCATGGCTATATCCCCCGGAGTCACGCTATCAAAAGTGGGAACAACATTGCTTCTTTTTAATCTTCTCCAGGTTGATCTTCTACCTTTACGTAAATCCCCTAATCTTTGTAGAAGTGGTTTTCCTCCACCTAGCGTGTTAGCAATAGTGGCTATGGAAAAGGCATAATCTGAAGTGTTCTCTATGGGTTCTGTAAGTTCTACTCTTACTAAAAATGCGAAGTTGGTATTTTCGGATGTTTTTTCTCTCATTGAATGGCCATTTACACCCATAAAGTCATCATATACTTCTTCCACTACAAATCCCCGGTTACACACACAAAATGTTCTAATAAAATCATCGTAAGTTTTGGTTATAATATGGAATTTAGGATCCCAGTTTATACGGGTTACTTCATCCATTATAATTTGAGGTAACTCTACTCTTACTCCAATGTCAACGGGATTATGTTTAATGGGAATTTTAAGTTTTTTCATCTGATCTGATAGCCAATAAGCACCCACTCTTCCGGGTGCAGCGATAATATATTTGCAATCGATTTTAAATTCACCTTTTTCCGGATTTTTGGCACTTACTCCTTTTATTCTATCGGTGAAAGTTAAAAAATCTAAAATTTCTGTTTCCAGGAGAAATATGACGCCTTCATCTTCGAGTTCTTTTTTAATAGAGTTTATAATGGCGGGTGTTTTATCAGAACNNCAGAACCCATGTGCCTTTGGATTATGGGAATAAATTTTATTCCTGATGCCGCTGAATCTCTTAAAATACCTGATAATTCCTCTTCATTAGGCGCGTAAAGTTCATCTGGCGCTCCGTGTCTTAGAAAGTATCCATCAATCTCATGAATTATAGCCCAAGCCTCGTCATGACTTACAAATTCTTCCAAATCACCGCCAATATCCGGCCTCAGGTTGAGTTTACCATCTGATAATCCCCCTGCACCACCTACTCCCCCAGTCATATTGCAGGGCAAGCATTTTGTGCATGACCCGTTTTCAAGAGCTAAACACTTTCTTGAATTTATGTCTCTACCTTTATCTATTATTATTACTTTCATATGCCCTGCTAATTCACTTGCTGCAAACAATCCAGCAGGACCGGCGCCTACTATTAAAACATCACATTGCATAAGACTCCTCATCTATTTTATTAAAATATTCATTTATATTTTTTTTTTTTTAAAACCGACTTAATTTCTAATCAGTAATATTTACGTTGAAAGACCTATAAAATATTTTGATAGTTTCTTACTAATTAGAGGTAAATTTCAAGTGTAAAATTTATCATGATTAATGCTGTTTAATAATTTTTTAGACAGTGTTCAGTATTATAAATAAATATTTCAAAATTTTATAATTTGATATTAATCCGTTTAAAAGGATTTATATCTAAAAAATCATTCTTATAAATATTTTTAATGAATAAGCTACTACTTCAACCCCTTTTTTATATGCATCAGTTAATGTATCTGAAAAATCTGGATCCATTTCCCAATTAGGAGTGAATTCCATTGCATCCTCCCGCATTATCAGGAAAAGCACTGCAGCATTTAAACCTTCAGATTTAGCCAACATTAATTCTTCCAAATGCCGTTTTCCACGAGTAGTGGGAGCATCAGGAAATTTAGCTAAACCATTTTCAACTAAAGTGCAGCCTTTAACCTCTAAGAGCATTATTGAATTATGATTAGAAAGCAAAAAGTCTAGACGGCTTTTTCCAAAGGTATATTCTCTTTTTTTAACACTATACCCTTTAAATTCATCCACCAGTCTTGATTCGATAAGTTCAGCAGCAATGTCACTGTGGAATCCTGAATTTATAAAACCCCAAATATCTCTATTTAAAACTGCAATAACGTCATATTTCGTCTTTCTTTTGGTAGTATTTCGGGCAGGACGTAGAAGCAATGGAATCCCTGGTATTAATAGTTCTTTTAGTCTACCAGGATCCCTTAGATGAGCCTTATCTATTTTTTTATTAGTATTAAATAACACTGTGAATCTATTAGGTCTCTCAATAAATTTTCCTGTTATTAAATCCGCTATTATCATTCTAAATCCTATTATATTTTTAATTTTTTTTAAAATTATCTTCATTTTTATTTTATAACCAAATCTTTAATTAAAACCCATGTTCAATTTATAAATTGTTCTTAAATCTTATCAGAATTTAACCATATTAAATAATAAAAAAAAATTTTTAAACCTAATAGAGGTGAAACATTTGCATCCTAGACCCAGCCCTATTGCCGCATCCCTATATACTTTACGTGATCTAAATGCCGACGTCATCATATTACATGGACCTCACGGCTGTTGCTTTCGTACTAGTCGCCTCTTAGAAACGGATGGAGTGCGGGTCGTGACCACCGCCATGTCCGAAAATGATTTTATATTTGGAGCTTCTGAGAAATTAGAGGAAACTCTTAAAAAAGTTGATTCCTTATTTTCACCCAAGTTAGTAGGTGTGGTGGGTACATGCGCCAGTATGATTATTGGAGAAGATATGAAAGAAGCCGTAGAAAACGCTAATATACCAGCACAAGTCCTCATAGTGGAATCTCACGGAGGTCTCAGTGAAGGTGACAATACAGAAGGAGCTATATCCGTTCTTAACTCTGCAGAAAGGGAAGGAGTAATATCCGGTGAGGAGGCAGAGAGACAGACTCGAATGCTTAAAATGGCCACAAAGATAGAAAAATCACGAGGTATGGCTCAGGGAGAATATATATCTCCCTCCTACGGTGATCTTAAAGAGAAGGTTGCACAAATACTACTTAAAAAGTTGGAAAGTGGATATAAGGTTGCTTTAGTTCTGAATGCTAAAAAAGAAACATCTTATATTTTTGCCGATATTTTAAAAATTCCGTTCGGGAAGATTTACCATAAAAATCCTCCTAAAATTATAGCGAACTTAGATGAAGATGTAGGTCTTCCCCGTATAAAGCAGCATGCCCGTAACATAAGGAAAGAGCTTCAAAAAAGCGGAGTAGAAATTGATGTGGTAACTGGCGGATTAGATGAATACCCCATAACTGGTAAAACTGCCGCTGCTATTTTAAAAAATGGATCATTCGACTTGGTAGTAGTTTTAGGTGTTCCTCATGCGTTACCTATAGAAACTTTGCCCGTGCAAAGTATAGCAGTAACAGATGGGCCACGTTTAGTGGAACCATTAAAAAAGATAGGATACAATTACGTGATTACAGAGTTAGATGCTCATTCAAAAACTTTGGGAACATCTGAAATTGTTTTATCTGATTTTGGAATGATGTTAAGAGAAATCATGGGTTTATAAACCAGCTTTATTAAAAATATAAATAAATACAATTTTTAGTTAATGAAATATTTCTGAAAAATTTTTTGTAATAAATAGACTAATAACTAATAGTTTATCATGTAATACAAATAATCATTTTAAAGAATTAATAAAGGTGATAGAAAATGGCTAGAACTGTGGGAATGATACTATGTGGAGGATTTGGAAAGAGATTAAGACCTATTACAGAAAAGATTCCCAAACCTTTAGTTGAAATTAAGGATAATTATACCATCCTAGATAAACAGCTTTTCGACTTTAAAAGCGCCGGAGTAGACAGAGTACTGCTTTTAACCGGGTTTCTTTCGGAGAAAATCCAGGAAAGATATGATGACGAATATTTAGGAGTTAACATTGAATACATCCGTGAAGATGAACCTTTAGGAACTTTAAATGCTATTAAATTAGGTATGGATAGTTTAGGTAATCATGAACAATCAGTTATAAGAAATGGTGATGTGGTGGCTGATCTTAACATTAAGAAAATGATCGAACTGGGGAAAAAATCTGACTATCCGTTATCCATATTCATCACTAAAATGGTTTCTCCTTACGGAATAGTAGAAATTAGCGGAGATCGGCTAGTATCATTTAAAGAGAAACCCATATTAGATTATTACATTAATGGTGGAGTTTACTTCTCCCAAGGAGAAATAGATTTTGGAGAGTTTGATGTAGGAGATATTGAAAAAACCGTGTTCCCTATGTTGGCCAAGGAAAATAATTTAGGTTATTACAAGGAAGATGGACTCTTCTGGATGGCTATTGATACCACTAAAGAATTAGAGGAAATAAAAAAAGAATATAAAAATAGGGAAGATAAACCTTGGGGATACGAAAAAGTGTTGATTTACACTGATAAATACTTGACTAAAGAGCTTTTCATTAAAGAAGGTTATCAAACCTCATTTCATTATCATCGGATGAAAGATGAAACCATGTATATAGTAAATGGTGCAGGTTACATTGAATTTGAGGATCGGAAAGAGTATTTTGGAAAAAATGACACTATCCGTATCAAGCCCACAGAAAAACACTCTATTGTAGCTATGGAAAACACTATTCTACATGAAGTTTCTACTCCCCATTTGAATGACACTGAACGAGTAAAGGATTACTACGAAACTAGATAATTAAATAATTTTAGATTAATGAACGTTAAATATGGATTAATAGGTTTATTATGATGATAACTATCATTGATTATGGATCTGGGAATCTTAAAAGCATTAGAAACGGTTTCTCTCACATTGGTGTGGAAGTTAACGTTTCTCATGACATTTGTGATCTAGAAAAAGCGGATGCCTTAGTTCTTCCTGGTGTAGGGGCTTTTGGAAATGCTATGATGAATCTTCAACCCTATAAACAGGTTATACAGGAGCATATCAATGAAGGAAAGCCGTTTTTAGGGGTTTGTCTAGGTTTACAAGTTTTATTCCCTAAAAGCCAGGAAAGTGAAGGAGCTGAAGGTTTGGATATATTTAAAGGTGAAGTAGTGCGTTTTGATGAATCTCTGAAACAACAGGGAATGAAAATACCACATATGGGATGGAATAACCTTCAAATCAAAAAAAATGACTGCACCATATTAAATGGAATAGATAACGAGTACATGTATTTTGTGCATTCCTATTATGTGCTTCCTGACGATGATGATATAGTAGCTGCTACAGTTAATTATGGAGTGGAAGTACCTGCAGTAGTCTATCACGATCACACCTATGCTACCCAGTTCCACCCCGAGAAAAGTGGAGAAATAGGGTTAAAGATCTTAAATAACTTCGTGGAAACAGTTCCATAACTAATATTCACTTAAAATAATTATTTTCATAAAATTTTTTTTAACAAATTAAATTTAAAACATTAAAAACTTTAGAATATTTCGTTTCCAAAAAAAATATATAAAAAGGGTGTATTCCAGTGGATATAGAAGGTTTTATAAGACGCTACATTAAAGATGAAGATGAACAATCTCTTCAAAATAGTTTAAAGGAGATAATACTTGAATATAAAAGTATTGATCCTCAAAAAGCCGATCAAATGGCGCACGCTGTGATTGAAGAAGTTAAAAATACTTTAAAAATCGATGATTATAATGATGAATCTTTAAAGGAATTGATAAAGTATCCCAAAGCAGAGGTTAAAATGGGCGAAATTGGAGTAGGCTCTAGAGGAAAAGGAGACTTCTTTGTCCATCAGAAAATTGCAGAAATAGTCTCAAGTACTCATTCTAATGCTATTATAAATCCATCAGCTCAGGATGATGGTGGCGTGGTTAAAAAAAGCGTTGGATCCCAGGATATTTATGTAACAACCGCTGTAGATGGAATACATTCTCGTCTAAGTGAATATCCATTTCTGGGTGGATTCCATGTTACTAGAGCTGCTCTTAGAGATGTATGTGTGATGGGTGCTGATCCTGTAGCCGTAATAAGCGATTTGCATCTTTCAGATGATGGTGATGTTGGAAAACTATTTGATTTCACAGCAGGAGTCTGTGCAGTTTCAGAACTATTAAATGTACCTCTTGTAGCTGGTAGCACTCTACGAGTTGGTGGTGATATGGTTTTAGGTGATAGATTAGTGAGTGCTGTAGGCGCTATAGGAATTTCAGAATACCCACCAACTGCAAGGAAGCGTGCTGAAGTGGGAGATGTAATTTTAATGACTGAAGGCTCAGGTGGTGGAACTATCACTACCACAGCTATTTATCATGGCATGTTCGACGTGGTTAATGAAACCATGGATATCAACTTCATAAAATCATCTGAAGCTATTTTTAAGTCAGGATTACTTCCATATGTCCATGCTATGACTGACGTTACCAATGGAGGTCTTAGAGGTGATGCACATGAAATTTCTAGAACCACTAATCTTGGATTAACATTCTTCAATGATAAGATAAGAGAATTAATAAATCCAAAAGTACTGGAAATGCTGGAAAAATTAGACATAGATCCTCTCGGGGTTTCTATAGATTCTTTGATGATAATAGCTCCCACTAATATTGCAGAGCAACTTAAAAAAGTAGTATCTGATGCTGGTGTTCGTATCGATGAGATAGGATACATCACTAATAGTGGAATAGCTAAACTTGTTAAAGAAGATAAGGAAGAAGAATTAACGCCTTTATTTAGGGAATCAGCTTATACTGAGATTAAAAAGATTGTCGGAGACACTACGCCTGATGATTTTGAAGTTATGAAAGAGAAAATTGAAAAATCCGCATTAAATGCCATAAATAAAAAGGATAATTTGGTGAAGGCCATCCAAAGGAAGTAAAAATTTATAATAGGATTATGAACAAATAAATAAACTCAAATGATAATGTTTTGAGGATGATTAATGAATCAAAAAGAGAATACAGCACTAGTTCAAGAAATCATGCAGGATTTTGCCAGTCTAACCGGACTTGAACCTGTCTCGGACCATCCTCAACGTTACCTATGGACTGATGCCTTCGCAGTCTGCAACTATATAGAACTTTTCCGTCAGACTAAGGATCAAACTTATCTGAAACTTGCCATGCGTTTAGTAAACCAAGTTCATCATATTTTAGGTCGGCATCGTGATGATGATTCACGAACCGGCTGGATTAGCGGTCTTAATGAAGAAGAAGGGGAATTACATCCCACTAAAGGTGGCTTGCGTATCGGTAAAGAATTGAATGAACGCAAACTCGGCGAACCATATAATGAACAATTAGAATGGGATCAAGATGGACAATATTATCATTACCTAACTAAATGGATGCATGCCCTTCATTGTATGAGTCAAGAAACTCAAAATTCAATATATAATAAATGGAGTATAGAGCTTGCGAAAGTCGCCCATAAATCCTTCGTTTACAGTTCCTCATTTGATGGATGTAAGAAAATGCATTGGAAGATGAGCATCGACCTCAATTATCCACTCGTACCATCTATGGGACAGCACGATCCTCTTGATGGCTTCATAACTTATAATGAATTAATAAAAAACGTAGAATTAAAAGAATCCGATTTAAGCTACGAAATTACGGATATGGCTAATATCTGTAGGAGTATGAGTTGGAACACTGATGATCCCCTAGGTATCGGTGGTCTCTTATCTGATGCTTCAAGAACCGCACAACTAATTATAAAATATAAAAGGGAATACTTGAATCTCTTAGCCACTATTCTGGATTCTGCTCTTTTAGGTGTGGAGTCGTTTGAAGAAGGAGATCTCTTGAAGTATCCCGCCGATTACAGATTAGCATTCCGTGAATTAGGATTATCTATAGGACTTAAAGGTGTTGAAAAGTTATTAGACCTGATTAAGGATAATTTCGAGCTATTCAGCGAGTATAAATCATTAAAATCCTGTGTTGCAGTTATAACACGATATGCATCCTTATCTGAAATCATTGAACAGTTCTGGATGGAAAGTGGAAATAAGAAGTCTCGCACATGGACTGATCATCAAGAGATTAACATGGTCATGCTTGCCACTAGTTTAGCTCCTAATGGATTTCTGTCTATTTAACTAAAGAATAATCAAATAATTATTTGGTAAAAAAAGTACTTTAAGATTTATTCTATACTGGGGGAAATTAAAAAAATGCAACACTGGAGTTACAATTTTAAATCCAAACAATACATAGCCAAAATAATCTCCACTTTCACTAACGCCCCTTTAGTAGCTATTCTCGTATTTCTCCTCATTAATTATTACTTACTGAAAGGATATGAATTTGTAGTAGTAACTTTCATCAGTATTATTTTTGCAGCGCTAATACCAAGTATAATAGCTTTCCTATGGATAAAAAATGAGAAAATTGAAATAGATATGCCGCGAAAGGAGGATAGGTTTTATCCTTTGTTATGGATTATATTATCATATCTAATTGGCGTTGTTTTGTTATACATTCTTTCAGCGCCTCCTATCACCACAGTACTCATGTTCTGTTATTTCTCCAACACACTAATAGTGTTGTTAATCAGCTTATTCTGGAAAATTAGCATTCACTCCATTGGAGTAGCAGGACCCGCAGCAGCACTTATATACGTATTTGGTTATACTGGCCTAATTTTTATCATCCTTATTCCCTTGGTTATATGGAGTAGATTATATCTCAAGAGACACACTTTCTATCAAGTTATAGTGGGTGCTTCTTTGGGTTTTACATTAACAGCACTACAAATATATCTTTTAATAGGGTTTAAATAAAATATGTAAAAGAATGCCATAAATCATAATAATAGAGTTTTAAAGATTTTTTCATAGCCTAATTCATGAATATTTTCTATTATAATTCACTAACAAATTGTATTATAGATTTTTTACATTAGTTTGCAAAAAATTTAAACAATTTGAACGCCCATATATCAACTAGGAGTGAAAAAACAAATGAATTTGAAAGAAAATGTTTTAACAGTGCTTTCCGGAGAAGAAGTTAATGTAACCCCGGTGATAAGTGTTACTCAAATAGGGATAGTGGAAGCCATGGAGAAAACTGATTCATTTTGGCCAGAAGCACATACAGACGCTGAAAAGATGGCCATACTCGGAAGTTCCCTATACGAGCTCGTGGGATTGGAATGTGCCAGAATACCATTCTGCCTAACAGTGGAAGCTGAAGCTATGGGTTGTAAAGTAAATCTTGGTTCTGAGGATAAGACGCCTTTAGTAATGGAGAGTCCATTTCAAAACGCTAGTGATATTAAAATACCTACGGATTTCCTACATAATGGACGAATTCCGGTTGTATTAGAAGCTTTAAAAAAATTGAAAGAAAAATATGGGGATACTCTTCCCATTATCGTGGGGATTACCGGTCCCTTCACCCTTACAGGTCATTTGCTTGGAGTGGAGAAAATGGTAAGGTATATGCGAACCAAACCTTACGAGATTGAATCAGCTCTAGATAAAGCCCTTGATGTTTCCATGGAATACGTAAATGCTCTTTCAGAAATAGGTCCGGATATCATCTGTGTTGCGGAACCAACTTCTGCTACGGAACTTATTAATCCATTACAATTTAAAACTATTGTCAAACCAAGATTAGAAGACTTATCAAGAGAGATAAATACTAAAAAAGTTCTCCATATATGTGGATCAGCAGAGCCTATACTAAAAGATATGGCTAGCATTGGTTATGATGGTTTAAGCGTGGAGGAGAAAGTGGATGTGAAATGGGCGAAGGAAGAATTGAAAGGTGGAGGGAAGATAATGAGAGTTGGAGGAAGGATTATGACTATGGGCGGGGAAAAATCTCCCAAACTCATAGGAAACATCTCTTCATCACAGACACTTTTCAGAGATTCACCAGATGAAGTTAAAAAGAAAGTTAAAGATGTTTTAGAATCAGGAATAGATATATTAGCTCCAAGTTGTGGTTTAGCGCCTAGATCACCTCTTGAAAATATTAAAGCAATGGTAAAAGGAAGAAATGAATTTTACAATAAATAATCTCGAAATTTGCTATATAATGACTTAAAAAATAGGATTTAATTCAAAAAAAATTGATTAAAAGAGTTAAGAAACCCTTCTTCCATTATTTAGTTTTTGAAAAACCTACGATTATCGTGGCAATATTAGGATCCTGAGGATAACCATATTTATTCTTGAGGTAAGAGTCACCCATTGTTGAAGGACTACAAGAAGTAACATCTGAAATACCCGACACATCCTCAAGCTCAGGGAATGGTACAGAAGGTAAAAGAAAAAATTCTTTTTCAATTCCAGTGCCAACTGATGATTTATTAGATTTAAAGAAGATGAAATCAGTACTGAGGAAATATACATCACTGCGATCCTGATATTTTTTCTTTTCCTCGTTAGAAATTAATTCTTGTCCCAGTATCCTACCTTTATCCGTGACAAGTAGTACCGTAGGTACAGGTGGGTATCGGAATTCTATATTTTTAAATATAGCTAAATAAAATTCTCTCATCAAACATTCTTTCAACCCTCTATTTACAACTGGTATTACATCTCCTTCCCTTTTGGACTCCATTTCTTTTAGAGCTGTTTTATCCTCATCCAAAAGAATTTTCACCCCTAATACTCCTTTCAACTTATTTATAATTTTTATTGCCTTTTTAACTACCATTTCATCCATATTTTCAATTTGCATGGTCATTTAAACAATTCCCTAAAATTTAATTCTCCCAATTCGAAAATTTTAACCAATTCGAATGACATAATACTATTATTGTAAAAGTCTTTGTATTATTAAAAATATGGTGGTGAATTATTGTGAAAAGATTTACCAGGATGATTTATAAAAACCCTGAAGAGCTAATTTTTGGCCATGCCAAATTTCCTGTAAGTGAACGTTGGAATATACAATTTGGTGCAGGTTATGTGGTGCCGGAAGTTAAAGTAGCTCCACAAGAAGGATCAGAAGCATCAAAAGAAAAAATGGTGGCAGAATGTAGAAACATAGCACAAAGTGCCTGCAAAAGAGCCGTGTCTATAGGATTACCTTCCTTTATGCTGGAACAAGAACATGTCTTTCAACAAACTAATAATCCAGAATGGGCAGCAGAATGTACACAAATACAAGCTGAAATTCTAGAAAGATACTACGATGAATATGGTATTAGTGTAGCCTTAAGGCAGACCCCTGCAGACATAAGAGTGGAAGAAAGAGCTCCCGGACTTAGAGGATCTGATTATGACAACAAGATTGAAGAAACCATGGAAGCATGTGCTGCCAATGGAGCATCAGACCTCTGTATAGAAACCATGGGAGGTAAATCTGCTTCAGATTACGGGATATCCAGGGGTGATATAAAGGCTGTTCTCTTCGGTATAGGTGTTTTGGGAAGCATTGATATGGAGTACATGTGGAAGAGAATAGTGAATATATGCCGAAGATATGACTGTCGACCAGGTGGTGATACTGATTGTGCTCAAGCTAATACTGCTATGTTCATGGCTGGAGGATTATTAGATAAAGACATCGCACATACCACAGCTGCATTAGCAAGAGCTATGGCTGCAGCTAGAAGTTTAGTAGCTGTGGAATGTGGTGCTATCGGTCCTTTAAAAGATTGTGGATATGAAAACCCTATTGTTAAAGCTATATCTGGTGTTCCAATAGCTACAGAAGGTAAGAATGCAGTTTGCGCTCATTCTGATTTGATGGGCAATTTAACAGCTGCCATGACAGATGTTTGGAGTAATGAATCAGTTTACCATAGACAAGAAATGGGAGGTACCACCCCCGAGGTATGGTTGCAAGCTACAGGATATGAAGCGGCCCTTATGAACACCGCTATACAGACGGGAACCGGTGAAACTCTAAGAGATATTTATACTCTTACGGATAAGTATAGAGACCCCCAGGGATTAATCTTAGCCTATGATAATGCCTACCGAATAGGTGAAGCCATAGTAAATTATGGCAATGACCCGTATTTGAGGGCTAGGGCAGCTGCTCTTGAAGCGGGAAAAATTATTAATGAAGCAGTTGATGCTGGTAAACTATATCTTACTCGATTCGAGAGAGATTCGCTTGATAATGCACTTAAAATTCTTGAAGAATTACCAATGGATTCGGATCAATTCACGGATGAATGCCTGAGAACTTATACACGAAAAGTGCCAGAATTTGATCCTAAAAGTTATGAACTTTGAGGTGAAGAAAAATGACTCATATTGAAGAATTAGAATCTAAACTGGATCAGAATTTTGTGGCTATTAGATATAATGTGGAAATTGAAGGCCCAGCAATAAGGCCCGAGAATGATTTAGACGTACGTAATATTCTCCCCACAGAGGAACCTTATAAATCCATAGCATTAGCCGTACTATATGGAGATATGGATGCCTCCCTTAGTAATGTTAATGACGGCTTGGAGGCAGGATTATCACCCGTTGATATAATTAATAATGGTTTAATGAAGGGTATGGATGCCGTTAGTTTGCTTTACACTAAAGGGTTCTACTTCCTCCCAGACCTTATGCTGTCAGGTGATAGTATGATGGAAGGAGTAAGGGTGTGTGAGAAGATATTAGGACATAAAAGTGAAACTAAAGGTACCACAGTATCTTTCGTGGCTGAAGGAGACCCTCATGATATAGGTAAAAATCTAGTGGTTATGTTCCTAAGAGCTAACGGATATGATGCCATAGATCTTGGTAGGGATGTACCTACCACTGAGGTAATAGATGCTGTGGAGAAGTATAAACCACTATTTATGACAGGAACAGCTTTGATGACCACCACCATGACAGTTTTCCCCAAGGTTGTAGAGGAGTTGCAGAAGAAAGGTCTTGAAGTCCCAGCCTTTGGATGTGGTGGTGGTTCTGTAAGAAAAGATTTCGTGGAATCCTTCCCTATGAGTGTTTACGGTGTTGAAGCTTATCATGCACCAAAACTAGCTGATAGTATATTAAAAGATAAAAAAACATGGAAAGAACTCAGAAAAGAATATTCAGAGATAGTGGGCGAGTTCGTCTCAGAATACGCTTAAAAAAGAATAAAAAATTTTTTTCTTTATTAAATTCTATTTTTTTTAATAAAAACACCCTATAAGACTCTTTTTAAAAAACTTAATATTTGAGGTTTAAAACTAAAATGAATTATAAATATGGTATAGCATTGGACATAGGAACCAGCGGTATAAGAGCACAAGCACTGGATCTTAAAACTTCTCAGGTGATTTCTACTGCTATAACTCTTAGACATCCGTTACCCGGTGCTAACGTAGTGGATCACCTGCACTTTGCCATCGAAGTGGGTAGAGAAACAACGCATAAACTTTTACTCGACGCTATAAATAAGGTCATTAAAAGTTTAAACATAGATCTTAACAACGTTACGAGAGTAGCCGTATGCGGCAACTCCATTCAACTCTCATTATTCCATAATATAGAAATCAGAGATCTAGCATACTGGGGACAACATGCACTAGATAGATTGAAGGTAACACCACCCCAAAGAGATGCTACCATCACCACACCTGAAAAAGTAGGTCTTGAAGTAAATGCAAAAGCTGAAATTTATATTCCACCCGCCATAAAACATGAAATCGGGGCAGATGCTCTTGCTATGCTTTTTAAAGCTGATATTTTAGAGAAGAAAGGAATATTTTTAGTATCTGATTTTGGAACCAACGCAGAAATAGCTCTCATAATAAATGGAGAAGTTTACACTTGTTCTGCAGCAGCAGGGCCGGCAATAGAAGGACAGATGATAGAAAAGGGCAGATTAGCATCTCCCGGAACCATTTGTGATTTAGAACTCACCAACTATGGCTGGAAAACCCATATACTAGATGATAATCTCCTAACTCAGGAGGGAGATGAAGTCGACCCATCCACTGGAAAAATCATCTCACATAAAGAGAATAGTGCAAAATCTATTGGTATAACTGGAACAGGAGTAATCGCTGCTTTCAGTTTAGGATTAGATAATGGGTTAATAACTCTACCCAAAATAAAGAGTCCTGATCATCAGATCCATTTACAAGATGATACATATCTCACTGAAAAAGACATTGTTAACATAGGTAAAGCTCTAGGAGCTTTTAGAGCTGCCTATTTAACCCTAGCAGAAGAAGCTGGAGTACTTCTGGAAGACATCGATGCCACATTTATGGCAGGAGCTTCCGGTTTCTATGTAGATCCCTTAAAATCCTTGAATGTGGGACAAATCCCTCCTTCATCTCAAGAAATTTATCAAATGGGAAACACTTCTCTGGCCATGGCAAGAGATTTGATTATTGATCCAAGTCTCCTGGATAAATTACAGAGTATGGCAAAAGGAATGCGCAGTAAACACATTATGCTCGCTACATCTTCGATCTTCGAGAAAATATACTCATTAGAATTATCCATATATGAGCAAGGTATGCCATTCTGGATGTATAATGAATGGTTGAATAAATATGGTTTCCAGAAAGTCGCTCCACGCTCTTTTAATCCCCAAATTCACCGTATTTTCGAGAGAGACATCCCCGAGTTAGGTAAAGAAGGCTTACACATTACTAAAGTTGGTTCCATATTGGAGGCTGAATTTGAAGGATGCACTAATTGTAAGACTTGCCTTGATCATTGCCCAGAAAACGCAATAACGATTGAAAATGGGTTAATCAAGGTAAGAACAGATCTCTGTTCAGGTATGGGATGTTTAAAGTGCGCACTTTCCTGTCCTAATAAAGTATTTAAGTATGGGAAACTTCTTAGCAGTGAAGAAATAAAAGCCGCGCAAGCTGAAACTGATTTATAATATATACTAATATTTAAAAACCCTACAGAAATTCAATAGTTGAATTAGAAACTAGAATTCTTACAAATTTTTTTTTATTAGTGATAACATTTTTCTAAAATTATGCATATAAAATATCCGAGCGACCCCTAATACTCAGCCAATTAGACTAAATCATTTAAAAAAAAGGATTTGGAAGTATCAGTCCTTTGAATTCATTAAAAATAGATAAAATTCCTCACAAGTGGCTATGCTGAAGTTTACCAAAATTTTAAAGTATTCCATAAAAAATGATTCATGGGGAATATAATTCCTTGATAAATCATAAATCAACAACTGGAATAGTATCGCCAAACTGGATATCTGCAGTGACTTTTACAAAACCTTCAGTTCATGGGTGTTGCAGGACCTGTTGTCTTTTGATATATATCTTCGGCATCCCCGGATTGATATTCAGTTTAATATTATTCCATTAGTAATGTGAAGTCGTGTGTACCTTCATAAAATAAACATACATTATCCCAAGTTATAACATGGGCTTTGGTAACATTCTATAGACAGCAATGCAAATATATATCTTATTAAAATGAAAATAATAAGATTATTAAACTGATTTTATGAATTTAAAATCTGCTAATAAATTTTTTTAAAGTATAGTACTAATCCACCTTAAAATTTAAATAAAAATAAAATCAATTTAATTTTATAGATTCGAATGAAAGAAAATTTTTGAGGAATTATTTTTTTTATTATTGGCCCTGATAGTGTAGTGGATATCACATAGGATTGCGGATCCTATCACTCGGGTTCAAGTCCCGGTCAGGGCATACTTCTCTAAAATTTTTATCTTTGAATGAATCTAATATCTTTATCCTTATTTACTACAATACTCTTTTTCCATTCATCCCGAGGTTTGGGATAATCACTTCGATAATGAGCTCCTCTACTTTCTTCTCGGATTAAAGCTGATTCAGCAACTAAATCCGCTATATTAAGCATCTTCTCAACTTCTAATGCATCTTGTAGATCTTTATTGAATGCCTCTACATTTGGAACATTTAGATTACTCAGCCTTCCTTTAAGTTCATTAATTTTTTCACGTGCTATTTTCAATCCTTTAGCATTACGAATTATAGCCACATTTTTCCACATGACTTCTTCTAACTCTTTTTTAATATTAAATGGATGATAATCACCGTCATTAAATAGTGCCTTGATTCTATCTTTCTCTGCAATGGCCTGCTCCATGTTAAATGTTGATTTAGTCTTTGATACATTTTTTGCAGCTGATTCGCCGGCTCTTCTGCCGAAAACTTGAGTATCAGCTAAAGCGTTTCCTCCCAATCGATTAGCGCCATGCACGCCACCAGTAGCTTCTCCTGCAGCATATAAATTTTTGATTGATGTCATACCATGTTCATTTATCCATGCTCCACCCATAAAATGATGTGCCGTAGGCGCCACTTCCATAGGTTCCTCTCTTATATCCACATCTACATCTAGGAATTGCAGGAGCATAGTTTCAAGTTTCTCTTCTATTAATTCCCTGGAAAGATGTGTCACATCTAAATATACTCCTCCTCTCGGTGTACCCCTTCCCTCTATTATTTCCTGGTATATGGCTCGAGCTACTATGTCTCGAGTGGCTAGTTCGCCTCGTGGATCATATTTTTTCATGAAACGCTCACCCTTAGCATTGATAAGCCTTCCACCTTCTCCTCTTGCAGCTTCCGTTATTAAAACTCCTCTTCTTGACTCTGGATATAACATGCCCGTGGGATGGAATTGAACCTGCTCCATATCCAGAAGATCTGCTCCTGCATTATAAGCAAGTGAATATCCATCACCAGTTTTCTGTAGTGCATTGGATGTTACTGGATATAACCATCCTCCTCCACCCGTGGCTAAAATAGTGGATTTAGATTGGAATATGATGAAATTAGATGTTCTGATGGATATTCCGCATGCTCCCTGTACACTTCCATCTGATTCATCTGTGATGAGTGATGTGATCACTAATTCCTCTATGTTTTCAATATCTAAACGTGTTACCTCTTCTTTTAAGGCTGTCATCATTTCATGACCTGTTCGATCACCTTGGAAGCATGTTCTTCGATAAGTTTGTCCTCCGAATGCTCTTTGATTGAGTTTGCCTGATTCCTGTCGATCGAAGAGAGCTCCGAAATGTTCAAGCTCCTTCAATCTTTCGGGTGCTTCCTCCACTAAGATTTTCACTAGTTTTGGATCATTTAGGTAGGCTCCTCCTTTCATTGTATCCTTAAAATGAGTTTCTATAGAATCTTCTTCATCAACGTACCCTAAAGCAGCATTATATCCTCCCTCCGCCAGAGTGGTACATCCAGATTTAAATGATAAACCTTTAGAAACAATTATAACATTTAATTCATGTTTACGAGCTTCTATAGCTGCTCTACATCCCGCTCCACCTGATCCTATAACTAGAACATCACATTGATAAATCTCGTTTTCCATAAAGATTAGATTAATTAATAGAGTTTATTTATTTTGTGATAATCATTTGAGAAAAATAAATAAATAATTAAACGAATTAAATAATAAAAATATACATAAAAAATAAAATCAAATTTCTTATTAATTATAAATTGTTGAATTAACTGTTTATAAATCTCCATCCGGGATTATCCTAAAAAATTATAAATCTGCCTGAAAAATAACAGCTAAAATCAAGTCACGTCTGCCCATTTAACCTTTTATAAATCCATTTAAAGTTTATAATGTACTCCTATGATTTAAATACGAATTTAGCAAATATACAGAATATGTTAGCAGAACATGTAATTAAAAAAGATGATTTTAAAGAATTGAAAATCATAGCTGGCGTCGATGTGTCCTTTTCCCAGGATAATCAGGCGGTGGCGGCAGCTGTACTTATTGACCTTTATAATTTAGAAATAATTGAAACAATAATCCAAGAAGTTGAACTTTTATTTCCTTATAAATCTGGATTTCTAGGATTCAGGGAAGCTAATGCAATGGTTTCTGTCTTGAATGGTTTAAAAAGGGATTATGATGTAGTTATGATTAATGGTCATGGTGTGCTCCATCCCCGTGGATTTGGGTTAGCTTCTCAAGTGGGTGTAATGATTGATAAGCCTACTTTAGGTGTGGCAAAAAGATTAATTGTTGGAATTCATATAGTTGAAGGCAATCACTTCCCAGAACTTATAATATTTACAAATGAAATTTTAGGAGCTTATTTAAACGGTTTTTATGTGAGCATTGGTCATAAAATATCTCTTAAAACTGCCATAGAGTTATTTAATGATACGAGTATATTTAAAACTCCGGAACCTATAAGACAAGCTCATATTCTTGCTACACAAGCTTTTAAAAAAATTTTGGATTAGTTTATTTAATGATTCTATGTAATAAAATTAGAAAAATGTGTTTTGAATGATTATTAGTGGAGTAATAGTTTCTGGAACCCGGAAAGGAAGTTATTTTGTGTCACGAAAAATTTATAGTGATCAATTTAAACATATTTTAGGTTTTAAACCTTTTCCTGGCACCTTGAATATTGAAGTGGGTGAAGAATATCTGGAAGAAATAATTAAAATACCTAAAGAGAAGATGAACATTATCCATGGGAACGAAGGATTTGGAGACGTTAATTACATAAAATCCACTTTAAATAATAAAATAAATGGTGCTCTGCTTTTCCCAGCTAAAACAGAACATCCTCCTAAAATATTAGAATTTATAGCTGGTGAGAATCTCAGAGAAGATTTAAAACTTAAAGATGGAGATTTCGTAACTTTAATGTTAAAATATTAAAATTTTATGGATTATAAAAGAGGGATTAAAATATGATAACAAAAGCATTGGACGCATTTAAAACTGGTGAAATTATACTAATATTTGATGATGATAATCGTGAAAAAGAAACAGATATGATAGTAGCTGGGGAGCACATGACCCCTCAACACATGACCACCTTAAGAAACGATGCTGGTGGGCTTTTATGTGTACCTCTGTCCTCTGAAGTTTCAAATAAATTAGGGGTTCCTTTTATGACTGATATAATGGATGTTGCCAGTGCTAAATATCCAGTACTATCAGAATTATCGCCAACAGACATACCCTATGATGAAAAATCAGCGTTTTCTATAACCGTAAATCATAGAAAAACCTTTACCGGTATTACCGATAATGATAGGGCTTATACTATAAAAGAATTAGCATTATTATGTAAAAATGGAGATTACGCTAGTTTAGGTAAATACTTCCGTTCTCCGGGTCATGTCACTTTACTTAGAGCTGCAGAAGGACATGTTCTTAAAAGAAGAGGACATACCGAGTTGAGTATAGCTCTGGCGGAAATGGCGGGAGTCACCCCCGTGGCTGTTTGCTGTGAAATGATGGACGACATTACCAAGGATTCAATGACTACTGACGATGCAGAGAGATATGCTAAGACGAATAATCTAGAGTTTTTAAGTGGAGCTGAAGTGATTGAAGCTTATATGGAATTTAAAGAATCCAAATTATAGTAAAATAACTATAAACACCACGAAAGCCTTAAAAACAAAATATTAATAAATTTTACCTCTATTCATTTTTTTATTTATAAAAAAATGCTTTTATCCAATTATTTTAAATTTAGATATAAATTTTTTTTTTTACATGTTCATATTTTCGAATGATATTAATTTCTATAATAATCATTCGGGAATAAATAAACCCCATAAACTGACTGAAAATCGAAAGTCATAACAATAATCTATTAACATAATTAAAGCTAAGAGTTGGTGATTATATGCTAGATCTTGGAATTATTGGTAGAGGAAAAACTGAAGATTATCAAACCAAATTTTTAAATGATTTAGTTAGTGGAGAAGAAATATCAGGCGAAATTTATATTAGCGAAATTAAAAAAAGAGAACTAGGAGAAACAGGCTCATACGAATTCTATGTAACAATTACAAATCATGAATACAAAAAGGAATGGGTTTGTAAACTAGGCACCTCCTACTATCCGGAAACAGGTAATATTTATGGTAAAAAGGGAGGGAGAGTTTATATATTCATTGATAGTTTAAATCATGTACTAAACAATAAACCCCGAAATCTGCAGGATAGTTATTCTGTCAATTTTGACACTTTTCGCAGAGCCGTTAACGATAAAGTACCTTTAGTTACACTTAAAGCAATTCAGCCGCTGAATACGAATGCTAAATATGTTAACTTAGAAGTAATTAGTGCACAATGTAAAACAGAAACATCAAGACGAAGTAGCGCCAGCTTAGATGATCTAGCGGATAAAAACCCGGTTATTCGTATGGGTTATGCTAATCTTAAAGATAGAAAAAAAGAAGTAACAGCTAAAACAATTGCTTTTGAGCTTAAAGCCATGTTAAACCATGGAAATATAACAGAAGTCGAATATAAAAGTGCATTAAAAGAATTAGATAGTGTCATACAAAAACAATGCATATAAAAAATCTATTAATTAAATATATTTAAAATAGTCTTATAATCTGTATATCCAATAAATTTAGGGTAATCAGCCATTTCAACAATTTTATCCACATCTAAGTATTTATTAACAGTCTCCATTGCATTTAAACAGAATTCATCCAGTTTCATCTCCACTTCAGGCGTGTTACCCCTTTCATCGATTTTAATCTTGGGAATTTGTTCTATCAATTCTAGATCAGTTTCTGTTTTAATATAATTTTGAGCGTTATCTGCTATTTTTTTATCATAAACTTTATTCAAAATAGCTCCTTTTACTTTAATTCCCAGTTTACTCATTATTTTCACGTGACCTACAATATCAACAGCGGCAGTTTCAATTCCTCCCTTATTACAAGCCGAAACTAGTAAGACCGGTATATTTCCTGCCATTGCGATTTCTGCCGATGAGAATGGGATTTTCTCATTTAGCATACCAGTGAATATGCTCATAACACCCTCAACTAGGATTATATCATAATTTTGCAACTTCACGTCGCTCAAAACTATTCTTAAATCCTTCCAGCCCAAGCCATCTATCTTTATTGAAGAGAAATTCTCCATTCTCTCCTTGTTAAGATAAAGTGAGGGGACTATATCCCGTATATCAGGACCTACCTTCAAAACACAAGTTTTGTAACCTTTTTCCCTTAAAACACCCACCATCCCAGTAGTTATGAATGTTTTACCAGAATCAGATCCCGTACTGGCTATCATAATCGTTTTAGGAGCTCCAATGGATTTCAATGGGATTTTAAGTGATTTTAAATTGTTATAAGTATTAATATTAGTGTTTATACCAATTTCACTTTTCATTTTCCTCATTAGATCCGCGTTAGCGTTACTTATACTTTTAATGTCTTTTTCATTCGCACCTATAAAATTCAGTATATTTTGAACCAGTGCCCTATTTTCATCCAATGAAGCATGGACCATTATTCCTACTACATTACCATCATCATTTTTAACACCTGAAAGGATTTTTTGAGGATTAGTAGTGTAATCAATTCTTTTTATCCTTGAATAACAGAGTGGAATGGCTTCTCCTTTTATATGACCATAAGTATGGCAATGAAAACCAGTTATATGATCATTAACCATTCCCTGGGTTAAAAAAGATTCATCAACTATTTCTGCTTCCACACGGTCGTTGCTGATCATGGGACTGAAAGATACATCCAAAATCCCTAACCCATCCTTTTCAATGGGGCATGCTGATCTTCGACCAATATCAGTCTTATTTGCTAGCAACTGAAATCCAGAACATATCCCTAAAATAAAAGACCCATTTCTCGCCATTTCATAAATTTCAGCCCGGATATCTGGTCCTATACTCTCTGATTCCATTATACTACCCCCAGGTATTATAAGCCCATCCAATGTTTTATGGGCCTTTACACCATTTACCATGCCATATTCATTTACAATATGAGTAGGTAAATTTCCAAAATCTTCAAAAAGCGGCAGGGCACCCTTTACATATAAAATACCTATTTTCATCTCTTTCACTTTAATTTTCATTAAAAAAAAATAATTTATTTTATAATTCTTTAAAAATAAAATATGTGAATTTTACGAATAAACTTACATTTTTTTTTAGCTCAAAATTTTGTATTTACCAAATCTTATTTTAAATTTTATTTATTTGCTCGAATCCCGCCATAAGCTGCACTATCTTATCATCATCTAAAGGTTTAGCTTGAAATTGCAGTCCCACTGGAATTCCGTTAACTTCACCCGCTTTAACACTAGCTGCAGGTATTCCCGCAAGGTTTGCTATCACTGTAAGGATGTCATAAGCGTACATTTCCATAGGCTCCAGTGAAGTACCAATTTTATGAGGTAATTTAGGCACTGTGGGTCCTACTATGGCATCTACATTTTTAAGAAGCTTTGTGATCTCCTTTCTTATGAGAGACCTAGCCTGAAGTGCTTTTTTATAATATTTTCCACTGAACTCCTTCTGACTAATGTAGGAACCTGTATGAATTCTACGCAGAACTTCATCACCACACACTTCTTCAATGCGATGACCATATTTTCGTCCATCATATTTACGGGTGGCTGAAAAAAACTCAACATAGTTTATTAAATAGTAAGTAGGTAAGCATAAATCAATATAATCGAAGCTTAATTCAACTACTTCAACTCCATTCTCCTCCATATTATCGATTGATTCTTCAATTATATCAACAATACCATCATCAGATACTTCAAAGAATTGCTTTACCAACCCCAACTTCATACCTTTCAGTGAACTTTCTTCATCAGAAACAATCATTTTGGTAAACTCTGGCACATCCCAATCAATAGTTGTGCACTCCTTATAGTCAAAACCCATTATAGTCTCTAACATCAATGCTATTCCAGCAGCTTCAGAAGCAAATGATCCAATCTGATCAAAACTCATAGCCAAATCCAGTAATCCTTGCCTTGAAACCGCACCATATGTTGGTTTAAATCCCATTACTCCACAATGTGAAGCAGGATTCCTAATAGATCCTCCCGTATCTGAACCAATACTCAAATCGCACATTTTAGCTGCAACGGCCGCCGCACTACCCCCACTAGATCCTCCCGGTATCCTTCCAGGTGCAGCGGGATTCTGAGTACATCCAAAATAAGAAGTTTCAGTAGAGCTACCCGCTGCAAATTCATCCATATTAGTAACTCCAATAATTATACCATCCTCATCTCTTATATTCTCGACCACAGATGCATTATAACTTCCTAAATAGTTTTCAAGGGTGCGGGAAGCAGCAGTAATGTGAAAATCCTCTACATTTATATTGCTCTTAACTCCAATCACTAATCCAGCCAATTTTCCCACTTTTTCGCCTTCATTAATTTTTGAATCTATTTTCTCGGCAATATTATGAGCTTCATCCATTTTTGTTTCGAGAAAAACATTTAATTTAGTGTTATTCTTCTCTATTGTCTGGCAGAATAGATCTAAATTATCCACTGCAGTGATTTCATGATTTTTAATTGATTCCAATTTATCCAAGATGTTCATAACTCAAACTCCATTATATAAATGTAGTATAATAATTTTGAAATTTGTAAAATTCTTCTTCTTTTACAAATATTAATATAAATTATATTTAAAATTATTAGAATGTAAAATAAACAGTTTATTTTGCACATTCAATTTTATCTCAATATATAGATGAAGTAACCATCAATTAAAATAGAAATGATAAATAAAGATGCCACGTTGATGGTTGCAAATTTAATGGCTGATTCTTTATCGAAAGGTTTTTTTATTAATTCTACGATTCCGAGGCTAAGTGAAATTAAAGATATAATCACAAGGACTCGAAAATCTAAACTTGAAGGAAATAGATGAGTAAACGGTATTAACAGGAAGGATATGGTGGCTAAAAATCCAGAAAGTGTTATAAGTCTGAAACCAAATTCACGGCCCCATGTTACTATCCAAGTGATTTTACCTCCTATTTTATCTCCTTCCATGTCAGGAATTTCAAAACTATTAATGAAAATTATTTGTAAAAATATGACTGGAATTGCAAAAATACAGAATGGGATAGTTAAAGTTCCCATTAAAGTAAAAAAGCCTGCACCTAAAAATATAATAACTGCAATTATATTAGCTATTTCTCCTAATCTCCTATAAACTAATTTAATTGGAGGAGCAGTGTAAAACCATGCTAAAAGATTTCCAAATAGGAAGAATAAGAAGAAAGAAAGTGGATAGCTAAATATAATTGTAAAAATTGCCGCGATAGCTAGAGATAAAGTTGAAAGAGAAACGGATAAAACTTTTGATAATCCCATTAACTCAGGATTTTTAACTAGTATTCCCCTACCACCACCCGAAATAGCGTTTGATTCATTGTACTTATCCACTTTAACATCAAAATAATCATTACTATAATGAACTGCTAGATGAGCTGTAAATAAAATTGAATAACCTAATATAAATTTGCTTAAAAC
>PMWA01000073.1 GCA_003166335.1 Methanobacterium sp. | reverse complement strand
AAAATTTGGAGGGGGCTAAATTTTTTTATATTCAAGGATTTGACTTAAACAACTTAAAAACCATTCTTAAAATTTTCAAATGTTGGAATGTTAAAATCAATTTCGAAATCTTTATATGTTTATAAAGGAAACATTCTTCCGATTAGTTTTAAAGTGTGTATTATTAATATCAATTTAATTAATTCATGAGGAAATTCAAAGAAATAAAACCGATAAATTTATTAAAGAAATAAAACCCACTTTTTTTGTTTAATATATTGTTAGTAATAATAAAAAAATAGAAAGGAGGTTTAAAAACGGAAATTAATCTTCAGAAATTAGGTATACCATTAGCTATAATAATCTTCGTAGTGGTAATGCTGATACCGTTGCCTGGTTTGAATTATGCCGGCCATGCGTCAATTGCTCTTTTACTTTTCGCCATAGTGATGTGGGTTACTGAAGCACTGCACTTAGCAGTTACTTCACTGTTATTACTGTTTATTCAGCCCGTGATTGGTGTGGCTACTTTTACCAATGCAGTTATTGGTTTTGCTAATCCCATCATCTTCCTGATGATTGGAGGTTTCATAATTGCAGAGGCAATTCGTAGAAGCGGGCTTGCAGCACGTTTAACTTTCAACATGCTCAGCCGGTTCGGTACCACTCCAGATAGGGCTATTTTCGTGGTTGTATGGTCAACCGGACTTCTATCAGCTTTCATTGAAAACGTGGTAGCCTATGCTATGCTGCTACCCATCATCAAGGAAATCGTACCCTTAATGGGAGTGCACGATCCTGAAAAAGGTGAAAGTAATCTTGCTAAGTCTCTGGCTTTGGGTGGTTCATATGGTTCTCTTGCAGGAGGATTCGGAACAGAAATAGGAACCGCACCCAACCTGATGGCAGCAGCATACACCCACTTACCCTTTGTAAACTGGATGATCTTCGGTTTCCCACTGGCATTCATCATGATGGCCATCATCTGGAAATGGCTGGGAGTAGTTTTCAAATCCGAGATCAAAGGAGTAGTCGGTGGAATGGAAACCATTACTGCTAAAAAAGCATCCTTAGGACCTATGAGCAGGGATGAAAAAATCACCGTTGGCGTACTCGCATTCACTATTGCATTATGGGTTACCACTCAATGGAATGGTCTAGACAGTTTTTCAGTTGCTTTAATTGGTGCAGTGCTAATATTCGTATTCGGAGTGATTGATTGGCAGGACGCGCAGGAAGGTGTGGACTGGGGTCTTATAATATTCTTCGGAGGAGCGCTCTCACTGGGAGCGGCGTTACTCAACAGCGGAGCTGCATCATGGTTAATAAGTTATATTGTAGCCTTTTTAGGACCACACGCATCCACTTTGCTCATCATGGTGGTGTTAATGGTAATAGCAGTCAGTATAACTCAGGTAATGTCTAACATNNCATCAACCAATCGGAATTTACGCAGTACCCGTAGCAATAGCATGTTCACTATCTTTCATGTTACCAATGGCAGATCCAACAGTTGCCATGGCTTACGGAACCAAATACGTCAGTATTCCAGAGATATTCAAAGCAGGATTGCCACTGGTAGTAATAGGAATAATTATAACCATAATCGTAATCCAAACAATCGGACTACCATTCATATCATAAGGAAGTAAAGTTGAAAAAGCAACATTGCATGAATTAATTTAATTCTGCAATGATTTTATTTTTTTTTAAATTTGATTTATGACTTCCTAACTATTTTATGAAATATTTTTTTAATATTAAGTTAATAATTTTATTTAAATTGGGTGATAAAGCTATTAACAAGTTCAGATCAGTTCTGTTGGAAATAGATATTTTTTGTAGAAAAGCAGGAACATTCCATACTTAATGCAGATTTTATAGGTGCTGATTCATTTTTTGTATGTTGAATTGATACTTATTATTAGGATGCTTTACTGCTACGAGTCCTAAGGGAGGATAAACAATTATGAGAAGAAGGAAAAAGCGGTTGAAAGTTTCAGAAGAAAAATTGGAAGAAATACAATGACCAAATCAACCTCATCCTATGATTAAGAATGGCAAATCCTTTGATTTAATACTCAAAACCATTGAAAGAGAATGGTTTGTGTTCAGTTCTTTTCACTTGCGATCCAGAAGAGCTGAATATACACGTTGTTTTTATATCCAATAACTCCAAACCTTTAGATAGAAAAATTTAAGTACTAACATAATCTACTACTAGCTTACCTTAAAAATAATACTTTAAAATCGTTAAAATCAGTGATTTAATGATAATTTAGCGTTAATTTCTAAAAAATATAATATTATTAATAGAATAACACTTAAAAGTGTTTATAAAACTAATTAAACGATAATAAAAAAAAACTTGATTATATGTGGTGAAATTTATGTATGTTGTGATAATGGGTGGTGGAAGAGTAGGTCTCAACCTAGCTTCATTCTTAATTTCTGATGGACACGATGTAACCTTAGTTGAAAATGATGGAAGTTTATGTAGTAATGCTGGTGCTGAATTAGATGCGTTGGTGATCTGTGGTAATGGAACGGACATTAAAACTTTGGAAAAAGCTAATATAATTGACAGTGATGTTTTTGTGGCAGCTACTGGAAATGATGAGGCTAATCTATTAGCCTGTGTTTTAGTAAGGGAGTATAATGTTCCAAAGATTATTGCTAGGGTAAGTGATCCCAGTCATAAATCTGTTTTTCAAAAGATAGGAGTTGATTCAGTTATAAGTC
>PMWA01000054.1 GCA_003166335.1 Methanobacterium sp. | reverse complement strand
CTAACAAGGGTCCACTAACTTCGCCAGTGAGTAAACCATTTTTTTCATGGAGTATATTACAAAATGCGTAATCTAAATTCAATTCATTCTTTAAACGCAGGGCAACAATTTCAACATTACCAGTGATAGTAGCTATTTTATATCCTCTTCTTTTAAGTTCTTTAATGGTTTCCTCTGCTCCTTCCATTAAAGGAATATTATCTACTACCTTCTTCACATCATCTAATGAAGCTCCTTTAAGTAAACTAACTCTTTTTTTAAGTGATGTTTCAAAGTCTAAATCTCCTTCCATAGCCTGTTCAGTTAATGCTGAAATTTCATTTTCAACACCCACTAATTTACCTATTTCATCTATGGCTTCACCATCTAAGAGAACGTTATCAAGATCAAATGCAATAAGTTTAATCAAAAAACCACCAATTATATTAAAAATATTTGAAACTATTAAAATATTTAGAGTAGAGCTAGTTCAGCCAATCTTTCTTTAGTTTTTTCCACACCAAGTTGAGCATCTTCGAAACTTTTAGCACCAGTGCATACTACTTTTCCGGATCCAAATAAAAGTAGAACCACTTTTGGGTCAGCAAGCCTGTAAACAAGACCAGGGAATTGTTCAGGTTCATACTCTGTATTCTCAAGGTCCAAAGCCACGGCTTCCAAGTTTAAGGTTTTACCCAAGTTTGCCGATGCAACTATATTTTGTATCTTAATCTCAAATTCATGAGGTATATCAACATCCAAAGTTCTCATATTATCCACAGCAATGTGTATGGCTTTAATCGAATCTTCTATTGATTTAGCACCAGTACAAACCAGTTTTCCTGAACCAAATATAAGGGCTGCTGTTTTAGGTTCTTTGAGCTTGTAAACTAGTCCCGGGAAATTTTCTTGATTATACTCAACTCCTTCTAATGCGGGAGCTACACTTGGGAGGTCAATGGATTTCCCTAGAGTTGCAGAAGCCACAATATTCTCTACTTTTATTTCTACTACTGTCATATTTCAAATCCTCCAAAAATCATTTATTAATAATAATCATTATACTCCATCACGCTATGCGACATTTTTAATTCTGTTTATTTATATAATTGAAATAATTTATAATCATCCTTTATAAGTGTTATTTAATAGAAATCTAGAATTTGTTGGAATTATGTATTTATTTATATATAAACCATATTCAAAGAGTGTTCACATCAAATTATTTTTTAATATTTTTTATAACATAATAAATTAGATTTATTCTACCTTATATTATTAATTAGAAATTTCATAGAACCTATTCATCAGCGTAAAAATAATATAGCTAAACCAAAGAACATGACTTATTTAAATTCAACAAAAAGATGCATAGTTTAAGCTAATGTTTAACAATTAAATCTAGTATATTATAATATCAATATATAATTACAATATATTTTTTTATTCAAAATAAAATTTCAGAAAAAATAATCTTCTAATTAAGGGGGAGGTGAGAATTTTTTATGAACCCTCAAACATACCGACAACAGATATATGATACTGGTATTGAAGATATGGAGTTAAACGTATCATCTCTAGAGAAGAGTATGAAAACTTTACATAAATTATCTGATCGGGAAGAAGTGCTGAAAAAAATCAAGTATAACCTCCGGGCTGATATTAGAAAAATTAGGTTGGATTATATTAAGAAGATGCAGAATATCGATGAACTAGCCCTTAAAAAAGGATTATTCGGCAAGAAAATGTCGGTTGAAAAACTCTATCAGAAGAGGAAGTCTATAAAAAAAGAGAGAAAACTCACCCTCGCTGCCTATGAAATCATTGAAACCATGATTGAGAATTATTTAACTCAAATCGATGATTCTCGAAACTACATACGCAACCAAATCCAAGATAAAGTGCGATAAATAAATTAACTCCCCGGATTAAGCATTAAAAATAATTAATTAATAGGAAGTTATGTTCTTATGATAGAAGTTGAAGTTAAAGCACATTTAACTGATTTTAAAGAAATTAAGATTAAACTATCCTCGATTGGTGCTCGAGAAGTGAGAACAGAATATCAAGAGGATATTTACTTTAATGCTCCTCACCGCGACTTTGCCCAGACAGATGAAGCATTAAGAATAAGAAAAGTAACAAGTAAAGGTGGATTTGAAATAATTCTTACATATAAAGGAGCTAAATTAGATGAATTAAGTAAAACTCGTGAAGAAATCGAGGTTAATATAGAAGATTTAGAAAACACTAAATTAATCCTTGAAAAACTTGGATTCAAGCCTGTGAGACCTGTGAAAAAGGATAGAATTTTTTATACTATTAATGAATATATAATAACCCTTGACACTGTTCATGAAGTAGGAAATTTTGTGGAGATAGAGAAGGATCTTAATGAAGGAGCAGATTACCAAGAGTCATTGGATGAAATATTCCGTTTATATCTGAAGTTAGGTGTTACAGATGGATTTGAAAGAAGATCATATCTGGAACTTCTGGAATCATCACCTCAATAAGGATTTAAGAGAATTTAATTTTTTTATATGATTGCTTATTATTAAATAAATAATTACAGAGTATTTAATAGAATTTAAAAGGTGGAATTTACTTGGAGTATTATGTAAGCCCATTTAATAAATTAGTGGATTTAAAGTTCCCTGATAACATTACAGTTTATGACACCACTTTAAGGGATGGTGAGCAAACCCCTGGAGTATGTTTACGAACTCCTGAAAAATTGAAGATTGCAAAAAAATTGGATGAATTAGGAATTCATCAGATAGAAGCGGGATTTCCTGTAGTTTCCAATGAAGAGAAAAGATCTATTAAAGCTATTGTTAAAGAGGATTTAAATGCAGATATACTTGTACTGTGCCGCACCAAGAAAGAAGACATAGACACTGCTATTGATTGTGATGTTGATGGTGTAATCACTTTTATGGGTACTTCACAAATTCATCTGGAACATAAAATGAAGATGAGTCAGGAAGAAATTTTAAATATATGCATGAAATCTATTGAACACGCTAAAGATCATGGTTTATTTGTAGCATTTTCAGCTGAAGATGCCACCCGAACAGACCTAAACTTTTTAAAGAAGATATACAAGAAAGCAGAGAGTTATGGTGTGGATAGAGTACATATAGCTGATACTGTAGGAGCCATAAGTCCTCAGGGGATGAATTACTTAGTAAGTGAACTCAGATCTACTTTGAATACAGATATAGCTTTACATTGTCATAATGACTTCGGAATGGCCTTATCAAATTCAATCTCCGGACTTTTAGCCGGAGCTAATGGTGTATCAACCACTGTAAATGGAATCGGTGAACGTGCAGGTAACACTTCATTAGAAGAATTAGTTATGGCTTTGAAAATAATTTATGATGTTGATTTGGGTTTCAATATTAAAATTTTCTATGAACTCTCCAAACTAGTTGAGGAGTTAACTTCACTGAGAATTCCGGAAACTAAACCAATTGTAGGTAGAAATGTTTTCAGGCATGAATCAGGAATACATGTAGATGCTGTTTTAGAGGAACCTTTAACATATGAACCGTTTCTTCCAGAATTAATAGGACATCAAAGAAGAATAGTTCTTGGAAAGCATTCAGGTTGCCGGGCTGTTAAAGCTAAGCTTGATGAATGTGGTATTGAAGTAACCAGAGACGAGTTATGTCAAATAGTGGAAAAAGTTAAAAATCAAAGGGAGAAGGGTAAATACATTAATGATGTTCTGTTCAATAAAATTGTAATGTCAGTGCGTGGACCAGTTGACCTATAAAAAATGTTTGAGTTATTTAAAAAAAATTATAGATTTGAATAAAATTTATATTTTTATATGATTATTTTTATTTGAAGAGATGTATGTTTATGAATATCACTGAAAAAATTCTGGCTAAATCATCTGGTAGTCGGGAGGTTCATCCTGGTGAGATAATTGAAAGTCGGGTGGATTTAGCCATGAGTCATGATGGAACTTCACCACCAACTATTAACACTTTCCGGAAGATTGCGGATAAGGTTTGGGATCCTGATAAGATCGCCATTGTCTTTGATCATAATATTCCCGCCAATAATATTGGATCTGCTGAATTCCAGAAGATAACTAGAGAATTTGTCAAAACGCAGGGAATAAAAAAATTTTTCGCTCATGGGGAAGGCATATGTCATCAGGTGCTTCCCGAGAAGGGTTTAATTAAACCAGGCTCAGTGGTGGTGGGTGCTGATTCGCATACCTGCACTTACGGTGCATTCGGTGCTTTTGCAACGGGTATGGGAGCTACAGATATGGCCATGGTTTTTGCAACTGGCAAAACATGGTTTATGATACCTGAAACTTATGAAATAACCGTAAATGGCATGTTAAAAAGTTATGTGACTTCAAAAGATCTTATTTTAAATATAATTAGCACTATAGGTTCTTTCGGTGCTACGTATAAAGCATTAGAGTTTAATGGAGAAACTATTGAAAATATGGATGTTTCTGGCCGGATGACTATGTGTAATATGGCCGTGGAATGTGGTGCTAAAAATGGGATAATGGAACCTAATAAAGCCACCTTAAATTATTTAAAGGAACTTAACGTTTCATCATTTGAAATATTAAATTCTGATAAAGATTCGAATTATGAGAAAAATTATTCCTTTGAAGTTAATGAATTGGAACCTCAAATAGCTTGTCCTCACAATGTTGATAATGTTTATCCAGTTTCTGAAGTGAATGGTGCAGGCATTGACCAAGCTTTCATTGGATCCTGTACTAACGGTCGTTTAGGAGATTTGAAACTCGCAGCACAGGTTCTTAATGGGAGAAAAGTGCATGAAGATGTAAGGCTTATAATAGTACCCGCATCAAAAGAGATCTATCATGATGCACTTAAATTGGGATTAATAGACATATTCCTTGATTCAGATGCTATAATTTGCAATCCCGGATGTGGTCCATGTTTAGGTGCCCATATGGGTGTTTTAGGAGAGGGGGAGGTTTGTGTGTCAACAACCAACCGAAACTTTGTGGGTCGGATGGGTGATCCAAAGTCGGAGGTTTATTTAGCTAATCCGGCAGTGGTGGCTGCATCTGCAATAGCGGGTGAAATAAAGGATCCAAGAGAATTATAAGATATGTAAAAAAGAAAATAAATTCTTTGGGGATGGAATTTTTTATGGATCAGAATATTTTTGATAGTCTTGAAAATATAGAGAAAACTGTTGGTAAACTTTCCAGTGCACAGAAAATACTTTTAATTACAGATGGCTCTGTAACTAATATATTAGATGTTTTAATGGGTCACGTGGATATTAATACATTAACACAAAAGTTTATACCAGCCACTAAGGAAATGGCAGATAATTTGGATATAAATGAAGGCGAAACTGTAAACTACCGAGTAGTGGTGATCGGAACCAAAGAACCTTTAATATATGCCGTTTCATTAGTTCCTATAAAACGATTAGATAATGAATTTAAGGAGGATCTTATCAAAGCTGACACTCCCATTGGAAGAATTCTCAGGAAACATAACATAGAATCTCGCAGGGAAATAAAATCTGTCTATGTGGAAGAAGCTACTCCAGAGCTTTCTAAAATCTTTGATACAAATTCACTCATGCTTAATAGGACTTACAATATTATTCATCATGATGAAGTCTTAATATGGTTAAAAGAAACTTTTCCTTATAGTTTATTCCGCAAATAAAAAAAAACATTATAAATTATTGAATAATTTTATTTAGGGAACTAAAAAAAAGTTAGGTGAATTATTATGGGAGTGAAGTTTAAGGATATTGTAACTCCAGAATCCATAAAATTTGAGGATTTAAAAGGGAAAATAGTGGCTTTAGATGCTGCTAATGTAATATACCAATTTCTCTCAAGTATTAGACAAGCAGATGGAACTCCCCTCATGGATCATAATGGAAAAGTAACCTCTCATTTTAGTGGAATTCTATATCGTACCACTTCATTAATAGAAAAAGGGATTAAACCATTGTATGTCTTTGATGGAAAATCCAGCATCCTTAAAAAAGGTACTCAAATTAAAAGAAGTGAATTTAGGAAAGAATCTCACGAGAAGTGGAAAATAGCCTTGGATGAGGGTAGAATTGAGGATGCACGGAAATATGCAGTTAGATCTTCACGGATGTCAGCCGAAGTAGTGGAAGGATCTAAAATACTCTTAGATCTTATGGGAATACCTTACATACAATCTAAAGGCGAAGGAGAAGCTCAAGCATCTTATATGGTCGAAAAAGGTGATGCATGGTGTGTGGGATCTCAAGATTATGACTGCATATTATTTGGAGCCACTCGCACAGTTAAAAATTTAACTATCACGGGTGGTAGGGCAAATTTAGAACTTATCTTACTTAAAAAAGTTTTAAAGGATCTAAATATAAACAGGGAACAATTAGTGGATTTAGCTATACTAGTAGGTACGGATTTTAATGATGGAATTAAAGGTATAGGTGCCAAGAAAGGTTTAAACCTTATTAAGAAATATGGTGACCTGTTTAAAGTCCTGGATCATTTGAATGTTGAATTAGAAGTAGATCCGCAGCGTTTAAGGGATATATTCTTGAAACATGAGTTTATATCAGATTATGAGTTGAAGTGGGGTAATCCGGATAGGTCTGGTGTGATTGAATTTTTAGTTGGAGAACATGATTTTAGCGAAGATCGGGTAGTTACAGCTATAGATAAACTCTATAAACTTAAAAAAATAGATAACAGTCAAAGCAGCCTAGAGAAATGGTTCTAAAAAAAGAGGTTTAAATTCCAATATTTAAATTAATATTAAAAGGGAGGGTACTCTCCGAAAATTATATGCGCATATTTTTGAGAAGTTTCAACTTGTTCTGGATAAATTTTTGTAACCTTATTTTCTAGATCAAATCTATTTTTTGCACTAGCCAGTACTTTCAAAAAATTAACGTATATATTTAAAGTCTCTGGTGACGGTGAGCATGGCATTTCTAATGTGATGCAAATATCTTCTTTTTTAAAGATTTTAGTTCTTATTTGAGGTGATACTGAACCAATGAGAACGCCCTTCTCCAGTTCTATTAATGGAGGGACACCAACTCTTTTAATGCGATCTATACTGGTTAAAGCAGGATAGCTTTCCGGTTTATAGCAGTGTAGTTCTATATACATATCCGGTTGATAATGATTAATTAAATATAAAATCTCTTTACCCACTGTTGATTGATAATATAGGGGATTTAAAGTACTTATATACCTGCTTTCGTCGCAATTATAAATTACCAACGTACCGTCTTTTACATCATTTTCAGATATTTTTTTAATGGCGTTAATGGTGCTTAATCCTTCTTTACCATGTACACCACCTATAAATAGACGTTTTAATCCTGGTCCTTTATCTATACACTTAAAAAATTCCATAAAAAAATATCCCCCATACTCTACCTAAAAACCTCTAGGAATTTTCCTTATTTTATGATTTCATTATATTGATATTACAAAAATTAAGGTTCTGGACTTTCAATTTAAAACGTTTCAAATGAAGATTATTCAATAAATCCGTAAAAAAAGAAATGTTAGTAAAGAAAAATGTTTTTTTTAGGTCCCCTGCTCCCAACCTTCAATATACTCTTTCTGCTTAAGGGTTAACTCGTCAATTTCTATTCCCATAGCTTTTAATTTAAGTTTTGCTACATATTCATCGGTTTCATCAGGTATTTTGTAAACTCCAACCTCTAATTCATTATCTAATAAATATTTGACGGATAAAGCTTGCATGGCAAAACTTAAATCCATTATCTCTGCAGGATGACCTTGACCGCGTTCACCTGCTAAGTTCACTAACCGTCCCTCAGCTAGGAGGTATATTTTACGTCCATCTTCCATGATATACTCATCAATATCTCCTTTTATTTTATCATGACTCTTGGACTTTTCCATTAAATCATTCTGATTAATTTCTACATTAAAATGACCGGAATTAGCCATTATACAACCATCTTTCATGTAATTGAAATCAGCCCCAGAAACCACATCAATATTCCCCGTAGCAGTTATTAATAAATCAGCCTCTTTAACTGCATTACGCACAGGCATGACTCTATAACCATCCATACGAGCTTCAAGAGCTCTTATTGGTTCGACTTCAGTGATTATGACGTTGGCACCGAGGCCATTAGCTCTCATAGCTATTCCACGGCCGCACCATCCATAACCAGCGACTACTACTGTTTTACCTGCGATAAGTACATTAGTAGAGCCCATTATAGAGTCCCAGGTGGATTGACCTGTACCGTAACGATTATCAAATAAATATTTAGTGTAAGCATCATTTACAGCTATTACAGGGAAATCAAGCGCTTTATCCTTAGCCATGGATTTTAATCTATGGATTCCAGTTGTGGTTTCCTCACAAGCCCCTATTATTTTAGGAATGAGTTCTCTCCTCTCCCTATGCACTTGGAATATCATATCCGCGCCATCATCAATCAGAATATCTGGTTTATAATCTAAAATCTGGTTAATATTCTGATAGTATTCTTCGTTGTTTTCTCCTCTCCAACCATAAATATTGAGGCCCATTGAAGCTCCAGCGGCGGTAGCATCATCTTGAGTGGATAAAGGATTACAACCAGTCATAACAACTTCAGCACCCCCAGCTAGGAGAGTTAAACCTAAATTAATAGTTTTAGGCTCTAAATGTAAACAAGAACTAATTGTGATACCTTCAAAAGGTTTTTCCTTTTCAAACTTCTTTTTAATATGTTCTAAAACAGGCATATGTCTTTGAACCCATTTAATCCGTTTTTCACCCTCTGGTGCTAGAGATATATCTTTTACATTGTAAGTCACGTTTTTTTCACCTTGCAATAATGGATTTATTTGAAAATAATATTATTCAATATTCTTATGTTACTTTAATCGAAATTTAAT
This sequence comes from Methanobacterium sp., assembly GCA_003166335.1. Taxonomy (GTDB): domain Archaea; phylum Methanobacteriota; class Methanobacteria; order Methanobacteriales; family Methanobacteriaceae; genus Methanobacterium_A. The sequence continues at coordinate 8,092 of PMWA01000054.1, read as the reverse complement.
TAAATAATTCCAATGGATATTAAAATACCAGATTCAACTTTAATATATATTTTATCTAGTTAAAAACTTTTGAAAAATTAATAAAAAATTTTACTTTTTAAGTGAGGGAGTAACTCTATGAAGTGGAGTTGGGTTGAATTAAAATACTCATTTTCTAATTATATTAGTTAATTTTTTTTATCTCCAAATCTTTCGGATTTCTCCGTAATTTGTTTACTAACCATACTACAAAAAATATAACTAATATAACAGCAATTCCAATTACCACAAATAAATAAAAAATTGCTAAAATAACAATAATCAATGTTACAACAACTTTTGCAGTAATTTGATTTTGATCATCAGTTTTTTCCACCATAATAAATTGGCCTCTAATTTACCTAATTTATTCTTATCGCTATTTTTAATATTTAACATTTCTTATCTAATCTCTGGAGAGACCTCATAACTGATAATGAACTCATTATTAGCTGATCTTAAGATTAAATAGAGCTATAGAAAATCTAGCATAAAAAGCAATAAAAAGAACGATAAATAAATCTTCTAAATAATTTAAAATGATTTGATTTGACTAATATATAAAAAATGTAAAAGATGAGAAAAAATAGTGACTAAAAATGAGCTAATTTAAAATTAAAAAAAATAAAATATTTAGAAGAAAGTAAAAAAAAATTATTTCTTCTTAAACCTTTAAATTAATGATACTGTATCAATTCCATTTTCTCTTCTGTTTTAACCTTTTTCATGGCTTCTTTGAAGTATTTCATTGAGATAGTATCTACTTCTAAGTTTTCTCTGAGAGCTAACATAACAGCTTCACGGCACACAGCTTCGATATCTGAACCTACATATCCGTCTGATTCTTTAGCAAGTCTTTTTAGGCTCACATTTTCTGCTAAAGGCATTTTTTTAGTGTGAACTTTAAATATTGATAAACGACCTGCTTCATTAGGTGCTTCTACTTTAACATGTCTGTCAAATCTTCCAGGCCTTACCAATGCGGGATCTAGTATATCCACTCGATTTGTAGCGGCAATTACAGCTACATCCGTTAACTCTTCCATACCATCAATCTCGGTGAGAAGTTGATTCACCACTCTCTGTGTTACACCATTGTCAGAGCTACCGCCACCTCTAGTGGAGGCTATAGAATCTATTTCATCGAAAAATATTACTGTTGGTGCTGTTTGTCTAGCTTTTCTAAATACTTCACGTACACCTTTCTCTGATTCACCAACCCACTTAGATAATAATTCAGGTCCTTTAATAGCTATAAAGTTTGATGCACTTTCATTAGCTACTGCTTTAGCTAACAATGTTTTACCTGTTCCCGGTGGACCATAAATTAGAACACCTTTAGGTGGTTTAACCCCGAATTTTTCAAAATTCTCCGGATATTTTAAAGGCCATTCAACAGCCTCTATTAACTCCTGTTTAGCAGATTCTAGGCCACCAATATCATCCCATTTTATATCAGGAACCTGTACCATTACTTCACGAAGTGCTGAGGGTTGAATTTCTTTAAGGGCTTCCTTGAAATCATTCTTATTAATAATCATTTTCTTCAAGGTTTCCTGTGGAATCTCCTCGTCACCCTTAATTTCAGAGAGAACTCGCCTTATAACTCGCATAGCTGATTCTTTACAAAGTGACTGTAGATCTGCACCTACAAAACCATGGGTTATCTCAGCAATTTCATCGAGATCTACTTTTTCATCTAATGGCATTCCTCTGGTGTGGATTTGAAGCACTTCTCGGCGACCGTCTTTATCTGGCACTCCAATCTCAATCTCCCGGTCGAAACGTCCTGGACGTCGCAGTGCACCATCTAGAGAATCAACCCTATTAGTTGCTCCTATCACTACTACTTGGCCTCTTGATTTAAGTCCATCCATTAATGTTAAGAGTTGAGCTACTACTCGTCTTTCCACTTCTCCAGAGACTTCTTCTCTTTTTGGAGCGATAGCATCTAATTCATCTATGAAAATTATACTTGGAGCGTTTTCTTCTGCTTCTTCAAAGAATTCTCTGAGTCTTTCTTCGGATCCGCCCACGTATTTACTCATGATTTCCGGTCCTTGAATGCTGATGAAGTGTGCATCAGTCTCATTAGCTACGGCTTTAGCTAGTAATGTTTTACCTGTTCCTGGAGGTCCGTGCATTAGAACTCCTTTTGGTGGTGATATTCCCAGTCTTTCGAAGAGTTCAGGTCTTTTGAGGGGTATTTCTATCATTTCCCTGACTTTTTTAACTTCTTCTTTGAGTCCACCGATATCCTCATAATTTACATCTATAAGTGTTTTTACTCCTTCTAATTTAGCTATGTCAACGGGTTCTGATTGTATTTCTACTTCACTGATTTCAGTGACCTTAACTACTCCTGCGGGTTTAGTGGCGATTACTGCGAGTTTTAATTCTCCCATTGGACTGACGCTAGTACCCATTTCACGGAAGAATTCATCGAATAATCCGCTTCGTACGGTTTGTTGTCTGATCCCGGTGATTATTATATCTCCTTTGGAGAGTACTCGTCCCTGAAATGCACCTTTAACATCTCCTGTAATTCTGATTTTTTGATCGACTGGCGCTAGGGTTATCTTCTGTGCTGCCTTAACTTTAGCGTGCCTTACAGTTACTTCTTCTCCGATAGAAGCTCCAGCGTTTTTTCTGATGTAACCATCTATTCTGATTATTCCCAATCCTATGTCTAATTGGGATGAGGCTACAGTGTTGGCGGTTAATTTTTTGCCTTCAATCTCTATTATATCCCCGTCGAGTAGATCAAGGTTTTCCATGCATTTAGGGTCTATTCTAGCTATTGATCTACCTACATCTCCTTGGGAATATGCTTCTGCTACTTTTAATTTCATTTCTTTATTGTTAATGTTAAAATCCTCCTTTCAAATCCTTAAAAGATAAATGTTAATCTTTAAATAGATAAAAAAGAAATTATACTTCAATTATAATTTAGTTAACTTATGTTACTATAACATTGTAGTACAATATATATAAATGTTTTGTCTAAAATTTTAAGATAAATAAATTCTAGTATAAGCTTTAGTTATGACAAAACCTACTAAAATCAATTCAAAACAGGTTAATTTAAAGCAAACTACGAAATACTTTAAAAGAATAACATTACATGAAATTCTGCAAAGATTATTTGTTACAAGATGCAAAGGCAGGAAATTCACGATAATAGTATGATTAAAAGCCCAGTAAGCACTACAAAATATTCAAATATAAAAAAAAATAGTAAAGCAGACATTTATCAACATTTTTTTAATTTACTAATAAATTTCTCATAGAAATCCTTTATTTTTATCGTACGATTCCGCCGAAACCCTTAAGAAGTTTTTCAACAGTAGTTCGTGCTTCAACATCTATTACGTGATATCTAAAAGTGATGCTTTTCATTCCAGATTCGATCTGACTGCCTTGATACACATCTTCGACATAAACATCTGCCACATCATTTAAAGTCCTTATTGTACTTGATATCACTTCTGGATTAGAATCCTTAGGTAAAATAACGGAAACATCGAAAATCTTCCTTGGATAATTTTCATTCTTGTATAGTTTTAGTTCCTTTGGGTTTAAGATTTCTATATTCGATATTTTTAATTTTACTAGCATGTTATGACTATTGATAATTACAAAATTTGGTGTAATCTCCTCTAAAATCCCTACATGAATTCTTCCGGAATATATATGTCTCAAGCCAACTTCCTCACCTAATGAACTTTTCAATATCCTAATCTCCTCGGTAAGTACAGATATCGCTTTATCAGACCTTCCAAGAGATGCTTCTAAATCATCTAAATATTTAGCTGCTGAACTCATGACTTCTACAAATCTTTCCTCATTGTTATGGGTTAATATATCATTCAACTCATCAATAGTGGAGGAAAACTGCTTATGAACCTCAGCAACGTAATGATTTTGAGTCTGAATAGAATAATACATATAAGGATTCTGTGAAACTATTCTAGCAATCATATCAAGCATCAAACTATACACTGGACTTGCAAATTTTCTGGACATCTTAACATCCACCTGAAATCGTTCCAACGTTACAGCAATACTGATATATGCAAAATGAGTTAAACCTTGGACAATGCTCATCATTTGATCATGAATTTGTGGAGTGGTTTCAATAACACGAGCATTTTCTGATTCTAAAAATTTATTTACTTTCTCGTACCATTTACCCTTATCCAATGGTGTTAATACAACAACCTGTCCCTCCAAGGATTTAATTCTGGGACCGAACATAGGATGAGTAGGAATAAATTCCACACCATCTGGAATAAATTCCTCCATCGCCCGTGATGGTTCTTCCTTTACAGAAGTGACATCCATTAACAATGAACCCTCTTTTAAGTGTGGAGCAACTTCCATTATTATTTTAGGAGTTACATCTATGGGAACCGCTAAAATCACTATATCAGCTCCAGATGCAGCTTCGATGTTATTGGAAGTATAGGATACCCCAATTTTTTCAGATATCTCCATTCCCATCAGAGAATTTCGACCGGTGATGATTACATCACATCCTCTTTCTTTAAGAAAATTAGCTATCCAATTTCCCAATCCACGAGTACCACCAATAATCGCCACTTGCATAGAGTTATCTATGGAAAACCATGTATTTTAAATCTTTAGTATATACTCATTAATTTATTAATCCAAAATGTCTAAAATCATTTTTTTTTAATCTTTCCAGCTCTTCAAAATCATAAATTATCATTAATTTTTTAGTAGAATTAATTCTAGAAATAAGAGAAAACTTATGAACAATGGATAATAAAAAAAATATTTGTAATATAAATAAGTAAGATTTATCACGATTTTTTTTCCTTAAATCAAATTCATATTCGTTCTTACATCAAAAAAAGTGGTTTTATAAATGCGTATAATTCATCAAGATGCTAGAAGAGGACTTATAGAGTTATTACCTGAAACTCTAGATGATTTATGGCATTTATCTCATATTATAGAGCCAGGAGATCTGGTCTCATCTAGAACCACCCGCCGAATACAAGATACAACTGGAGAACGATTACGCAGCGATCGAGGAATTAAAAAAACATTCTTTATTGGCATACGTGTTGAAAGCATTAAATTCCATAAGTACACGGGGAAACTACGAACTACTGGTGTCATTGAAAAGGGGCCAGAAGACTTAGTCCCTTTAGGCTCCCATCACACCTTAGATTTGAAGCTTAAAAATTCGGTTAAAATCCAAAAGGAAAGATGGACTCGTTGGCATCAAAAGAGAATTAAAGACGCTATCAAAGCATCAAAAACTCCTCGTGCATTAGTAATTATAATTGAAGATGACGTTGCAGATCTAGGTATCCTACGACAGTATGGAGTGGAGTATTACGGCCCTATTATTGGGGGAATCACAGGTAAAAGAGAAGTACAAAAAAATCGGCAGAAAATTTTAAATGATTTTTATGATGAAATCATCAAAACTATCAGTAGTTTCGAGGGGATAGAAGGGATAGTTATTGGTGGCCCGGGGTTTTGGAAAAATGATTTCTATAAGTTCCTTGATGAGAATTATCCTAAACTATCTAAAATAGCTCGTTTAGAGAGTACTGGAGCTGGTGGTAGAGCTGGGATTCGGGAAATTTTACAAAAAGGTGTTCTGGAGGAGATGGCTACTGAAGGACGTATTGCCCAGGAAATGCGGTTGATAAATCAATTATTGCAGGAAGTTGGTAAATCATCTAATATGGTGACGTATGGAAAAAATGAAGTTAAGAATGCTGTTGATGCAGGTGCTGTGAAACAGTTGCTAATTATTGATGAGTTACTTCGTAATGAAGATGTGGAGAGGATGATGGATGTCACTGAGAATTTAGGGGGTAAAGTGATGGTTATAAGTAGTGAACATGAGGGTGGAAAACAATTATCTGCTTTGGGCGGAATTGCAGCGCTTTTAAGATATGCAATATAAAAAACCGATTTCTCCCCTAAAATCTTAAAAAAAATTATTGCTGCTGACAAAATTTAATTTTTTTAATATTAAAGTCAAAATTTCAATGGTTAATAGTTAAATAAAAGTATATGGTGAATAAATTTTGAATCAAATAATCCTACTTATAATAATATTCATTTTATCCTCATTTTTAACATTGTTATTTAAAACAATTATCACTTGGTGGGGAGAGAATTTATACACCAGTTTAAGGGGTGGAACACCTCGTGCAGTGGGTTTAGCTCCCTTTTTAGTATTAATAATATTTTTCCCTCCTCCCGGGAATTATTTAATTGCAATAATTGGAGTATTTGCATTCGTAGACGATTTAATTGGCAGAAAAAAAATAAACGTTCTTCCAGTTGAATTTGGCCAACTCTCCAGGGGTATAGGAATATTACTGGTTATGATTGTGGGATTCTATTACTTCGGGCCGGCAGCTATTCTTATTGCGTTGATGATACAACCGATTAATATTGCGGATATGCAACCGGGAGCAGCCNNATAGCGGATATGCAACCAGGAGCAGCCTGCTCAACTGTTATTATAATGAGTTTAATTATGGGATTACTTCTTTATTTAACTACAGGAAACCCGTATTCTTCTGCATTAATTATTTTAGCAGCTTGCCTTGGATATGCTCCATTTGATTATATGGGAAAAATTATGATGGGTGAAGTAGGTAATCATTCATTTGGTGTTGGTTTAGGTATCATATATGCACTCTTAGGATTTAATATAACTAATTATCATGGTTGGGGAAGTTGGGGAGTTTTTTTAGTAGTATTGATTCTTCTGATAATTACTTCAATATTAATAGCCTTCATCCGAAGGGTTAACCTCAAATATTATTTGGAAGATAAGTTACTGATTCCAGAGCCACGTTTCAGTGATTATGTAATGGATGTTTTAACCGGTGGGGGATTAGGCGATTTGATACGTAGAATCTTACTTAATAAAAAAGAGATAATTATTAAAAAAAGGATTTATAAATTATTAGGATTTAGAAGACTAGTTTTAAACCCTTATTCTAAAAAAAGAAATAAAAATTAGGAAAATATTTTTTTTTAGTTCAGTTCTTCTTTTCAGGTATAAAATTGCCAATAGTAGGAATATGACGGCGAATATGATTAATGCTAGAATATCCAGCCATATTTTATCTAATCCCCATCCTTTTAAGAAAACTGCCCCTGTTAGCATCCACCGCATAAATGGCGGGTAGTAGATATGAAAATGGTCTTAACCAGGTAAGTAAGGCTTGTATAGGCCAGAATATCCCTACCAAAAACAGTTTAGCAGTTATAAGATTATTCGGCAAACTACTGGGAAAAAATGAAGGATGATCGATAATAGCTCTAGACAGGAGCTTCAAACCTTACATATACTGTTGTTCATTATGATGTTGAGGAATGTATTGNNTTTTGGAGAATCGAAGGAGTTTTATAAGATTACTTTAAAACATCCACAAGATTTGGCCTAAGTTAAGAAAGAAAATATGGGATCTAACATCCGTAAAATAGGTTAGGGAACATGATATCCCATTTTCATGCAGATATTTGATTGATAACGGTTTATTTCCCATGTCACATGTAGAGGTGCAGGGAAAAGTACTAAATCACTCCCATCTTAATAAAACATGTAAAATCGAAATATATAACGAACCTCAACCCAGTTAAATCCGGTTTACATGAGTTTAATATTTTAAGTTTTAAAATTGAAGCCTGCAATCGCTAATGGTATGCCAAAAGTAAAAGAAGATCTAATTATTATGATCAACTTTTCCAGTAACCAAGGCTTCAAAAAAGGTGAGCTCTGTAAGCTGGCCCGCGAAGAGGACAGTTGCGCTATTCGTTCGGTTCTCGAGAGAGATTCGCAGCCAGTGTTCGGTTCTCGGCATAGACTCGTGGTCCGTAAAGCATGTATCCGATGCCCACGAAGATCAGAACGAACTCACCGACGGTAACAGCAGGCGGAGGGGAGACCGTGAAGAAGAACAGTGCCTGGTCGGCGGGCGCAGTGAGGAAAATGAGCGCCGCGCCGATTACTGCCAAGACGCCGGCGAGCCTCGGTCTTCGCAGATACAGCGAAACCAGCCCGACAAGC
>PMWA01000021.1 GCA_003166335.1 Methanobacterium sp. | reverse complement strand
AATTCGGTATATTTAAATATCTTAATACTTAAAATTATGATTAGGTGATAAATATGACTGAACTACCATTAGCTCCATTAAAAAGAATAATAAAAAGTGCAGGTGGACAAAGAGTTAGTCCGGAAGCAGAACAAGTTCTAGCAAAAATTTTGGAAGATATGGCTGAAGAGATCGCTGAAGACGCAGTTAAATGTGCAAAACATGCTGGAAGAGTAACAATACAAGCATCAGACATTGAAATGAGCTGCAAATAACTCTATAATATTTTTTTATCTTCTATTTCTATTTTTTTTTAAACTTAAATAATTTTCAACTTCATCATTCCCATCGTTTAATGAAGTTCAGCTTAAAATTAAACTGATTAAAAGTAGATCATTTAATTGCGTTGTTTTCTATTTTGTGAAATTTATATCATTAAATATGGATAAAATATTAATATATGTGAGTACAGACTCCGAAATAGATATGACATTATTAACTTGGCATTTTTCGTCAACTTTAATGGAATTTTCACCTCAAAATTTTACTATTTTTTTTGTTGTGTACCATTACAGAAATAAACTCCAAAATCTATTGGATATTTTCTATAGTATTGAATATTAATAATAAGGTGGGAAAAAATATGAAAAACGAAAAAAGATTAGATAACATTATCGAAGGAATAAGATTATCTGAGCCACATATTATTAAATGTGAAGTACATCCAAGCCAAACGGGAATTAAAACTCCCAACAATGTAGTAACAGGAGAGATATGATAATATGACAACTATTTATGTTGCAAAAGAGGGTAACGACAATGGAGACGGTAGCCAAGCTAATCCATTTTTAACTATCACAAAGGCTGTTAGTATCGCCAATGCAAATGATACCATAGATACCATATCAATTGCTAGTGGAACTTACAATGAAAAAAACATCACAATCACCAATAATAATTTGACTATCACCAGCGCAAACCATAGTAACACAATAATAAATGGAACCAACAAAGGAACAATATTCAACATTGGATTTAAAGTGATGGCTACTTTTAAAAATTTAACACTCACCAATGGCGATAGTTCTGCTGGTGGTGCTATCAGCAATAGAGCTGGAGCTAATTTGACAGTAAAAAACTGTACTTTCACAGGCAACACTGCAGATGAGGGTGGTGCTATCTGGAATAATGGTGAAATGACTGTAACCGGCAGTACTTTCACCGATAACACTGCAACTAAAGCTGGTGGTGGTGCAATTTTCAATAAGGGTATTATTTTGACTGTTATTGGCAGCAATTTCAACGATAACACTGCAACTAATGGTAGTGGTGGTGCTATCGGCAGTATAAGTGGTCGTACTTTTAATGTAACTGACAGTACTTTCACAAATAATTTTGCATATAATTATGGTGGTGCTATCTACAATGAGGGTAATTCGAATATAAAAGTTAGCACTTTCACAGGTAACAAAGCAACTTACGGTGGTGCTATCTGCAACCAGACTGATTTTAAAGCTACTGTTAATTTTAATCGGATTGTGGGAAACATTGCAACGACGGGAAGTGCCATCTACAATTCCACTGGAACTGTGAATGCTACACTTAACTGGTGGGGTTCCATTAACCCGGATTTCAGCAGCCTAATTTCAGGAGAAGTTAATACTGATCCATGGATTGTATTAACCATAAGTGAAAATCCATATAAGGCTCCTGGAAACCCCACCTTCACTGCTGATTTACTACACATTAATACTCCTGGTGCTGCAGAACTAAATCCGGCAAACGGTATTGTTCCATACACAGGACCTGCAAACTTTAAAGATATAAGTGATTCAGGATTAGGTATCGAGGATAAAAATTTCTCTAATGGATCTGCAACAGGAACATTAATCATTGGATTAGGTGACATGGGCGAATTGTTTGGGGGTACGGTCACTGCAACAGTGGATAATCAAAAAGTATCAATTCCATGGAGTGGCTACGACGGTCGTCCAGGTAAGGACCCCAATTAGAGGAAATAAAAACTAAAAAATAATATTTCCTTTCACACATCTTTTTTTTTATTCAAATTTTAATCTGATTAAATCAATGAACATGCCCTCAACAAAATATCAATATGAACTATAACTAAATTTAGAATGGACTATATAACGGATTAGCCTGTTGCACTTCATCATCTGTATTTTCAAATGGACCATTGAACTGTTTTAAAAGTAATTTTATTTCATTTTACGATCTTCTGGATGTGCATCTAAATAATAATCTACAAGTTCCTTTACTTGGTTTTCCGAACCACTGCTAGGGTGGACTAGCCTCATTACCCCATCGTTTAACGAGATCAGCTTAAAATTAAACTGGTTGAACTTAGATCATTTAATTGGCTATGTTTTCTAATTTGTGAAATTTATATCATTAAATATGGATAAAATATTAATATATGTGGGCACAGACCTAGGAAAGATTACAAAATTATTAAACTTGGCATTTTTCGTCAGTATTAATGGAAAATTTTCACCTCAAAATTTAATATTTTTTTTTGAAGTGCACCATTACAGAAAACCCAAAAATATCTGTTATTTTCTATTAAATATGGGCATAAAAAATTCGAGGTGAAAAAAAATATGAAATTTAAAAACGAAAAAAGATTACCAGATCCGCAGATTATTAAAGGTGAAGTACCTCTAAGTCAAAAGGAAATTAAAACTTTTACCAATGTAGTAACAGGGGATATGGTAATATGAATATTTGGGTCAACCTCAATGGAAACGACAATTGGAACGGTCAATCTGAGACCTATCAATCATTCTTAAACGGCCCTAAACAGACCATAGCAAATGCAGTTATTTCCGCAAGTCCGGGAGATACCATAATGCTCCTAGGTAACGCAACTTACTATGAACATAACATCTTTATTACTAAAAAACTCTACTTTGAGATAATGGGAACTGGCATTGGTTTTGAGCAAGCTACTATAAACGCCCAAGGCAAAGGATGGATATTCAATATTGAGGAAGGTGTAACTGTCAATTTACAGAATTTAATATTCGAAAACGGGGCAGGAGATCAAGGTGGAGCCCTCATGGGTAATGGTAATATTACTATAAACAACTGCACTTTCAAAAACAACACTGTAACTGATGTTGGTGGTGCCATAATGAACAATGGTACTTTAATTGTAACAGACAGCACTTTCGTTAACAATAGTGCAGTTGTTGGTGGTGGAGCTATCAATGTTCAGGGTAATTTGACAGTCACAGGCAGCACTTTTTTAAACAACAAAGTAACTACTACTGATATTAATCAAAGTTATGGTGGTGCTATATTAATTAATGAACCGGGGTCTGCTAAATTAAAATTTAATCGGATTATTGGAAACAAAGCAATTAACGGCAGTGCTATCTATACTTGGGGTGAAAACGTGGATGCAACACTTAACTGGTGGGGAGTTACTTTCGGAGATAACGTGGCTAAACAAATTTCCAATAATTATGGAGGTATTGTAAACTATAATCCCTGGATTGTGTTAACAATTAGCGGTGAGAATTTCAATGTCGAAGCTGAATTTATATACGATAGTAACGGTAAGTATCATGACCCAAGTAAAGGATTAATACCCTACTTTGGATCAGCAAGCTTTGAACCTACTAAAGGATCCATCAAAGATGTTACTAATTTTTCTCAAGGAGTAGCATCCTGCGTTTGCACAGCAGACTGTAATATCTCTGCACACGTAGATGGTAACTATGTAAAAATGTCAGTTCCACATAGTTAAAAAAAAAAATATCCTGCACAAATTTTTTTTATCTTATATTCTTTTTTTACATTAATCTAAGAGTTTGTAACTTATAACTGACGAATTCCTCAGGTGATCTGCCTTTAATCGATATTCATGAACTGATGTATGAGCACCATTAACATCCAAACTGCTAAAAGTACTATCGACAAAATAACATCGAGTGGCGTTATCCCATAGCCATCGAACATATGGTATTAAATGCCATGAATTAGGACTCGGTACTTTTGGATAAGATTAATGGACCATTATAAGATTGAAAGCATATTTCATGGATGATAATATCTATGTGGTGGCTCAGATTCCATTAGGTTAGCATCATAAGGATCTAATATGTCGTTTCTACGGGTAAGGTTATCCATGTTTTTTTTTAGCCGAAGGATCGTCTTATTCCTTCGAACATATCTTTAATGGATTGGATAAAGGGATATTTCACGTCAGGATTGCTATCCATCTTCTCTAATCTATCCACACGGAAGTATATGGGTGGATGAGTATCGAAACTAATCCATTGAGGTAATTTAATGGATGATGTTCTCTCTAGTTGCAGTCGAGTGTAACCAATTTTACGTAGGGATTCTGCAAGTACCTTTGGTTGACCTATCTTCATAGCAGAGACCAGATCTGCTCGTGTTTCAAAAAATTTAGCTATAAAGAAAATAACCGCGAAAACAGCTACCAGATAAATCAGAGTAAATAAACCATTAATTGATATTAATATAGGTAATATTACAATTAAGTAAAAAATATATTGAGCTATGATTAAGGAGAAGAGTAGAATAGGATCCCTTCCCTGTAGATGACCCATTTCATGTCCCAATACACTTAAGATTTCATCATCTTCTAACTGCACCAATAAACCAGTGGTTATTAATACTAAACCCCTACGGGGACTAGGACCCGTAGCTGCTGCATTTGGCACCATCGTATTAGATATCACTATTTTAGGAACAGGTATTTCAAATTTATCAGCAGCTTGTTTCACGATATTATACACATCTACTACCTTCACTAGTCTGTTGCGTGGATTGCATTTGAAACCATAACTTTCCATTGTCTCCTCCCCTATTTCACAGGTCGGATCCTTACCCACAGCTAATGTTTTATCATAAATTTCCTTCTTCATTTTCACGACGGTTTCTTTACCAAATTTCTTCTGAAAATCTTTATATTCCTCTATGGGTAACTGGTATTCTACTATATGAACTAATGGATTTTCCGGGGTGATTCTCCACTTGTTAGTAAGGAGGAATAGTCTATCTGAGAGTAGTACTGTTGTAAGTTGAATTACTATTATACCTATTATTGCATAGAATAATCCGAGTAATAAGAAGATTACTATATAAAATGCGAAGAGTATTATATAAATTAAAATTAAATTACTACTGAATAATCTATCAGATAATCTTGTACGATTAGTGGGTGGTTGTTCTGGTAATATATCATTACCTTCTATCCAAGAGAAGTATAATGTAGAGTGACGTACATTATCCTCAAACAACTGCACTAAGAAGAATAAATCCTCCTTCAAATCCTCCAGGAATTTAGATGGAACATTATCATCCGGTGATAAAGTCAACTTCAATGGATTAGAAGCTATAATTTCCACACCGATCTCCCAATCTTTTCCTGGCTGTGAAACCTTAAATGAAAGTAATCCATCATCTTCCCTGTATTTCTTTGTGATTTCACTGAAGTTTTCTTTTTTAACGCGGAGATAGTTGTCTTGAATAAAATCTAAGAGTTCCACTCTATGGATAAGTGCTATTTCTAAATCAACAGTGTAAATTTGTTCTTCAGACATTTTATACATCCATAAATTAGTAAGCAAAATTAAAATGAATAAATTTTTATTTATTCTATTCATTTATATCTTATATTTATATTCATTAATTACAAAAGAATTTATTCTTTTTATTTAATGCATATCAGTTTTTTTATTCCAAATAATATTAATTTGAATTTANNAAAAAAACTTTTATAAATGGTTTAAAATTATGATTTTAAAAATAAAAAAGAATCCATCAAATAAAGAAGCCTTAGAACTAATTAACGAGGGTATTTCAAAGAGAGCTTCTTTAATTTTAATAGTTTGTTGTAAAGTTAAATATGAAGGTAGAGCTGTAAGTAGACTGGGACTTGGGGAAAGAACTGTACTAATTAAGGGTGATGGTTCATTCATTATTCACCAAGATCGGAATTTGGAACCCATAAACTGGCAGCCGCCTAAAACTAAAATCTATGTGAAAGAAGAAAATGGAAGATTAATTATTCGAGGTATTAGGCGAAATCCTGAAGAAATATTGGAATTAGAAATCGTAAATCTTCATTTAATTTCTTATCATTTAGGAAAAGATACAAAAGAACTAGAATTAGCTGGTTATGAAGAGGATATGAGGGAAATGATACTAAAAAATCCTTATCTTATTGAAAAAGGTTTCAGACCTACATCTAAAGAATATTCCACTCCAACCGGATTTATAGACATAATCGGGAAAGATAAAGAAGGTAAAATTACAATTCTAGAATTAAAAAGTCGAAGAGCAGGCATTAATGCAGTTAAACAATTAAGTAGATATTTAAAACATTTTAGTGATCATAAAAAATTCGTGCGTGGAATATTGGTTTCTCCATCTTTAACAGAAGATGCTCGTGAACTTTTAAAAGAAAATAAAATGGAATATATAGAGTTAGAACCACCGAAAGAGCTTGAAAGAAAAAATAAAATTACCTTAGATTTTTTTTAAAAAAAGTAAATCCGTTTTTCATTATTTAATATTTGAGAAAATTAATAGATTCATTCTTAATTCAGATAAGATACTTTAAAATATTTTTTAAGGAATTTCTAATAGATGTTAAACATAATTATTTGAAAGATGCTTATTAAACCTTTAGGAACTTATTTCTTCTAATTTAAGGTCGTCTGCTAGTTTCTGCTTCATATCCTCATCCTGAAGCCAGACTTTAACTTCCAACCAAACCATGTTGCATTTATCGTTTTTAGTCTTGCCTATAACTTTTCTAATAGCTAAATCTGCATTTTTTCTTTCTTGTTTGGTTTCCAGAGGTATTTCCAAATCATTTAGAAAATCTTTCATATGTTTAATATAACAACTCATAATTAACCATCTGCCCGGTTTTAATTTTTATAGACTTTTATAGGATGTATTTTAATCTATATCATTTTCTTCCAGGGTTTCTTGTATTGAATCAACTATACATGGAGTATTCCATCCTACTACCTCATTTGCTATTTGTTCTAAAGCAGATGGCACATTTTCCATACCGTAGGGTCTTATAACTATTATAGGTTTTCTTAGTTTTACTGCTACATCTATCTGTTTCTTTATTAGTTTCCTATTTTTAATATATAGACCGGATAAAATTATAATCACATCAACAAGTTCCATTTGCTCTTCGAATTCCATATGGAGGGTTTCACTTTGAAATGAGTAATCTTTCCACTCGAAATCATAGGATGCATCTAATTTACTTAGGAAAAGTTTATATTCATCATCATCCTCATTTAAATGGATTATGAAAAGTTTATATATCTTTGAATCATCATTGATCATTTAAATATCCCCGCTTAAATAATTGTTATGATTATCAGGAATAAGTTTAAAAAAAATCTACGATTAGAGTTAATATTTAACCTTTTACTTCATTTTATACCTGAATTATTTTTCAGGTAGATCTCTGATTTTTATTGCTTTTCAATTTATCACTTTTTCTTTATGGGAATATCAATACAGCATAAAAAATAGTAGAATGGATGTGCCCAGATTGCAAGGTAGAAGAAGAATTCAGTTTAGACTGTAAAAAATGAAGCCCAACCTAAAATGATAAGCTTCTTCATGTATAATATTTTACAAAATTAAAATTTTAAGCTTATTATCCTTAAAAAATTAGAAAAAAGTATTTTTTTCATTTCAGGGTATTATTTACAGTTTTTTTTGTTAAGATGTATTTCAATGGATGAAACATTAATGTTTGATCCTTCCTTATTTGATACTTCTTCTGTGCTGATATTGATTGTTCCAAGTTCTGCATCTAATACAAACTTATTTCTAACAATTTCGGCAACATCAACAGCTCTACTTATAGCTCTTCCTCTAGCCTTTAACATTACTTCAGATGTTCCACTGTTCAGTTGAGTCACTGCTGATAATACATAGTCCATTGCGGGTTTAGTTCCGACATATACTACATTTTCCTCTGACATCTTTTTTTACCTCCAAGAAAAAAATTGGATTTTAAAATACTATTTAATTTTTTTTTATTTCTTAACTGAGCTATCAGTGGTTGATTAAACGGAGGATGTTTAAACCTCCTATAGAAACCATTGACCATATCACCTATACTTTTTATTTACATCTCCACCGCCTCTAGGAGATGTTGTTCGCTTATTTTTTGGATTTTTGTAGGTAATTAATAGTTTAATAATCATACCTATACACATAATAATGTTAATATTTATATCCTAAGCGAAGTTATTTAACTGGGGTAAAAACAACCATGCAATTTAATTATAACGACGTTGTAATTACCCATTTTATAACAATTATTAAAATTATATAACAATTATTATACTTCCATATGAAGATTTCCGTATCATATAAAAGTTTCAGTAGAATTTATGAATTCAATTAATTTGCTAAAATATTCTAAAAAAAAATAATAAAATTAATTGGAATATTATTACTTACAGAAATCCAAAAATTTAATTTTCATTTTTAGCCCCCCCATTAATTGGAGATGTTCAAATAAGGGATTAAAAAAAAACAGGATTGTCTCTTAAATTATTTTAAATCAGTACATGTAGCGTTCACATAAAATCGTATTAATAAACACAGTTTTTAACGAGCATTATCACATCGATATGTTACAAATACCAACCCAAAGATAGAAAGCTCCAGCATCATAAAAAATTTCTAGAACCCTATAAATATTATTAACTTCTATCATTGAAATAAAATTTTATAGTATAATTAAAGATTTTGATATTTTAGTTGATTTGCAATGAAAAACGATTTTAAATTAGCTGTCTGCCAGATGATGGTGGTGAATGATAAAGACGAAAACATAGATAAAGCTGTTAATATGATATTAGAAGCATCTCGTCATAATACTGATCTGGTTGTTCTTCCGGAGATGTTCAACTGTCCATACGATAATCAGAAATTCAGAGAATACTCTGAAGATAGAAATAATAGTAAAACTTTAAAGATAATATCTAAAATTGCAGCGGAATGTGAAATAAATATAGTCGCGGGATCAATACCTGAGTCTGAAGATAGAAAAATATACAATACTAGTTTCATCTTTGATGGACGGGGTGATTTAATTGGATCGCATCGTAAATTGCATCTTTTTGATATTGATGTTCCTGATGAAATTAATTTTAAAGAGTCAGAAACACTCACGCCTGGTGATGAGATTACGGTGCTTGAAACAGAATTTTGTAAAATAGGTGTGGCTATTTGCTATGATATGAGATTCCCTGAGTTATTGAGACTCATGACACTAAATGAAGCTGATTTAATAGTAATTCCCGGAGCTTTTAATATGACTACTGGCCCAATTCATTGGGAATGCACTGTTCGTAGTAGGGCTATCGATAATCAAGTTTTTATGGTTGCAGCATCACCAGCTAGGAATTGGAATGCATCATATGTGGTTTATGGTCATTCTATGATTGTTGATCCCTGGGGAGAAGTACTGGCACAGGCAGGCACACTAGAAGATATAATTTATGCTGACATTAAACTTAACCGGATTAAGGAAATACGCAATCAATTACCATTGTTAAGGAATCGGCGTACAGATCTTTATGAAATTAAAAAAAAATAGATTATTTAAATTTTTTTAAGGCTTTATTAGCTACTTTTTTGTACTCTTTATCGCCGCGTGCTTTTCGCCTGGCTTTTTTGATTGGATCTACTGCTCTTTTATCTCCAATATCTCCTAGAGCTTTAGTTGCTGCTACTCTAACTCCCCAATCTTCATCTTCTAAAGTTTTAATTAATGGTTCTACTGCTATTAATGCTTCCATTTCTCCTAATGATTTGGCTGAGAATTTACGAACACCCCAATCATCATCTTTTAAAGCATCGATTAGATGGTTAACCACGCTATTATCCCCTATACATTTAAGAGTATAGGTAGCATAGCGGCGGATGCCACTATCATCGATCTTCAAAGAATCTATCAAGGGTTCCACAGCTAGATCACCAATTAATGAAAGACTTTTAGCTGCTTGAAGTCTGACTTCAGGATTATCATCTTCAAAAGCACGGATTAATGCTTCAATTACTTTTCCATCATTCGTACTGCCAAGTGTTGATGCTGCTTCCATCCTTTCATCTACATCATCATTGTTGAGTTTTTTTATGAGATCATCTATTTCAGTAGTCATATTTCATAGACCTCTTTTATTTATTTTTTTTATACCCCTATTTTTATTTAAATTAAATATTTTATTCATTTATTCTATCCATTTTTTTATGCATATGTGATGAATAAATTAATCTATTTGTAAATGAAAACCTGTTTTTCAGTTGAAAGAAGAAGGTTTGAGTAATTAAAGAATTTAATATTTTTTTTTATTAAATAATAATTTTTAATTTATAATTTTACTAAAGAAAATTTTTCTTAAACTTATAAAGAAATATATTTATAAATAAAGAAATAATGATATTAGTTAATAATTATAATAAAAATTTGATGAATTAACTTTTTTTTTTCGAGTTTTCAAAAAAATATTCATTCTTTTTATAACACTATAAAATATTGGTTTATTTAGAATATATTTTTTTTTTATTATGATTAAAAAAACGGAATAAATGTTAAAATGGAGTTTATTGATTTAAAAGATGCCTTTATTATTGATTTGGCCTTAAAAATTAAAGATTACTTAATTATTTCTGATCTACATTTAGGTTATGAGCAATCGTTAAATGCAGAAGGTATTATGGTACCTAAATTCCAGTATCCTCATATTGTTAATAGATTAAATGAGATTAAAAAAAAATCTTCTTGTAATAAAATAATAGTTAATGGAGATTTGAAGCATGAATTTGGCCAAATTAGTCGCCAAGAATGGAATGAAACTCTGGAATTTCTCGATTATTTAAAAAGTAATTTTGAAGAAATAATTTTAATAAAAGGTAATCATGATAATTTCACCAAATTTATAGCTCGTAAAATGGATTTACAGGTTTATGAAAATTATAGTCTTGATAATTCGCTAATCACGCATGGAGATAAGATTCCAACTAAATTAAATGACTATGATGTTGAAAGTATAGTGATAGGTCATGAACACCCTTGCATTGGATTACGCAGTGGTGAACGGGTAGAGAAAATTAAGTGTTATCTTACAGGTAAATATAAGGATTGGAATCTAATTGTTATGCCTTCTTTCAATTTTGTTACTGAAGGGTCCGATATTCTCCAGGAAAAACCGTTAAGTCCATTTTTAAAGAAAATGAAGATGGATGAATTAGAAGTTTATGCAATTGAAGACTTTGAAGTATTCCCTTTTGGGAAATTAAAGAATATCACATCATTTAAAGATTTTTATTAATTCTATTCATATTATTTTGGAATGTATTTTATTTAATATAAAATTTTTAATCTATGAAAAATAATCTAGAATTTAAAACGAATTATAATAAAGGAAAAGATAAATGATTGAAGTACAGGATAAAATTTACCCAGATAGGGAGATTTATAAAATATTACATCCTTGGGTTAAAGAATGGTTTAAAAACAATTTTGAAACATTCACTCAATCTCAGAAACAGGCTCTATTAGATATTCATCATGGTAGTAACTTATTAGTTTCATCACCCACTGGTTCAGGTAAAACATTAACTGCGTTTCTCTCCATAATAAGTCAGTTAACTTATTTATCCGAGATGGATGGATTAGAAGATAAAGTTTACTGCATCTACATTTCACCACTTAAAGCTTTGGATAATGATATTGAAAAAAACTTAGAGGAACCATTAAAGGGAATAGAGGAAATTGCAGGCCATAAACTAGGAATCCGAAAGGCTGTCCGCACTGGTGACACTAACCCTTATCAAAGGTCAAAAATGTTAAAAACACCACCACATATCCTGATAACTACACCTGAAACATTATCCATCCTGCTCTGCGCACCTAAATTCAGGGAGAGACTCCAAGATGTTAAATATGTTATAGTAGATGAGATTCATTCATTAGCAGATAATAAAAGGGGTGTACATCTTAACTTAACATTAGAGAGACTACAGAATTTAGCCGGTCACTTTACTAGAATAGGTTTAAGCGCTACAGTACATCCCCTGGAGAAGATGGCTCGCTACCTTGTAGGATATGAAAATGGAGAAGTGAGGAATTGTAAAATAGTAAATGTGAATTATCTTAAACAATTAGATATGAAGGTTTTATGTCCCGTAGAGGATATAGTGGAATCAGATCCAAAGGAAACAAATGACGCAATGTATAATATGCTCCATAAACTCATAACTAATCATAAAACAACATTAATATTCACCAACACCCGCAGCGGCACTGAAAGTGTAGTATTCAATCTAAAAAAACGATTCCCTGATATTTATCATGAAGGGAATATAATGGCTCATCACTCCTCTCTCTCCCGTGAACTCAGATTAGAAGCTGAAGATAAACTTAAAGAAGGTGCATTGAAAGTAGTGGTATCATCCACTTCTTTAGAGTTAGGTATCGATATAGGTTACATTGACCTAGTGGCTTTGATTAGTAGTCCTAAATCAGTCAGCCGAGCATTACAGCGCATAGGCCGGAGTGGACATCGTCTTCATGATAAATCAAAAGGCAGAATCATAGTGGTGGATCGAGATGACTTAGTGGAATGTAGTCTTATTCTTAAGAACGCATTAGAAGGTAAAATAGACCGGATTAACATACCGTGGAATTGTCTTGATGTACTATCCCAGCACATATATGGAATGGCTATTGAACATCCGTGGAATATACAGGATGCCTACCAATTAATAAGGAATAGTTATTGTTATCATAAACTCTCTGAAAATGACTTTATAAACGTGCTAAGTTATCTAGCAGGGGATTACACTAGTTTAGAGGATCGTTATGTTTACGCTAAGATTTGGGTAGATTACAATGAGAAAAGATTCGGTAAACGCGGTAAGTTAGCTAGAATGCTTTACTCCACTAATATTGGCACTATTCCTGACCGTTCCGCGGCTCGGGTTAAATGTAACGGACAAGTAGTGGGACGTATAGAAGAGGTTTTCATGGAGAAACTGCAGAAGGGTGACACTTTTGTATTAGGCGGCAATATCTATCGCTTCAACTATGCCCGGGGAATGACGGTTAATGTAACACCATCCGACAGCGCACCCACTATTCCATCATGGTTCTCTGAACAATTACCATTATCATTTGACCTGGCAGTTGAAATACAGAGATTTCGTGGTATCATGGAGGGTAAATATCAATACGGCCGTAGTAAAGAGGAAATCACTGATTTCATCCATGAATACTTATACGTGGATTACAATGCCGCTCAATCCATATACCATTACTTCCGAGAACAATACCTATACGCTCAAATTCCCAGCCTTAAAAACCTTCTAGTAGAATTCTATACCGGTTTCGGGAGCAGAAAATTTATAGTATTTCATTGTCTATTTGGAAGAAGAGTCAATGACGCTTTATCGCGAGCAGTAGCCTATATTATAGCTAAAAAATATAGGAGAGATGTAATGATCTCTGTCTCTGATAATGGATTCTATTTAAGTTCTGATGGAAAGATTGGAGGATTAGAAGCATTTAAGGAGCTTACTTCTGAAAACCTAGAACAAATTCTTGTTAAGGCGATTGATAAAACAGAAACATTAGCAGGACGTTTCAGGCATTGCGCAGGCCGCAGCTTAATGATACTGCGCAGGTACAAAGGCCAGGAAAAGAGCGTATCCCGTCAACAAGTGAAGGGAAAAATATTATTAAAATTCGTGAAAGACTTAGATGATAACTTCTCCATTCTCAAAGAAGCTCGTCGAGAAGTAATGGAAGATTTCATGGATTTAAAAAATGCTAAAAAAGTTTTAAAGATGAAGGAGGAGGGAAAAATGGATGTGAAACAAATAAATACTAAAATACCTTCACCCTTCGCTTTTAACTTAGTAGCTCAAGGTTATCTAGACGTTCTGAAATATGAGGATCGCATCGAATTTATAAGAAGAATGCATCAAGCCATAATCAAAGAAATCGAAAGATAAAAAATTTCTTGATATATTACTAAAAAGTTTAAAGTTGATCCATCAAAATATTCTTCTCCTTCTAAAGGTTTTTACTTACTTTGATAAGATCAGTTTAGGACATCCATCAGAAATTTGGAAATAATTTAAAAATAAATGATATAAAAAAAAGTGGTTGAATAGAATTTTAAGGATCAAAATAAGGTTAATAGCCATAAAAAGCCAGCTGAAATTCGGCATATTTAAATAACTTGCTTTATAAAATTATTATTTGGTGATTAATATGGGTGAAATACCAATAGCTCCAATAGGAAGAATAATAAAAAATGCCGGCGGACAAAGAATAAGTCAAGGTGCAGAAAACGCATTAGAAAAGGTTTTAGAACAATGGGCTGAAGATGTCTCTAGACAAGCAGTTAAACTTGCAAAACACGCTGGAAGAAAAACTATTAAAGCATCAGATATTGAATTAGCCGTTAAAGAAATGGCTTAAAAAAATTTCTTCTCTTTTTTTTAATTTTCCTAAATTTTTTTTTTAAAACATTATCAGAATGATTCATTATTAAACTTTTTTTTTAATCCTTAAGGTAATAGGAGATGAGGAAAGCTGCAGCTAGAACCATAACAATGGTGGCGCCTGAAGCTAGATTAAAGATATAAGATAATATTATACCTACTGAAGCTAGAATTATACCGATGATTGTAGCGAGACTCATTAATTTCGTTAGGTTATGAGTATATTGTTTACTTATGGCTGCCGGTATTGTGAATAAAGCTATAAGTAAGATTATTCCCACAACTTTCATGAGTACCACCACGCTTAATGCTACTAAAGCTAAAAGAAGCATATAAATTGGTAACGATGGTAACCCTACAACTGTTGAGAATTCCTCATCAAAGGATACTGCGAGAAACTCTCTACGAAAAATGTAAACCGTGGTTATAATAATTAAATCAAGCGTGAGCATTATGAGAAGGTCACTGTTAGTTACAGTTAATATGTCTCCAAAAAGGTAGCTGAAGAGATCAGGAGCATAACCGGGGGTTAAATTAATGAATATTACCCCTAAAGCCATTCCAACACTCCATAATATTCCCATAGCGGTGTCTGCACTGATATTTACTTTCTTCTCCACACCACCAATTGCCATTGCCGATGCTATACTAAAAGGGATAGCTGCTAATACAGGGTTAACAGTTAAAAAGTAACCTAAACCTACACCACCAAATGCGGCATGGGATATTGCACCGCTAAGTGAAACTATACGCTTTATAACGACATAACTACCAACAACTCCACAGACAATACTAACTAAGACTGCTGTTATTAAGGCTCTCTGAATGAATTCATATTGAAGAAAATCATACATAATTATCAAAAATCCCCCTAAAAAAAAATAGAAAAGAAATTCAGGAGTTAATGTTCTCTGAGCACTCTATGAGGTATTCCATGACTTATAAGATCAATAGGACAATGATAAATCTCCTCTAAACCCCTAGCTGAATCCTCTACAGGCCCATGATAAAAGAGTTCCCTGTTAAGACATGCGATCTTATCCACATGAGTTGATACGGCTCCTACATCATGACTAACCAAGACTATAGCCATTTCATCCTTTAACTGTGACATGAGTTTATAAAATGAACTTTGCATATCCGGGTCAATGCTAGCCATAGGCTCATCCATAAGCAATAATTTAGGATTTCTAACAATAGCCCGCGCAATGAATACTCTCTGCATTTGACCACCGGATAATTTACCTATCTGCCGATCCTTAAAATCCTGCATCTCCACATCATTTAAAGCTTGTATTACAGCTTCTTCATCACTTTGTTTATAACTCTTAAATAATCCATGGTATCTACCCGTTAACACCGTTTCATAGACACTAATAGGGAACTGAGGGTCAAATGATAGATTTTGTGGAAGATATCCCATTAAATCTCTAGCGTGCTTTGGATCCCTTCCGAATACTTTAACTTCACCATCATCCGGTGTTAAAAGTCCTAAGATAATTTTAAGGATAGTGCTTTTTCCACCGCCATTAGGACCTATAATCGCCATGAAATCCTTTTCCTTAATAGAGAAGTTAATATCCTGTAGAACATACTGTTCATTATATTTCATATTAACATGATTGAATTCAACAGCCTTCATACTCATTTTATTTCCTTATTAATTTTTTCT
This sequence comes from Methanobacterium sp., assembly GCA_003166335.1. GTDB lineage: Archaea > Methanobacteriota > Methanobacteria > Methanobacteriales > Methanobacteriaceae > Methanobacterium_A. The sequence goes on along the minus strand of PMWA01000021.1, from coordinate 62,206 downwards.
TAGATATTTTTTTATGCTTGAGCAAATGCATTTGCTACATTCCTCATGTTCTGCAAGTAATTTTCATCTAAATCATTTACAGTTAGAACTTTTCCATTAACTTGTGATGCTATGGATTGCATATAACTCGGATCGTATTGTGGCTCATTATACATTACCGTTATATTATCCGCTTTAGCTGTATTCAATAAAAGTGCAATCCGTTGAGGTGAAGGTTCCTCATCATTAATCATAACTGCTATTTGAGTGAGGTTATAATCTTTAGCGTAATAACCAAATGCGGGATGGAATATTAATATATCAGTGCCCTTCTTATCTTTTAAGGTTTGTGCAGTGTAATTATCTAATGTTTCAAGTTGAGCTTCGTAATTATCACGATTTTTCTCGAAGTAAGCCTGATCAGACGGATCCACTTTGACTAAACCCAGATAAATATTATTCACCATAACTTCAGCGTCTTTAGGATCCACCCAATCATGAGGATCCATCGTGTCTGACTCATTTTCTGCTGTGTTAGGCATTAAAGTTATTCCTTGGGAGCAGTTTACAATAAGCAAGTTAGGATTAGCAGCTTCTATTTTACCCATATAATTCGTTTCAAATTCTAAGGGTGATCCAATCTCCGCATACATTTTAGCATTGGATACCTGTTTGAGTTGACCCGGTAATGGTTCATAGGTATGTGGATCATCATCAGGTGGCACCATTAATGTAACATTAACCTTGTCACCACCTACTGCATTAACCCATTGCACTTCAGGACCTATACTCACAACAACGCCAATCTTACCATTTGAATTATTAGCATTTAAATTTTGAAAACCAAAATAACCTATAACTCCTGCAGCAATAACCAAAATCACTATTACAATGGATAACTTTTTTTTGTTCAACTATTCCCTTCCCTTAATTTTATTTTATTGATGAATTATCATATAATTTTATTAATATTTAAAGATATTCTTAATAAAATATAGACAATATATTTATAAAGAGTTATTAAATAATAAAATATTATGACAATAATAAGCGTTTCTCTCAGTGATAAATTACTCCAAGAAATAGACGAATTAAAGGAGGAAATAGGATATTCAGGCAGATCAGAAGTGATCCGAACCAGCACACGAATGTTAATCGCAGATAACCAGGAGAAAAAAAACCTTACCGGCAACTTAAACTCAATACTAACCTTAATCCATAATCCAAAAGCTGAAGACAAAGTAACAGAGATAAAACACGACTTCGAGGATATAATAAAAACCCAGATACACTCTCATCTTAAAGAGGATAAATGCCTAGAAATTTTTATTATGGAAGGAAATGCAGAAAGAATGAATACTCTAACCAAAATGTTCCAAACCAGCAGAAAAATGGAATATGTTAAATTAACCACCATCTAACAAAAAAAAATTGAAGATAAAAAAAAAGGTTAATCTATTATGAACTTATCAAATTTTTTTTTTAACTTAATAATTCCAATAATTTATCTGAATTAGTGACAGGTAACTTACAACCTTTAGATTCACAAACATAAGCTGTAACCCTCCCATCTAATGGTTTTTTATCCTTAAATGACTCTACTTTCTCACGAAGCCAATTTTCATCCACTGAATTAAGGGAGAAAACAACTTGAGGCAGATAATTCTCACGTAATACCCGAATTAACTTATGGGTTGCTTCATCATTCTTCTCACCAGCTATAACCACCTCATAACTGGGGCCTAAACGAAGCATTAAACCAGTAAGAAACATAGTATAACCAGTTGGCGAACCACTTATAAGAGGTGCAAAGGATTTCTCCAATTCAATAGCCCGGTCATTAAACTGTGAATCTTCCAATAGAGTAGATAGATGTAAAAGATTAAGATAGGATAAAGCGTTCCCCGAAGGTATGGAACCGTCAAAAGCCTCTTTTTTACGTACCAATACATCCTCCTCTAATCGACTGGTGAAATAAAAGCCTCCGTCAGTCTCATCAAAGAAATCATTTATTAATACTTGATTCAGTTCTAAAGCCCATTCAAGTAAAGATGAATCCAATGTAGCTTGGTAAAGTTCTATTAAACCTAAAATCATAAAAGCATAATCATCCAAGAAACCAGGTATTTTAACTTCACCGCTCCTGTAACGATGCCATAATTTACCTTCACAGTAGAGCTGTGATTTAATAAACTCCACTGCTTTCAAAGCAGCTTCACTATAACGTTTATCATCAAAGATTTGACTTGCTCGAGCTAGTGCTGTTATCATAAGTCCATTCCAATCAGTGAGAATTTTATCATCCTTATGAGGATGAACACGCATCTCACGAGCATAATATAATTTCTTTCTCATTGATTCTAATTGCTCAGATAAATCTGCTAGATCTAATTTTAATTCCTCTGCAATCAAATTTAAGGGTGCTTTAAGATGTAAAATGTTTTTACCATTAAATATTTGAGTGCTAGGATCTTGGAAGTTACCCTTCTCCTTCATTTGGTATGCATCATTAAAGATAAGTGATTCTTGGGGAGTTAAAATTCTTTCAACTTCATTCTTAGTCCATAAATAGAATTCACCTTCCAAACCCATGCTTTCCGCGTCTTCAGCACTATAAAAACCTCCATTCGGCGAAGTCATATCTCTTAGGATATATTCTAAAATTAGCATCACTGTATCCCTGTACTCTTCTTTCCCTGTAGCTTGATAAGCCTCTGTGTAAACTAGGGTCATTAGAGCTTGATCATAGAGCATTTTCTCAAAATGGGGTACAATCCATTCCGGGTCCATACTATAACGATGGAAACCAAATCCCAGATGATCCCATATACCTCCCCTACGCATAAAATTTAAGGTTTCTTCAACCATTGATAATGCATTTCCAGCCCCAGTACGATTCCAGTAATGTAATAAGAATAATAAATGATTTGCACTGGGAAACTTCTGCCCATGCCCAAATCCACCATACTCATCAAAACTGTTACTTAAAACATTGAAGGCCTGATCTAACACTGATTCTGGGATTAACTCACCAGATACTGTAGATGCCCATCTTTTCAGAGCGGAAGTTATCTCATCAGCTGATTTCAGTAATTCACCCTCTTGATTCTGCCATAACTCCCGGATGTTTATTACTAAATCTTTAAGTCCAATCCCACCACCAACACTTTCCTTAGGATAATAAGTTCCTGCAAAAAACGGTTTTAAATCAGGTGTTAATAATACTGTTAAGGGCCATCCACCACTGTTAGTAAGGATCTGACAGGCTTCAAGATAAGTGCAATCAATATCAGGGCGTTCCTCACGATCCACTTTAACTGGTATAAAAACTTCATTAATTAATTGTGCCATTTCATGATCCTCGAAAGATTCCCGGGCCATAACATGACACCAGTGACAGGTGGAATATCCTACTGAAAGAAATATAGGTTTATTCTCTTCTTTAGCTTTCTTGAATGCTTCTTCACCCCAGGGATACCAATCCACCGGATTTTGTGCATGTTGTATGAGATATGGACTTTTCTCATCTTTAAGATGATTATAACGTTTCTCAGACTTCTCTTTTCTTCTTTGAACCATTTACATCAGAAACCATAAAATTATTATTTTTTTATATCATAAAAGAATCCCAATTTTTTCAGTTATTATTTATGAACTTTAATTCATTTAATTTTTCTTATTTTAAAAAAATAAGATTAATTAAATAATTTATAAAAATAAGAGACATTTTAGAAACCGTTTAATAGAATTCCTGTAGGCTTTCTGCTATCTGAAATATATTTTCTTGACAGATTTTTGTAAACTAATTCATATTACATTTTTCAATCCATTAAAATCTGTAAAGTCTTTTAGTGTATTGATGATATTTACGTAGAAATTTTAAAAACTATGAGATTATTATGGATTTATACATTTTTCAAATGAATATTTTAATCTATTAAAAAAAACATAGTTTTACTAATTCAAATTAACTAGAAAGATGTGATGATATCATGTTTGTTGAAATAGCCAAGACAGATGAAGTAACTGTAGGTAAAATGAAACACGTAGAAGTTAGCGGGTATGAAATACTTATAGCTAATGTGGATGGGAATTATTATGCTGTAAGTGATAGATGTGGACATATGAATGCAAGTTTATCTTTAGGCAGATTCGATGGAAATATTATTACATGTCCTTTGCATAGTTCCGAGTTCGATGTTATCACTGGAAAACTTATTTCCGGTCCTGTATTGGAGTCGCTTCCAGAAATTGAATGTCTTCCAGAAGAATATAAGAAACTTAATAAAGAACGAAGAAAACTCATTGAAGCAACTAATACCTATGATCTGCTGATTTACGAGTTGAAAATAGAGTCCAATAAATTATTAGTTAAAATTTGAAATTAAATTCCGAAAATGATTGATAGAAGACTATATTTTATTTAAAAAAAAAATAATTAATTTTTTTGTAATTAATTAAATTATAATATGAATATTAGTATTTAGTTAAAAAAAATTATGTAGTATATAATTATTTTTATTCCTCAGTCCTTCTTAAATCACAGAGTAAACAATCACCTACCCCTACGTTTTCTGCTCCCACTTCTCTAATGATAACGACCATAGCATTTACAGGTATTCCCATTACTTTACTAGCGGTTTGTGAGAAAGATTTAACTAACTCAGCCTTTTGTTCCTTAGATAATGCTGGTCCTTCAATAGTAATTACTGGCATATTTTCAACCTCTTTTTAATGTAAAAAATTCTATTTAATGTTTTTACACAATTTTTTATCAATAATGTACTTTAGAACATCCTTATAAATCCCATAAAGACATCCTTATTAATAATATAATAATTCTTTTAGAAACTTAAAGTTTTTTCCTCCAGATTTTAGATATATCTAATAGAAAAGTATATAAGTATATACTTATATAGTTAAGTAGTATATGTTGAGGATAAATACAGAATACACTTGTGACATCTCAAAAGATTTAGAAGAATTATTCAAAGCACTCAGTAACATAAACCGACTCACACTCGTTTATATACTAGCATCAGGTCAAATGGAAAAAGTTAGTGTTACAGAAATGGCAGAAAAAATGGGTTTAACCCAACCCGCAGCATCCCAACACCTCAAAATACTGAAAACCGCGAAGATCCTCAACGCTAAAAAACAAGGCAACTACATTTACTACACATTCAATCATAACGCCTTGATAAATCACAAAGAAAAAATAGATTTTCTATTCGGCTGCGTATTAACAAAATGCGATCAAACAAAACAAAAAAACGAATAAAAAAAATTTTTAAACTTCAAATTTAATTTTTTCATCAAAATATTAACCTAAAAAATTACCATGAGTTGATATATCATGCAAGAAATGAACATTAACAAAGAATTACCCATATTAATTATACCAAACACGGTTCTATTACAAGGAACTAATACAACTCTAAAAACAGATAAAAAAACCGGCGAAGAACTCTATAATCGAGCCGCCAAGGATGATTTCTACGGCATTGCATTAGCATTAAATGCAAACTCAATAGAATCTGAATCACCATTATATAAAATGGGAACACTAATTAAAATCATAAAAGTCCAGGAAATGAGGAATCATTACCAATTACAAGTGGAAATAATAGAACGAGTAGAAATAGATGAATTAATAATAGATGAATCTAATTACAGGGCTACTTACCATTACATTCCCGATATAATAGACTTAAACCCAGAGGATCAAAAAGAAACATTAAATCATATCAAAAACCTTGTATCAGAGATAAGTAAAAACTTTAAAGGTTCAGAAACTTACGTTGAAAATATTAACAAATTAAATGACTTAACAAAATTAATCGCTTACATATTCCCCTACCTGAGATTATCACATGAAGAGAAACAAGCGTTACTAGAAACACGTTCATTAAGAGAGAAAAGCTTAAAATTCTTGGATCATTTAATTGAACAGAAAGAATCCATACAATTCCAGATGGAAATGGCTGCTAAATTCAATGAAGAGATGAATAAAACGCACCGAGAGAACATGCTTAAAGAACAACTCAAAGCCATTCAAGAAGAGTTAAATACATCAAACGGAACTGGGAAGAAAGATTACAGGGAATTAATAGAAGAAGCTGACATGCCCCAAGATGTTAAAGAAGTAGCATTAAATGAGGTGGATAAACTCGACCGGCAAGGTCCTCACAGTTCTGAAGAAAATATTATACGAAACTACCTCGACTTAATAACAAGTTTACCATGGGGTAAAAGTCATATAAAAGATATTAACATTAAATCCGCCAGAAAAATACTGAATGAACAACACTACGGCTTAGATAAAGTTAAAGATCGTATCATACAGCACTTAACCGTAATGAAATTAAAACAAAACAAGCAAGGATCAATACTATTATTAGTAGGACCACCAGGAACAGGTAAAACAAGTCTCGGGAAAAGCATTGCAGAAGCATTAGAAAGAAAATACGTTAGGATCAGTTTAGGTGGCGTGAAAGATGAAGCAGAAATCCGCGGTCACCGTAGAACTTACCTCGGTGCATTACCCGGCCGAATCATCCAAGGAATGAAACGTGCAGGAGAAAGAAATCCCGTATTCATTTTAGATGAAGTAGATAAATTAATGGCCTCATATAGTGGTGATCCTGCCAGTGCATTACTAGAGGTTTTAGACCCTGAACAAAACAATTCATTCTCCGACCACTACTTAGAAGTACCATACGACTTATCAGACGTTTTCTTCATCGCAACCGGTAATGATCTACGCGGTATCCCCGCCCCATTGAGAGATCGTATGGAGATTATAACCATTGGAAGTTACACTAGCCATGAAAAATATCACATAGCAAAGAATCACTTAATCGAAACCGTACTAGAGGATCATGGCTTAAACAATGATCAACTCCAAATCACGGATGAAGCACTTAAAAACATCATAGAAAAATACACTCGTGAAGCAGGTGTAAGACAACTTAAACAGCAATTATCAGCCGTGGCAAGAGTGGCATCCGAGAAAATCGTCGTGGATAAAGTAACTTTACCTTACATAATCAAGGATGACATGCTATTCGAGATATTAGGACATGAAATCACACCATATCAACAAGCAGGTAAAAATAATCCACCAGGAGTAGTAACCGGATTAGCATGGACACCTGTAGGTGGTGATATCCTATTCATCGAAGGAGCCTTCATGCCTGGTACTGGGAAATTAATGCTCACAGGCCAGTTAGGAGATGTAATGAAGGAATCTGCTAGAATAAGTCAAAGTTTAATACGCTCCAGATTAGTTTTCGGTTTAAAAGATTTCGAGTTTGATAAGAAGGATTTACATATCCATGTACCTTCCGGAGCTATTCCTAAGGACGGACCATCAGCAGGAGTGGCTTTATTAACTGCAATCGCTTCTTTAGTAACCGGTCATGAAGTTGATCCACAGTTAGCTATGACTGGTGAAATTTCACTGCGAGGTGCTGTATTACCAGTTGGCGGTATTAAAGAAAAAGTGCTCGCTGCCCATCGAGCTGGAATAACACGAATTATCTTACCGAAAGATAATGAAAAAAACTTAGATGATATTCCAGATGATGTGAAAAATGAATTAGAATTCATATTCGTTGAAACCGTGGAAGATGTTATAAAAGAAACAATCGGCATTAAACTGCCAAAACCTTTAATGCTCGATATAACACATAATTCCGTTAGTGGAGGAGCAGGAATATAAAAAAAAATATTATTATAGTTGGAATTAAAATAAAATAAATCCCTACTATTCTGAAATCTACTAAGATGATTCTGGATTTTAAATTTTTTTTTTTAATTTAAAATATTAAATTTTATTTAAAGTTTTAAGTTCATTGGGGAGTGGTTTTATTCGAGCTGGACAGCCTATAGCTAAACTGAAGGGTGGAACATCATGGTCTACAACAGCTCCTGCAGCTACCATAGACTCTTCACCCACCTCCACATCCGATAGAAAAGTAGAGTTAGCACCTACAGATACACCTTTCCTTAAAATTGGACCTTTAAATTCATGATCTATCCTGATAGGATAATTATCATTTGTAAAACAAGCACAAGGTCCTATGAATACATAATCTTCAATCACACTTTTACTAGTAATATAAACATTTGATTGAATGCTAACATTACTTCCAATATTACAGTTACCTTCAACGATAGATCTAGTGCCTATTAAAACATTATCACCTATTCTATTTTTTTCTTTTATAATAACTCCATGACCAGTTTTAAAATCATCTCCAATAATTACATCATCATATATAACAGTATTTGAACGTATAAAGGCATTTTCACCAATTACTGGAGATTTAGAATCCCTCTTATATTTCAAGCCTATAATAACATTCTCATGGATAATAGAATTTCTTGACATCCCCTAAACCATCCTAATTTTTAATGGATATCTAAAAATTTCGTAACTTTGACAAAACATTATTACTACTACCCCCTAAGCAATACACATTTTTATAATTAATCATTTATAAAATAAAGTTTTTAGGAGGGTTACTATCCTTTGATGCCATAAAATTTAGGAAAATGATAAAAAAAATTTTTTATCTTTTTGTAACCCTCCCTATAACTAAAGAAGAATTTAGTTACAATGTACAATTTTCAGAGGTTATTTTTCCATCCATCATGCTTATTATCCTGTCAGCCTTTTTAGCAACGTATTCTTCATGAGTTACCAGGATTAGAGTCATATTTTCTTTTTCATGAATTTCACGCAACAATTCTAGTATAATATCACCCATCTTAGAATCCAATGCTCCGGTAGGTTCATCGGCCAGTATGATGTTGGGATGATTTACTAATGCTCTGGCTATGGCTATTCTTTGCCTTTCACCACCGGAGAGTTTAGTTGGAACTTGATCTACTCTATTACCAAGATTTACGGATCCTAATAATTCTGTTGCTCTCTTTACCATTTCTTCATCTGAATTATTTGTTTGGAGCATGGGAATCTGCACATTTTCGGATGCTGTAAGGTTAGGTATTAGATTGTGAAGTTGGAATATGAATCCGATCTCCTTTGATCTAAAAGAACTGAAATCCTTTTTCTCCATCAAATTTTGACCTGATACTTGAATAGAACCTTCATCAGCTTGGTCTAATGCTCCTATCATGTTAAGAAGGGTTGATTTACCGGACCCAGAAGGTCCCATGATGGATACAAATTCTCCCTTCTTTATTTCCAGGTTAATTCCATCTAAAGCTATTACTCCGGCCTGATCATATCTTTTTATAAGGTTTTCGATTTTGACAATGTTTTCATTACTCATAACGTAACGCCTCGGTTGGTGCTAATCTGCTTGCCCGGTATGCCGGGTAAATTCCACCTACTATACCTAGGAATAATGCTACACCTACAGCTTCGAGTACTAAATTAAGAGATAAAGCTATATGAATGCCATTTAAAATATGTGAACTAATTAAGACTTCTACAGCACCTACGCCTATTATTAATCCTATAACTGTGGCGATACTTGCTAGAATCATGGATTCACCTATAATCAATGCTAATATCCGTCTTTTATTCCAACCTACCGCTTTTAAAACTCCTATTTCACGTGTTCTATCGGATACACTCTTCATCATTGTTGCTACAACCATAACACCTGCAACTAATAATGCTATAAGTGTGATAGCCCAAGAACCTGATTCAATGATTTGTATTCCATTATTCATACGATTAAATCCTGACAATGAAGTTGAAGTGGTTAAATTAGTATAGTTTTGCGTAATCTGTGAACTTAAACTAGTTGGTGAAGTTCCATTACTCGCTTTAACCAGTATCTGTGAAACACCTGTGGTATTTGTAAGATTTTGAAGAGTGCTTAATGAAAGTATCGCTCCTCTATCAGACATGAAATCACCGGTTTCATAAATTCCCACCACAATGAAGGTTTGATTATCAAAAGTTAATTGATCTCCTATAGTTTTATTTAAACCGGTAGCAGCGGTTGAACCAAGAATAATTTGATTACTACTGGTAAATGCACTTCCATTAGTTATCTGAACATCATCAAGTGATAAGTCTTGACTATCGATTCCTAACAGTGTTAAAGGCTGGGTTGTACCGTTAAGTTCTGTAGCTGAACGTAGAACTCCAGCTGCGGTTTCCACACCAGGCATTTGCTGGATGGAATTTAGTGTTGATTGGTCAATAGTTTGTCCAGCGCTTACAAAAGTAGCACCTGAGGATCCATTAAACGCGGAACTTCCCCCGAAGCCTCCACCTGATCCTCCTCCGAAGCCTCCACCTGATCCATGGCCTCCGAAAGAGGATGGTAACACTGAAAAATCAGCTGCTCCAGTGGTAAGTGCTTGTTGTGTTGATGATGCTAAACTATCTGTGACTAATCCTAATCCAAGAATTGCTGCTGCTCCTATTGCAATTCCAATTATCGCTAAAATACTTCTAGACTTGTTTCTAAAAATATTTTTTATGATTAAACTTCTAAACTTCATGAAACATCGTCTGCTAATTCAATTAAAAATAGTTATACCATAATTTTACCCAATTTATTACAAATTATACCAAAATTGCAAGTGTAAAATTCATTGAATTTCTAATACTTCTTAAATTATGAATTATCTATTTATAAATAATGTTATTTTTATTGATTCCGTGAAAATGCTAAATNNTCATATTTTACTTTAAAAAATTTTATTCCATAATAAATTCAATACTAGATTCTCCATAATAAATTATAATAGTATAAATTTGATAATAATAAGATGATGGACGATGAAAGATTAAATAAATTAATAGATGACTTTTATTTGATTACTCTATTATTTCGCAAATCATTATTACAATATAAGAGAATTTTGAAGCATAAAAAAATAGTCCCCTCCAATTATCGAGTGTTAGGAATTGAAAAAACGCGAAGCCATCCCCATGTCCGAAATTGGGAGGAAAGTATGTATATCAAAATCTAATATGACTCTTTAATTGATAAACTTGTTGAAGAGGGATTAGTAGAACGAAACCTGATAAAAATGATCGAAGAGTAATTAACATATCCATTACAGCATTACAGAGAAAGGACATGAACAATTATGGAGCTGGTGTAAACATCAATATAAACAGATTAGACGTAAATTATCCTCATTATCAAACGAAGACCTTGAAGAACTCTACGAATCCGTGGAAAACATTAAAAAAATCCTAATTAAAATCAGAGAATAAAATTAACAATATCCAAGTTTATAGATTTATCCTGATTTAGATATTAAACAATATTTATCGATTATAATAATCTCTAAACTAAAAATAATCAATTTTTTTTAAAATATTAGCTTAAATAATTACAGTAATTTAGGTCTTTTTTATTATGGATTTAATAATACACCTTAGTTTACATAAATTAGTTGGATAATGATTTTGCAATATCAAATAATTTATTTACAGTTCTCCAATTCCTAGTTGTAGCATTAACCCTTAATTTCTTCTCAAAAAAATCATTAGATAACTTGGTTCTACCATAACCATTAGGTAAAAACAGATAAATCTCTACATCCGAAAAGGAGTACTTCTCCAATTCATCCTTAACTTCGTCTATCCCGTTTATATGCATAGTTGGATGATCAGATAAAAAAGTAACATGAAGTTTACTAGTATCAAATTGTATTAACGGATTATCATTAATTATTCTTTCAAGCTCACTCATCGTTCTAATAAAAACATGGACTTCAAAACTGAAAACTTCTTTAACAGCTACTTCTATTCTTTTTATTAGTTCTGAGGACGAATTAAAGTTATTAGTCTTAAATATAACATTACCACTTTGAATATAAGTTTTCACATCACTAAAACCTAATGATTCATATAAACCTTTCAATTCCACCATCTTTACTTTTTTACGCCCCCCAACATTAATCCCACGAAGCATTGAAATATAAATTATCATAACATCAATTATTTTATATAATAATATAGAAAAATTTTTTGTCTGTTATGAATTTACCCAACATTTTTAATATTAAAAAGTTAAATTACATTAAATTATTTATTTTTAAATTAAAACAAATAACTATCAAACTAAATTTAGGAGGAACAGTTTATGACTGATGAAAATAATGAATGGTTCAATTTAAAGGAAATTAATGATGGAATCTGGAATATTAGTGATAAAACAGGAGTTAATTCTTATCTAATTGAAGGTAAAAGAGAATCACTTCTCATAGATACAGGATGGGGTCTTGGAAATCTAGCAGAATTAGTTCAATCACTCACCCCCTTACCAATAAAGGTTGTTTTAACTCATGGACATCCTGATCATGTTAACGGCGCCTATCAATTTCCAGATCTTTACATAACACCGGAAGACATGAAATTGTTGAATACATTCTATATTAAAGATACACGCCAAGGAATCATAGAAAACTTTAAAGCTATAACACCATCTAATTTTTCTAAAGATGATTGGATCAACGCGAAAATCACCAAAACATCCCCCATTAAAGACGGAAATGTATTCGATTTAGGTGAAAGAAAATTAAAAGTCATTAAATGTCCCGGACACACACCAGGGAGTATATGTTTACTGGATAAAAAAGATGAAATCCTATTTTCCGGAGATTCCATACTTGCCAGACCCGTATTAATGAATCTTGAAACTTCACTTCCTTTAAGCACCTATTTAAAAAGTATAAAACATGTAAATAACTATTCTGCTAACTTCAGCACCATATTATCCGGCCATGATGAAAAACCCGTTAATACAATTGTTATAGAAGAATTAATAAAAGGCGTATCCAACATTCTTGAAGGCAGGATTGAAGGTAAACTGGAAAAAACACGGTTTGGAGAAGCTTTAGTGTGTAAATTTAATAACACTGCGATCATCTACAATGAAAATAATTTGTAAAAAAAAATAATATTATTAAATATAAAAAAGTGGAAGACTTGGAAAAAAAATGAGGATCTATAATGAAGGAAAGGTTGATTGTCCTGAATGCAATGGAAAAGATGTTGAATTTATTAATATGATTGAAGGAGAAGAAGCCGAAGGAAAACTCATTTTCAAAAAAGAAGTCAGTAAAAATAGAGTATTTCTTTACGCATTTAGATGTAAAACGTGTAATACTTTATTTTCAGTTAAATTACCATAAAAAAAATTGAAATATTAAATAAGAATCAGAATCCACAACTAAGGAAATTACCATTTCCCATAAACAATTTATACTAGTAAATATGTTTTCCATTAAGATTTAATCGATTATTTTAAGATTTAAAAAAAAAAGAATTTTAAACCAAATTCCAATCTTGATTGCTAGCCTTAAAAGTTTTGAAGCACTAAAAAACCACAGATTTTTACAGTTCTCAACCGTTATGATTTTTTATAATGTGATTTAAAGAAAATCTTTTAGTTCAATTGCTAAAAATTAATACCACTTATTGGAGAAAGGAAAAATTTTGGTATATTGTTAAGTTAAACTGAAAAATTTGCTTTTAATATTATTGTTAATCCCCTTTTTCTACTGTTTTCAGTTTTATTAAAGCTTGTCTGTAAGCATCTTCTGTTATCTTAACATCATCTAATAAAGATTTAAGCTCAAATGCAATATTTTTCACAGTTATCCTGTCGCCTTTACTCCGCAGACGAGCATATCCCATTAGAATAATAGGATCTTGTTCCGCTAAATCATAAATTGTTATGGGCACCTTTTTTTTGGATCCTCTTTTGTATTCAGCTTTTAATATTTCCAAATTAACACTTTTAGCATCAGAATTTACTGGTTGAACGGTCTTTATAGTTACATGGGTGATGTATTCATTCACCGTTTTCCGGAATTGATTGAAATTAACTGAATAATTATCCTGCCAATTCTCAGATGTTTTATTAACTACATGAGTTAAGCTGTCTATGAAATTATAGAATAAACCTCCTTTTTCACCATAAATATTATCTGTTTCTGGATGGTAAGGTGTTATGAATTCACAAACCCATTTCAAACGATTTTTATGATCAGTTATTATTACATAGAATTCAGCTACTTCTCTTTTACCCATAGGTAATGTTTTAAATTCTCCTACAACAACTACACCGGATATTTCTTCCCCCGGAACTAATTCATTCAAAAATTTTGTAGTATAATCCTCAGTTTCTTCCTCAGCAATTATCCCGAAATCTAACATGAATAAAGTAACCCCCAAAATCTTTTGATGATTATAATTTCTTAATCGCTATTAATTAAGATTTCTGGAAAAATAATTGAGGCAAAAAATTAATATTTAACCGTAATTTAAACATATTATAAAATTCATCTCCCGCTGCAGGCATCTGGTTCTCAATCAATGAAATATAATGGACAAATAAAAAGAGAATAATGATGAATGAACATATAGGGAGTTTATTTATACGTTGAGAATTATATTATAAATAAAATAATTTTTTTAATTCAGGAATTTTAATTAATTTATACCAAATATTATTTTTTGATATTTTAATTTTAATTCACTGTCGCAAAAAAAATATATAATTAATATAGGAGTTGTATTAGATGAAAAACAGAGTTTATGATATGGAATGCAGTGATTGTAGTGATAATTTCCGGGATATTCACATTTGGACTAGTTGTGATGTTTGCGGCGGTAAATTAAATATCGTAATGGAACGTCCCGCAAGAACATTGAGATAAAAAAAATGAATATAAACCAAAATGAACTTGTTCGTTTGTTTTAAACCTTAAATTCTATTATTCAGATTTTAAAGTTCTATTTTTATTATTCACTTATTTTACTATCTTTTTTCTAGATTATTTTCTCCTTTGTAAAAATATACTTCTTCTCTTTTAATTGTTTTTTTTATAATATAATTTAACTATTAGAGTCGAATTCATTATTCTATTCAAATATGTTTTTTTAATGAAAATAAAAAACATAAACAATTTTAGTATTTCTTTAAGTGTTTCTAAATCTGCGCCTTAAAGGAATTTACATAATAAAATTTAATAAACTGAACAAAAATCACTTATAATATGATTTATGATTAATCCAACTATTTTTATAGAATTTAAGTTGAACAGATAAATATTATAAGTAATTAATTTCATTATATTATCAAATAAAAAAATTGTGGGGGGATTTTTTTTAATGAAAATATTAATAGTATATTATTCACGGACAAGTAATACTCGTAAAGTAGCTGAAGAAATACAAAATAACCTTGACTGTGATATTGAAGAAATTATTGACACTCAAAATCGATCCGGTATATTAAAATATATAACCTCAGGATTCCAAGCAAGCAGAAAAAAATTGACAATATTAGAAAATATAAAAAATGACCCGGCAAGTTATGATCTACTAGTTATTGGAACACCTGTTTGGGCAGGCAATATATCCACACCCATCAGAACATATATTCATCAAAATCAAGCCAAATTTAATAATGTAGCCTTCTTCTGCACCGCCGGTGGATCAAGATTCGACGGAACATTCAGCGAAATGACAGAACTAAGCGGAACATCCCCCATAGCCAGAATAGGTTTAACAGCCAAAGAAGTAAAGGACGAAAGTTATAAAACCAAAATAACTGAATTCATTAAAAAAATCCAAATATAATTAATTATAATGATTTAACACAGATAATAATTATTCTTGGTTTTTTTATAAAACTATTAAATAGTAATTAAATTATAAAATAATAATCTGATTTAAAACAAAAATTTTGAACTAATTTTTTGATCAAACAAAAATTATTGATTATTTTATAAATATTTTTCATTAAATTTAATCCCATATTTTATATTTTAATAAAAAACCGGTGTATACCTAATGACTGATAATAAAACTGATATGATATTCATTAAACCCCATGAACTGGGTTGGAGAGAGCGGATTTTCTTCCTACTTTCAGGAATTGTAGTAAGCATACCCATAACGCTCTTTTTAGAAGCATTAGATCAAAGTTTCTACTCCTTCCTCCCCGTATTCATAACTACCTTCTTATCCGTTGTTATTTTCGCACCGTTTATTGAAGAGTTCTCCAAAGCTTATCCATTATTCTATCGTTATTCACTTAGCGAACGGTCACTATTTATACTTGCATTATTAGTGGGTTTAGGATTCGGTATAACCGAATTTTGTATATACGTATTCATCTACGGAGTACCATTCTACGTCAGAATACCCGCCATATTCTTCCACGCCGCAAGCACATCTCTAGTTGCTTATGGAATAGCTAAAAATAAACCAGCACTATTCTATTTATTAGCAGTAGGCTTACATATGTCAGCTAATTTCTTCGCAATCATCAATCAATTAATACCAGCAATGGTCGTCACTTTCTTTACCTACTACCTATCCTACTTACTATACCAAAAAACAACAAATAGATACTTAGAACCAAAGTAAAAATTCTTAAAATGGATGATTTCGCTGTTCCATCATTAATTTTTATAACTTAAAAATAACCTGATCAAGTTTATTATTACAAGTTTCACAGAGTAGAAACCGTGATAATAAACTTAATAAATTGAACTGGAAAACACTTATATAATTAATAACTCAAAAATTAATATAAATAAAAAGGTGATGGAGTTCACCTTAAACTGCTTATTTTTTTTAAGCTAATGACTCCTACTGAACAAAAATTTACTTAAGTAGGAGACAATAGCATGATAGCGGATATAACTCAATTCAACATATTAATATTAGTTATAATTATTTTTGTATCCAGTTTAATTTCATTAAGACTAGGATTAGCCGTAGCAATAATAGAAATAATATTAGGAGCTATCTTCGGAAATCTAGGCCTCCTATACGCCACTGATTGGATGACATTAATAGCCACATTTGGCGGTATACTGTTAACTTTCATGGCAGGAACCGAGATCGATACTAAGATAATGAGAGAAAAGTACAAAGAAAGTTTTCTAATAGGATTTTTCTCATTTCTCACACCTTTCATAGGAGCATTTCTTTACACATACTTCATAGCATTTTGGAATCTACAAGCAGCGCTGATCGCGGGAATTGCACTATCAACAACCTCACTTGCAGTTGTATACTCAGTGCTGATGGAAACAGAGAATCTGGACTCAAACTTAATTAAAACAATATTAGCAGCCACATTTATAACTGACATGTCAACAGCTTTAGCATTAAGTATAATTTTCATTAAACCAGATTTATACACACTACTTTTTATCGTAGTATCCATTATAGTCATCATTCTAGCAGCAAAGTATTCTGAACGCATTTTCCAGCATCATAAATTAAAAGGTAAAGTAATAGAACCTGAAATCAAGTATATCTTCATATTACTTGTTATATTCATGTATTTTGCCGCTATTGGTAATGGACAAGCGGTTTTGCCCGCATTTGTACTGGGACTTTTAATGTCCAAACAGTTATCCCAAGTGAAACATTTAATGGTAAGGATGAGAACCGTAGCTTACGCAGCAATAACACCCATATTCTTCATAGTAGGAGGATTAAAAATTTCTTTTCCACTAATCATTGTAGCCTTAAGCTTATTTGTAATATTATTCACCATTAAAATCGCCACTAAATTCATCGGAGTTTACTTCTTCGCGAATAAATACATTAAAAATGGAAGCACCTATACAACACTATTAATGAGTACAGGATTAACTTTTGGAACCATAGCTAGTTTATTCGGCTTTAACGCAGGTTACATTAATCAAACACAGTATTCAATTCTTATAGGTGTAGTTATTGCCAGTGCTGTGATACCTACCTTTATTGCACAGAAATGGTTCCTGCCACTTCACAGTGAAGATATAATCGAATAATGATAAATTATAATTTTTTATAAAAATTTAAAGCAATATACTCTGAAATAAACCGAATGCATTCATTAAAAGATTTTATTACTTTGGAAACTGATTCGGAACTAATAAAAACTTTTTATTTCATTGTTTCCAGTTCATCTTTTCTTCCTTTAAGCCCTAATGCTATAAATGTTAATATTAAAGCTGCAATAGCTAGTAAAAAATATGCAAACTCATAAGCATTTACTCCTCCACCAAGAGATGCTAAAACAGCTCCAATAAGTGTTCCACCAATTAATTGCCCGATACTAGTGTTTATATTTATTAATCCCTGACCTGATGCACGATACGATTCTGAGACTTCATTGAGCATTATATAACGTACGGGTGCACCTAAGAGTGTTGAAAGCCCTAATCCTATAAAAATTCCTGATAATATAAAATAAGAGAAGTGATATCCTAATGATTCGAAAATTATCAACCCTATAGTTAACATTAAGCCACCAGTGATCATTAAAACTTTAGAACCCGTCCTATCCAGAATTCGACCCATCACAGGCGCACCTATAGCAATTGATACTACCACGGGTAGTAGCATTAAACTAGCCTGTGAATTATTAAAACTAAATGCTGCTATGGCAAAGGCAGGTATAAATACTAATCCTGCCTCGTTTAAACCGGTTAAAATAGATATTATAATAGTTAAACTAACTTCACGACTTTTAAAAAGCCTAGTACGTATTATGGGGTCTCTTGCTTTCTCTTCAACCTTCACAAATAGTAATAGGAGTAAGATGAAGGTTAAAAGGAATGGCCACACTTTGGTTGTGTCGATGCTAGCGAAGAAGTTCTGTGTATTGATTTGGTTTATGCCATAAGCTAGAGATGAAAATGAAACAGCCAATAAGAGCATGCCTTTCCAATCAAAATGATTATCCGCTTTTTTACCTGTCTTCGGTAAAAATTTAATACCAAGGATAATCACCAGAACAGCTACGGGTAAATTCACCACAAATAACCATTGCCAACCATAGCCAATGAGTAAACCACCTAATAATGGCCCAATAAGATATGATACTCCAAAAACGGCTCCTATAATACCTAGTGCACTTCCTCGTTTTTCTGGTGGGAATGTATCACCTATGAAAGCACTGGCTACTGGGAAAATTCCACCTGCACCTAAACCCTGTATAGCTCTACCTACAAGTAGAATATTTAATGATGGTGAAGTGGCCGTTATTAATGATCCTATACCGAATAAAGATACATCTAAAAGATAAATAAATCTCCTGCCCTGCCTATCAGAAAGTTTAGCCATAAATGGTGTGCCAATCATAAAAAAAAGAACATAAATAGTATAGATCCACACCAAGTTCCGGTTATCCACATTAAAATAACTTTTAATAGCGGGTAAGGCGGGGCCTACTATGGCTATGTCAATTGCACCCATAAGCACCCCAATAAAAAGAACTAACAGAATCTTATTCTTACTATTATCCTCCAATCCCATTTTAAACCCAATTCTAAATAAATTATTTATAGTTAATTTATTTAACTGAAAATATATAAACAAAAAAATAGATCAGTATAAAAAAAAATCAACAAAATTTCAGAGGCCAATAACACAATGCAAATAATGGGTATCAACTTAGACGCAACCAGTATGATTGTCATAATAGTCATTTTAATATTATTACTATCACAATTCCGTCAACGTAAGTTTAGATTATGGCGTACAATCATAACAATGATCTTCATGCTATTTGTCACCATACTCTTTGTAAACATAGAATTACCAGCCAACACAAACTATGCATTACTAATTGGAGGAGGAATAATAGGTTTACTAATAGGATTAGCAATTGCACACCGTATTAAAATTAAAATAGCCGATGATGTCNNCAAGAGGTTCAATCCTATCAGTAAGTATCTGGATCTTTATAATATTAGCAAAATTTTACGGCCAAAACACATTCAGCCAATGGGGATGGAACCCCAACTTCCTCTTATCCATGTTTCTAGTTATCAGCGTAACCACAATGATATCACGGAACATATATGTATATATCAGGTACAAAAACTTAAAAAACAACCCCCCAATTGAAAACTAAAAAACATATGCAACTTTTTTTGGATTAGATTAGTGAGTTATGTTTGAAAATAACTATCTAATGAGTTTCCGTGAACATCATATTTTCTTGAGGAGAACCTTCATCGAGAGAAAAAGTATAAAATTTTAATCACACAATGCTATTCTAAAATGATATTTAAAAAAGCCTGTTTTTCAAGATATAATTTAATTTTTTTTTAAAAAAATGATTTGAGAACTTAATTTTCTATTCATTATTATACTTCTATGCCTCTAAATCTTTTTGATCTGTTTTACTCGATTTTATTGATTGTTTTCCCATTAAGATAGTGACAATTACTCCTAATGCACTTAGAAATGCGAAAATCATAAAAGCTGTTTTTAAGCTGAAAAGGAATTGGTTGAAGTTGGAGGTTGTTATCTCGACTTTACCTATATATGTGGTGAATATTAAAAGGAGTAATCCTAAGCTGAAGGTTTGTCCGGCGTATATCATAGTGGAGAGTGTGGCGGAAGCCATTCCGTAGTTCTCACGTTTCATGCTGCCCATGAATATATTAGTTGTGGGCGGTGAGAATAATGCCAAGCCTAGTCCTATTAAAATTAAACCTATAATAACTACCCATAAGCCTGTGTTAAAATTTAGGAAAGATAGAATTAGAAGTCCAATTGAGGTGATTGCCATTCCTGTTGCAGATAATATACGATTGTCCATGTGGTCTGATAAACGTCCTACGGGGGGGGAGAATATTGCTACCATTAAAGGTTCTACTGAGATTATTATGGCTGTAATTTGGGGTCCCAATGATAGTAAATCCTGAAGGTATAGACTTAAAAGAGTCCATAATGCGGTGGTGGATATATTCATTAAAAGAAGGGCAAGTGCTGAGAATGATGATGTTCTACTTCTGTACTCTTTCAGTTTTAAAATGGGATTAAAGGATCTTATCTCTTGTAATATAAAAATAAGAACTCCAATTATACCTGCTATGAATATTACTTGTCCTAGGTTGCTTTGAAGTGTGGAGAAACCGTATAGTATTGCTATTAAAGATGGAATATAGATTATTGTTCCTTTAAGGTCAAAGACTCCATTTTTTGATCCGAACCATTCTCCTTTAAGTTTCCATAGTATGAGAGTTAGTAATAATAATCCGAATGGTACGTTGAAAAGGAATATGCTTCTCCATCCTAAGTTTTGGGCTAGGAAACCTCCAAGTAGGGGTCCTAGGAAAAGACCTACATAAACGGCTGTGACGAAAAATCCGAAAACTTCACCACGATGATTTGAGGGATACACTGAACTTAGAAGAGCTACTCCTGTGGCGAAGATTAATGCACAACCCATACCCTGCAGAAAACTTCCCATAATTAAATAGATGGCTGATGGTGATAAGGCTGCTAAAAAAGAAGCAATGGTGTATATAATCACTCCATAAGTGAATATTTTTTTTCTTCCATGTATATCCGCTAATCTGCCGAATGGAAGTAGAAATGCTGCATTGGCTAGAACAAATGCGGTGGGGATCCAACCTAATAGAATTATGTTCACTGATAGATCTTTTTGGATTAACGGTAAAGCAATGCTGAGTGAGGAGCCCATGAAGGGTACTAGGAATGATCCTAAAGCTACTATTAGTAGTGCAGAGGTTTTAACGTTTTTATTATTATTATTTTCAGCAGAAGCTATTCTAATTAACCCCACCCCCTCATAGGATTTAACATTTAAATTTTCAACTATCTTTTGAATGATAAATATTTCTTTAAAATAAAATTTATCTTAATTCCTTAAATTAAGTTTTTAAATCTATTTTTTACAAATAATATCTGTTTTTCAGGTATTATTTTAGAATGTGTAGGTTAATAAATATTATTTCTATTAAAAAAAAAATTTTTTATTTTTTCATATTATTTGATGAAAAATTAATATATCAAAGTAACTGCAAAAAATATTTTTTTATAACTTTGATATTATTATTATCGATTATTATTTTTTATTAAATCTATCAAATTTATATTCAAATGAATTTAACACTTAAAACTCCAGTTAATGAGAAAAAAAATTTATAAATTATAAATAGTCAGTTAAAGTATAATAATAATTTTTATTTGTCCTATAATCAATTTATTTAACCCGAAACTATTTTAATATGGAATCACATACAATATATTGATAAAAGTAAAAATTCCAATTAAAATTTAATAAATATAGGAGGATAGTTAGTTATTAGAACTAGAGTAACCGGTTCAATCAATATTTTATTAGTTGAGGATAATCCGGGTGACGTGCGATTGATTACAGAGGCATTCAAAAATATTGAAACTACGGTTAATATTGACGTTGCTAAAGATGGATTTGAAGCCATGCAAATTCTAAATCGGGAAGGTAACTATTCTAATTCAATAAAACCACAATTTATCTTATTGGATCTTAATCTACCTAAGAAAAATGGACGAGAAGTTCTAAAAGAAATCAAAAGTAACCCTGAACTACAAATGATACCAGTTATAATTCTAACTACTTCCAGTGCAGAAGAAGATGTAATTGAAACTTACAAAAACCATGTTAACGCTTACATTACCAAGCCATTCAACTTGGATAAATTCATTGAAATAGTGAAATCAATCTATGATTTTTGGCTTAACAATGTAAAATTACCTTTATAAAAAATAATTATTTATTCGAAGAAAATTTTAGAGTTAATTTGAGTTAAAAACTCTTGATTTTGTCATCTAAAACTTATTTTATAATTATATTACTCATAAAAAAAATTATATGTTTCTCCTCAATTATGATAATATAAATTTAGTAGTATTTTTTTTTACGTAAAAACGAGTAAAAATAGTTAAGATCATTTTTGTAAAGAAATTTAAGTAAATAAAAAAAATAATTGGTGAAAAAATTGGCTTCTTATAAAGTTTTAATAATGAGAAATGAATGCGTTTCCTGTGGAAATTGTATTGCATTATGTCCAGAATATTTTGAATTTGATGAAGATGATTTATCCCATTTAAAAAATTCAAAAAGAATAGATGAAAATGATGAGATAGAATTTGATGATGTAAATTGTTGTTTGGATGCTGCACTCAGCTGTCCAGTAACCTGCATTCACGTGTATGAAGATGGAGAAGAAATCTCTTAAAAATCTATAGAATTTAAAACTATTTACTATTTTTTTTATATACTAAAATGAAACTTATTTTAGAAAGTTTAATCAAAACTAATTTTAGAGAATTATGTTAATTCCATCATATCATACTTTTAAAAACTTTAAATTCCAATCGGGTGCTATTTTAAATGAAGTCAGATTGGAATACGCTACTTTAGGAAAGGTTAGAAGAGATTCTGAAGGAAATATCGTGAATTCGATTCTATTCTTACACGGATGGTCCGGAAATTATTCATCCTTTAAGCGTTTTAACGAATTTACAAAACCCGGACAAGTCTTTGATAAAGATAGATATTTCATAATATGTACGACAGCTTTAGGATCTCCTGAATCATCCGCCCCCTCAACTTCAACTCTTAGTGCAGATTTTCCTACTTACACTATAGAAGACATGGTTAATGCCCAACATCGCCTTTTAACAGAGCATCTCAATGTTAAACATCTGCGAGGTATAATCGGCACTTCAATGGGTGGGTTTCAAACACTAGATTGGGGGATACGTTACCCTGAATTTATGGATTTCATTATACCCATCGTAACCAGCCCCAGTGTTCAAGGCAGGAATCTAGCAATCTTCAATTTAATGAACTCAATAATCCAGAAGCATCCTGACTATAATAAAGGTTTCTACCAAGAAAATCCAGGGAATGCAGTGGAGAATGCCAATAAACTCCTATTCCTTTTCGCCTTTTCACCTTTACACTATCATGAAGAGTTTCCTAGTAAGGAAATGTTGATTCATGCGTTAGATGAGCAGGGGATTCAGGGACGAATGATGGATGCTAATGATGTGATCTGGCGGAATAATGCGTCTATTTCATTTGATGTCCAAGAAATGANNATTTCATTTGATGTCCAAGAAAAATTATCTAAAATTAAAGCTAAAACTCTGGTCATAGGAATTGATGGTGATCAATTCTTCCCACCTGATATAGATACTATTTCACTTTCTCAGTCAATAAATGATTCAAAATTATTTATATATAATTCAGTTTTGGGTCATCTAGGTATTAATGAATTAAAAAAAGCGCGCAGAGTAATTGAAGATTTCATATCTAGAAATTAGTAAAATTAACTTTGCTTAGTTTTATTTTCTTTCCACTGTGTTTCAAAAACATTCATATAATTTTGGGCGATTTCCTTGTATTGATTCCAGACTCCTATCGCGCTGTGATGGACTACTTTTTTATTCTCTCCCGAGAATTTAGAGAATATCAGCATCATTTCTATCCCGTCTCTGACAATCATTTTCACAAATGGTATCCTGTAAATCCTAAATTCAGCTTGAATTCCCTCTAATTTCGTTTCTATACTCACGTTCTCATCATTTATTACAGTGTAAGGTGCAGCCATTATTTTAGTTACTACTCCTCTACGTGATGCTTTGTTAATTTTCTCTTTCAGTTGTTCTACCTCACCATTAAACATGAACCCTGCCCGTATATTTATTTTTTCTTTAGCTCGGCTGATTATCTCCAACTCTTTTTTGATAATCTTTTCTTGGCCATGTATCAGCCAGATGGGTGCTGGAATTTTAGATATTTGTGTTTCATATAATGTAGTTAATTCTAATTCCGCCTCTATCATGTCTTCTATGAGTTCCTGTTTTTTTCTTTGGAAAACTTCAGCGGGTGGGATTATAGTATATTTTAATGGTCTTCCTCTTTCGATTTCAACGAATCCTTTACGAGCCATTCCTTTTAATATTTCATAAATTCTGGAGCGGGGAACTTTTGAACCCATGCTAATTTCCGTGGCTGTTCCTGAAATCATTGAGGCTAATGCTAAGTAAGTGTTAGCTTCATAGTCTGTTAAACCCATAATTTTCAATGTATTCCACGTTTTAGTTTCCAAAGTCATTTTTTTCTATATACTCCTTATAAGAATATTGTTCTAAATTCATTTTTTATTTAATAAATTTATTTTGTTTCATTTTATATTCTTCTAGTGACAAAAACTATTTATATTTTACCGTTAAGGATTAATATAGGAAAAAATATCTGGAAGATAAAACGACAATGAATAGAGATTAAATAATAATTTAACTCATTATCCAAAAGAAATGAGAAATGATAAAATCTTTTTATTCATTAAAATCTATTTAATATCTTACGGATTATTTTATCCTCCCTCTGCAGAGTTTTAGTTTTTAAAATAAATAATATATAAAATTTTTTTTAATAAAAAAAATGTTTGGAATAAATTTTAGCTTTAGCAAAAAAACACCGTATAGGAGGAATTAAAGAAATGGAAAAACAATCCCAATTAGAAAGCATAAATAAAGCAGAAAGCCTGGATATGTTTTGTTACCAGTGCTCCCAAACAGCCCAGGGAACTGGCTGTACAGTTCAAGGAGTTTGTGGTAAACCCGCAACTGTAGCTCGATTACAAGATAACCTATTATTTATAATTAAAGGAATATCAGCTTACTTGTACCATGCAAGGGAATTAGGATACACTGATGATGAAGTAAATGCATTTATAGAAAGGGTATTATACGATACTTTGACTAATGTAAATTTTGATGCTGAAGAACTGGTTAAATTAGCATTAGAAGCTGGTGAAATGAATATTAAAACTATGAAGCTTTTAAAAAAGGCACATATCGAAACGTACGGGGAACCAGTTCCTACAGAAGTGCCCACCGGATCTGTGAAAGGACATGGAATAGTAGTTACCGGTCACAGTTTAAAAGCGATGGAAGAATTGTTGAAACAAACTGAAGGAAAAGGAGTAAATATTTACACTCACTCTGAAATGCTACCCGCTCACGGATACCCTGAATTAAAAAAATATAAACAGTTAGTAGGTCAACTTGGAGGAGCCTGGTTTGACCAGCGACAAGTCTTCAGTAAATACCCCGTGGCTATTTTAGGAACTTCTAATTGTGTATTACCGCCAATGGAATCTTATAAAGAGCGAATATTCACATGTGGAGAGGCACGATTACCTGGAGTAGAACATATTGATGATTATGATTTCACTCCAGTTATTGAAAAGGCACTGGAACTTCCTGAACTCGAGGATGAAACTGGTAAAACTGTTCTCACCACGGGATTTGGAGCTTCAACCATCCTATCCCTAGCCCCTAAAATAAAAGAACTCGTTGAGGCTGGTAAAATTAAACGATTCATCCTAGTAGGGGGATGTGACTCACCTCGGCCTGAAGCCACTTATTACACTGAATTCGTTAAGCAGTTACCTGAAACCACAGTGGTTTTAACCTTAGCTTGCGGTAAATACCGTTTCTCAGATATGGATTTAGGTGATATCGAAGGAGTTCCACGATTAATTGATATTGGCCAATGTAATGATGCCATCGTAGCCATTGATGTTGCAGTAGCATTAACTGAACTCTTTGGAGTCGAACTTAATGAATTGCCATTAACATTAGTGATTAGTTGGATGGAGCAAAAAGCAGCAGCTATATTATGGAGTCTCTTAGCCTTGAACATGAAAGGAATATATCTTGGACCTGTTCTACCAGCCTGGGCTAATGATGATATACTCCACTTATTAGTTGAAAAATATGACTTGAAACCAATTACAACACCCGAGGCAGATATAAAAGAGATTATGAGTGAATAAAAAAAAACAGGAATTTTTATACTTGGAATAAAAATGAGGGTTTTATAATTTTTTCCTCGGTTTTATTTTTTTTTTAATTAATTATTTGAAAACTATTTATTTATTCAATTTTTTTTGATAAGATTTCAGTTATGGCTTCCTCCATTTGGAGTCTAACATACCATCTTCTGTCCTTTAATGCTGCTATTTTTAATGGTCCTAATGCTTTATCATCACCAATCTTTGCAAGTGCGCCTGCAGCATGTCTACGAACGCTTATATCATCATTTTCTAAAGCTTTTATCAGTGGAGGTACTGCTTCTTCATCACCAATCAATCCTAATGCTTCTTCTGCAGCGCTTCTGAAAGTGGGATCCTGATTTGATATAGCTTTTATAAGATGTTTAATTGCTTTTTTATCACCAATTTTACCTAAAGCCATAGCTGCTTCGTTTCTAATTCTTTTATCATCTAATGCATCAATTAATGGTTCCACAGCTCTATTATCAGAGATTATTCCTAATGCCTCAGCGGCATGTATTCTCACGTACCATTTTTCATCCTTTAAAAGTTTGATTAATGGTTCCATCGCCCTTTCATCACCTATTTTACCCAATGATGATGCAGCATTCAACTTTAAATCACTATTATCATAATTTAAAGCTTTAATAAGTGGTATTACTGCTTCTGTACTTTTTATTCTACCCAAAGCTTGAGCAGCTTTCCATGACGTATCATCATCACCTTGAATCAATATTTTAATAAGATTTTTAATTTTCCTCTCTGATTCATACCGTTCAATATCCACTTCAGGTCGCTTATTGCTCACAGTATTAATCCCCCTTATGAAATATTTAATATTATTATTATATGTTTATCATTCAATTTTTTTTTAATCATTAAAAAAAATTTTTATATTTAGCAGAAGAAATAAATTGGATTATTATATGTTATATAACACATTTAGAAAAGATTTAATATTTTACTATAAAACCAAAACTAAATATAGATATCTACCTTTAAATATGAATTAAATTATTAAAAACATTTAAACTCTTTTTATTTAAAAAAAAATTTAGATAAACATTATATTTTATATTTCAGCATCAAAAAAAATTTTTTAATATGTTTGGAGATACTAAATTATGTTAAATGTAATAGTAGTGGGATCTGGTGCTGGCGGCAGTAGCATAGCCAGAGAACTTGCAAGAAATGGAGTAAATGTCACTATAATTGATAGAGGACGTATTATTAGGTCTAGAAATGCGTTTAAATGTTATGAAACTATCCAAACGAATCTGGAAGTTATGCAGACCATTTGTTTAGGCGGCACCACCATGGTAACTTTGGGGAATGCAGTGCGAACATCTGAAGATGCATTCAAGACAATGGGTATAGATCTTAAGGAAGAGTTTATGGAAGTGGAGCATGATTTAAAAGTAAGTACTCTTCCAGATTCACATTTTGGATCTGGCACTATAAAGTTAATGGAATCTGCTTCATCACTTGGTTTTAGTATGGAGAGGATGCCGAAATTTATAGACCCTAATATTTGTAAACCTTGTGGTGAATGTGCCTTTGGCTGTCAAAGAGATGCTAAATGGACTAGTATGAAATATTTAGATGAAGCAATAAAACTAGGGGCAAAAGTAATTGAAAAAACACCGATTACTGAATTAATCATACAAAATCAAAAGGTAGTAGGTGTTAAAAGTTATAATCAGGAATTCAAAGCTGATTTAGTTATTTTATGTGCCGGAGCTCTTAACACTCCCAGAATTTTAATCAAATCAGGTATAAACGCTGGCGAAAAACTTTTCGTTGACACATTTGTAACTATAGGAGGTGTAATGAAAAAAATTAAATTCAATAAAGAAGTACCAATGAACGCGCTAATAAAGTTGGATGATATAATTCTTTCCCCTCATTTTTCAAAAATCCTTGTAGAGAAACTTAAGAATTTTAGAGTCCAAAAAAAGGATATCTTAGGGATTATGGTTAAGATAAAAGATGAATCCTCCGGCATAGTCACTGAGAATAGTGTCGTGAAAAATAATACATCAAAAGATGTCGAGCTTCTAAGTAAAGGTTCAGCTATTGCAGGATCTATTTTAATGAATGCAGGGGTTGATTCAACGAGTCTGGTATCCACACCTCCTCGTGGAGCTCATCCTGGAGGTACTGCTGCTCTAGGAAATGTAGTGGATGAAAATTTAGAAACCAGTATAAGTGGACTTTTTGTGGTTGATGCTAGTGTTTTTCCTGAAGCTCCTGGAGCACCCCCAGTATTAACTATAATAGCCTTGGCGAAAAGACTGGCTAAATATTTATTAAATGAGAGAATTTAAATGAATTTTAAATATTTAATTGATTTTAAAATGTTTATAATAAAAAAAAATTTTTGAGAATATATCATGCCAAAGTAAAAATTAAATCATAAGGAATTAGATTATAAGAAAATAAAGTAAAAAAAAAGTCAAATTTGTGTCAAAAATAACTCAAAAACATCGTACATTGCACTTAATCCGACAAATATACCTTCATAACCTGCTATTAATGTTATGGTGCTATTTCCAGTTATTTCTCCTAGTTCTAATAGGAAAAATAGTATGGCCAGGTAGAAAATACTTCCTGTAATCCGCGGCTTATTTTAAGTGTTGCTACAAACATTACTGCGGTGAAAACACCCCACCCGCGAGTGATGCTGAATTAGGCGCGGCTGCCAGATTCAATTAGGGTAATATTAGTAATATATGACAAAGAAGTACCAGAAAAATCCGAATGAACCAGATGCTAGTGTGGCGAAGGTGTTTCCATTCCTGTATTCCATTACACTAGCAATTATCTGTGCTGTTTCCACCATATGCTAATACCATAGCCAATATCATATTACTTAACCCAAAAAATCCTGCATTAGAGAAATTTAAGAGAACTGTGGTCATTCCAAAAGCTAACAGTCCTAAAGAAGCTGGATTAGCGTAGTTATGTTTAATAAGCTTCCGACCATCTATAGTGATAGTAATATATTCTTCTTCTACCACTCTTTATCCAATAATAACTTTTTTATTCATAAATTCATTCTTCGAGGGTGGAGGTATCTCCAAGATCTTCACCTTCTTCTCTGGCTCTTAATATTCTTCTCATGATTTTTCCACTTCTTGTTTTAGGGAGTGATTTAACCTGATCTAATTCTCCTAAAACTGCTACTGGACCTAATTCGTATCTAACATGTAGTTTCAGGTCTTCGATGAGTTTAGTTTTAAGTTGATATCCCTCTCTTAATACTAAAAAAGCTTTTACAACCTGCCCTTTTACTGGGTCTGATTTTCCAATGACAGCTGCCTCTGCAACGGCTGGATGGCTTACGAAAGCTGATTCAACTTCTGAAGTACCTATCCTATGGCCTGCTATTTTTAAAACATCGTCGGATCTTCCTTGGATCCAGAAGTAACCGTCTTCATCTTTACGGGCAATATCTCCTGCATTGTAATATCCAGGGTAATCCTTCCAGTAACTATTGATAAATCGTTCTTCATCATGATATAAGTTTCGGAACATGGCGGGCCATGGTGTTTTAATAATTAGGAATCCCCCTTTACCTAAGGGCACAGGATTACCTTTTCCATCAACAACGTCAGCCTCTACTCCTGGTACTGGTTTGGTGGCTGATCCGGGTTTTAGTGGAGTGGTGGGTAGGGGTGATATGAGGTGCATGCCTGTTTCTGTTTGCCACCAAGTATCCATGATAGGTATTTTTTCTTTTCCAATATTTTTATAAAACCACATCCATGCTTCGGGGTTTATAGGTTCACCAACCGTTCCTAGTATCTTCAAGGATGATGTATTATATATTTTAGGATATCGATTACCAAATCTCATAAGGTGTCTGATGGCTGTTGGTGCTGTATAAAATTTAGTTACACCATATCTCTCCACCATACGCCACCATATACCGGGATCAGGATAATCAGGGGCGCCTTCATAAACGAGAGTAGTTGTGCCA
Source organism: Methanobacterium sp. (assembly GCA_003166335.1). GTDB lineage: Archaea > Methanobacteriota > Methanobacteria > Methanobacteriales > Methanobacteriaceae > Methanobacterium_A. The sequence goes on along the minus strand of PMWA01000021.1, from coordinate 31,629 downwards.
AGTAATAGTGGTGCGTAGATTACATAACTGTGTCCGGTTATCCAACCGATATCTCCTGTGCACCACCATAAGTCATCGTCGTGTATATCAAATATATCTCTGAGAGTGGTGGCTACACCCACCATGTAACCTGCAGTGGTGTGTAATATTCCTTTAGGTTTACCTGTACTTCCAGACGTGTGTAATATGAATAAAGGGTCTTCAGCATCCATTAATTCAGCTTTGAATTCATCTGATTCTCCTTCTATAAGTCTATCATAGGATATTTCTCTACCACTTAAATCAGAGGATTCTATGGAGTTTCCAGTATGATTTACAACTATTACGGTTTCAACGGTATGTGATTGGAGTAAGCCTTCATCAGCTATTTTTTTAAGATCTATAATTTTACCTCTTCTGTAGGTTCCGTCAGCGGTTATTAATATTTTTGCTTTTAGTTCGTTCATTCGTTCTACAAAGGGACCTACGCTTAATCCGGAGTAGACTACATTGTGTATTGCCCCGATTTTGGTGCAGGCTAGCATTGAAACCAGGAGCTCTGGGCACATGGGTAGGTACATGGATACCCTATCTCCTTTTTTAACTCCCAGATTTATAAGTCCATTAGCGAATTTATTGACTTCCCGATATAATTCGTAATAGGTGATTTTTCTCTCGTCACCTCTCTCGTTTGCGTAGAGTATGGCTACCTGATTTCTCTTAGGGGTTTTGATCCAGCGATCTACAGCATTGTAGGCTAAGTTGATTTTACCATTAACAAACCATTTATAGAATGGTTTATTGCTATCGTCTAAGACTTTATCCCATTTTTGGAACCATTCAAATTGTTCGGCTTTATTAGCCCAATATTTTTCCAGGTCTTTTCCTTTATTTAATTCTGATTCCCATTTGTCTACATTCGCTCTTTTGATTACTTGTTCGTCAGGATTAAAAATTCTTTTCTCGTTGAGAAGAACATCTGTATCTTGTGCCATTATCTTCCCGCCTTTAGTTTCATTATTTCTAATTAATATTAAGTTGAACTTTCCATATATATTTTAGTATTATTAATCATGACAAATTTATTTTTAGAAAATAATTATTTAAAAATAATAACTCACCAAATATTTTTTATAAATAAAAAAAAAAAACAAACATTAAAAACTTTTTGTTATATTAATAAAACAAAAAATATGGATAATGCTAAATTAACTTAAAAAATAACAGAATTAAAATTTAAAATAAAAAAAAATTAAAAATTCAATAAAAAAAGAATAAAAAAGGTATATAACCTTTTTACATCATTGGAGGCATTCCACCCATACCTGGGGGCATTCCTTCCATTCCTTCCATATCTGGTTGTTTACCAGCACCACTGGAAGCTATCACATCATCTATCCTTAAAATCATCTCAGCTGCTTCAGCAGCAGATTGAATAGCTTGCTTCTTCACTCGGTGAGGTTCAATTACAGTGGCTAATTTCATATTAGCTACTTTACCCTGGAAAACATCAAGCCCCATATAAGGTGATTTTTCCTGTGCCGCCCTAATATCCACTAGAACATCAATACTATCCATTCCAGCATTTTCCGCTAAAGTTTTAGGCACTATTTCCAAAGCTTTGGCAAAAGCAGCCACAGCCAATTGTTCCCTTCCACTAATAGTGTCAGAGTAATCAGTGAGACCACGAGCAATAGCCATCTCTGCAGCTCCACCACCTGCTACTACTTTACCATCTTCTACAGTAGCGGTCACCACTCCTATAGCATCTTCAACAGCTCTTTCCACTTCTTCAGCTACATGTTTAGTACTTCCACGTAGTATAATGGATACTGCCTTAGGATCAGGGTTTTCCTCGACAAAGATCATGATTTCATCAAAAATCTTCTTCTCGTAAACCAGTCCTGCATTACCTAAATCATCCGAACTTAGATCTTCAATGTTAGTTGCTACGGAAGCTCCAGTGGCTTTCTCCAGTCTTTCGATGTCAGATTTTCTCACTCTCTTAACTGCTAAAATTCCTTCTCGGGCGAGGTAATGTTGGGCTAAATCATCTATACCTTTTTGACAGAAAACAACATTAGCTCCAGTAGCTATGATTTTTTCCACCATATGTCTAACCATGGACTCTTCTTGTTCAATGAAGGCCTGCATTTGATTAGGAGCAGTTAATTTGATTTTAGCATCGGTTTCCAGATCCTTAACTTCTATAGGATATTTTAATAATGCAATCCGTGCATCCTCAATTTTTTTAGGCATGGATGGATCGATTCTGCTTTTATCAATCACTACTCCTCTAATAAGTTGGGATTCATCTACGGTTGCTCCTTGAATCCTGTGAATATTTATATGATCCCGATCTACTTCTCCATTCTCTTCCACCTGTTTCACTGCATTAACAATGATTTCAGCAAGTGGTTTTCTGGCTTTTTCTGTACCTTTACCAGTCATGGCAGTCATGGCTACTTCGATTAAAGTTTCTCGATCATTTCTGTCAATAGAGATATCATTTAAGATTTCCAGTGCTTTGGTAGCAGCTCTACGGTAACCCATCGAAATTACTGTGGGGTGTATATCCTGTTCCAGTAAATCCTCTGCTTTTTTAAGTAGTTCACCGGCTATTATCACCGCAGTGGTAGTTCCGTCTCCTACTTCATCTTCCTGAGTTTTAGCCACTTCTACGAGCATTTTAGCTGCGGGGTGTTCAATATCCATTTCCTTTAAAATAGTAACTCCATCATTAGTCACAACTATGTCACCTAAGGAATCTACAAGCATTTTATCCATTCCCTTAGGACCTAATGTTGTTCTAATGGTTTCTGCAAGAATTTTACCTGCCATTACATTCATACTTTGAGCATCTCTTCCTAAAAGTCTATTAGTACCTTCAGGTAAGATTAATATTGGCTGGCCTTGTTGTCCTTGCCCTCCTAATTGCGCCACAATTATCATCTCCAGTTTTGTTCTTTTCTTAATTTATCAGTGGGTTAGAGGTTATATAAATAATTTACCCCTAAAATTTCGTAATAAACTTACTTTTGTTAATAAAAAAAAATTTAGAATTTAATTTTAAAAAAATATTTTATAACTTTATTTATCTTAGTTCATAGCTGAAGTCCCATAAAGATTTTCCATTAACTTCTACTCCTTGCAGATGATTCATTTCATGAGATACTCCATAAGCACTCGAACCCTCAAAGAATAAAGGGCCTTTAACATGTTTTACTGTTATTTTTAATGTTAATGGGTTTATAACAGCTTTTATTATATCTTCTGCATCAACTTCAATTTTAAAGGGTCTTTTAACAATTTCCCGCTCTTTTTTATCCCCACATTTTTCTAGACGATGGACTAAACCTTCTTCATTCAATATTTTAGGATTTACAAAAAGAAAAACAGTTTCTATGGTGTAACCTACCATTTTTTGCTGATCATATCGAGTTAACTTATCTTTTACAGCTAAAACCTTTAATGATTTTGTTTTGAAACTCCAATCTCCTCCAAATTTAATGGAGAAAATCAAGGGTAAAAATGCTTCTGGTGTTAAATCCAACTTCTTTATAATCTTCTCTTCTTGATGGTTAAATGATAATTGTTTTTTTAATTCGTATTCATCACTATAAACCAAAATAATTCACCTTTTATTAAAGTCAGATATAGCTTCATCTACAACTTTAATTATAGCATCGGAAAGTTTTGGATAAGTTCCTTGAATGACCTTGGGTATATTATCACAGTACACCACCTCTAATCCTGCTTCCAATGCATCTTTGGTGGCTACATCAACTGCTGCTGCCTTTAATTCTGTAAGCATCACTTCAGCCTGACCAATATGTTTTTCTATATCCTTTTGTAGTAATGGTCTATTAGAAAGGTGTGAAGTGGTCCCAACCACTTTACAACTATATTTTTCCTCTAAATATTCAGTTAAAACAGTTTTAATAGAATCTGGTGCAGTGGTTGCGAAAAGAACCTTCTTATTTTTAATTGAGCTAAGTGGTTTTGGTCTGAAAACAGTGGAAATAACCTTTGCTTTAGGGTTAATGATCTTAATGAATTTTTCTATGCTTTCTATTTTCTCTGGACTAGCCATAGGCATTTCACACATGGTTATTATCACTAAATCTGCCATTTTTATTCTGAATGGACCGAAGAATTTTTCTATATTTATCAACGGTTGGTTTGCACCTACTAATACGATGTGTTTATCTGTTTTTATAGGGGGAATTGCTGCACCACTTCCTTCTATAATCACGAAACCCGCTTCAACTTCATTGGCTAGTTGAGCTCCCTTTTTCATGTTAGTTATGAAAACATCCCCCACCATACCGCCACCACATCTTCTACAGCCGATGGTTAATATTCTGCTCATGAGTGCATCTTCCCAATGGTCTGATGCAGCGTGGATCCCTTTATTTGATTGCTCCATTAAATATTCAGGGGTAAGTTCTATTTGGTCTCCTCTAACAATTTCTGGTTCCTCTGGACCTCCTCGTCCCATGGCTACGATGCAGGGGTTGTATTGTTTTTGATTGATTATTCTTGCAGCATAAGCTGATACTGCAGTTTTGCCTATACGTTTACCTGTACCCAGTATTTTAAGTGATGGTTTTTGAAGAACATCATGTTCGGATATGGGATAAAATTTAAAATCTGGTCCTTCATAATTTATTCCTTGCTCTAGGATTATGGTTGCTATTTTAAATCTTTTAGAATAGTCAACGATAGGTTCATCGCTTAAATCCATAACTACTTCTGCATTATATTGTTCAATAATTTCTCCAATGAGATCGTAGGGTATTTTATGATGATCCGCGCCGAAATGAACGGGTCTTCCCAGTTTTTCTTGAATTGCTTTATCTGATGTTTCTCTTAATTTTTCGGTGCCACCTATAAATATAACAGCTACTACTTCGTTATGTTCGAGACTATCTAAGGTGTCTAATGCTGCTTTTGTTACGGGGATGTAATGTTCCCCATCCACTAAACAAACCATTCTTCTTAAACCATGCATCTTTAAACATCCTAAAAAGTTTGATTGTATTAAATAGGTATAAATAATAAGAGATTATTTTTTTGATAATCATACAAAAAAAATTATAGTGAAATTGCTATTATTAATTTATAATTTAAATATTTTAGAAAAGTGTGAAGTTAAAATAAATTATATTATTACTATTTCATAATTTATTATTATATAGATATCATAAGTTAAACTGACATTATAAATTTATCATACAAATCCTTAGCAATTTTATAAAAATCTTTTTTTCATAACTCGACTTTTTGATAATTCAAATTACCATCATCTTGAAATTTTATAAGCTCTCTTTTAGATCTTTTTATCAGTTCAGAAAGACCGTTAGAAATATTAGATCCACCACCGTTATTACTGGCAAGAACCTCTGATATTGTATTAGATAATACAAATATAGCATGTTTATGTTCAGCCTTAGTTCGGTGAATGTGATGAGGACTTATATTAAGACACAGATAATCTTTGCACTCCTCCTTCAGCTCATATTCTTCATCCATATTTTTTAAAACATATACCAAAAACTGATGTAGTTGTATGAGTTCATCCTTGTACATATTTATCAGATACCTCTACCCTATTCAATTAATTAAAGATTTAAAGCATGTTATATACGTTACATCGTATTAATATATAAAAAAATATAATTTGACAGTATTTGTTTCACCCAGTAACAACATGCTAATATAATATTAAAAATTATTAGTAAATAAAGTTTTTGACCATTTAAACGTTTTATTCACATAATAAAAACTAGTCCATAGCAAGATATTTAACCCATTAACACTAATTAATCTTTGATAAGGATGAAAATAATTGAACTAAAAAACCAAAAAACGCAGGATAGAATAAAACTTCTGAAAAGGTCACTAATTGACGCTGAAAAAGTTTTAAACACCGTAGGTAATATAATAAGCGACGTTCGTAACAAAGGAGATCAATCACTAAAAAGTTACACACAAAAATTAGACAACGTACAAATAGAAAATTTCAAATTAGAAGAACAGAAAATCAAAAAAAGCATCAGCAAGGTGGACAATAAACTTATCAAAGCATTAGAAAAAGCAGCAAACAACATAAAAAAATTTCACAAAGCACAACTACCACAAGAATGGATATGTAATGTTGATAAAGGGATCACAGCAGGCCAAATAATCCGCCCATTAAAAATAGTAGGTTGTTATATACCCGGAGGCCGGGCAGTATATCCCTCAACAATCCTTATGACGGTTATACCTGCTAAAATAGCCGGAGTATCCAAAGTTATATGTTGTACCCCACCAGCCAAGAATGGTCAGATTAAGAATGAAATACTGGCGGCGGCTAGTATTGCTGGTGCCGATGAAATATACTCAGTTGGAGGAGCTCAAGCCATAGCTGCCATGGCTTATGGTACAGAATCCATACCTAAAGTCGATAAAATTGTAGGTCCTGGAAACATATACGTTACCACTGCAAAAAAACTTGTTTACGGTGACGTGGATATAGATTTCCCAGCAGGACCATCTGAAGTTCTCATAATTGCCGATAATGAATCAAATCCAAACTATATTGCATTGGATATGCTAGCACAGGCTGAACATGATCCTAACGCAGCCGCAGTACTAGTAACTACTTCAAAAACTTTAGCTGAAACTGTTAATAATATTATAAATGATAAAATTCTATCTATACCACGAAAAGAGATAATAGAAAAATCCTTAGAAAATTATGGTAGGATCATCCTTGTGGATACTTTAAAGGAAGCTGCGAAATTTTCGAATGAATATGCTCCAGAACATCTATTAATCATGACTTCTCAACCAGAAGAAGTCTTGAAAGATATAAATAACGCAGGTTCAATATTTCTAGGTGAATTAACACCTGTAGCAGCTGGAGATTACGGATCAGGCACCAATCACGTTCTACCCACTTCAGGATGCGCACGCTTATATTCTGGACTCTCTACTGAATCATTCCTCAAGAAACCAACAATACAACAACTTTCCAAAGAAGGATTAGAGAATCTTAAAGAAGTAGTGGTGACACTAGCAGAATATGAAGGACTCTATGCCCATGCAGAATCTTTTAAAAAACGTTTGAAACATTGAATTAGTAAATCTAAACCTTTTATTAAAATAATATAAATAATATAATATAATTTATGATACGAATAAGATATTAAAAGAAAAAAATAATTATTAATAAAAAAAATAATTATTAATAATTTATAAAAATTTTTTTTGAATAAAAAAAAATATTACTAGAAAAAATTGTTGCAATATTATTTCTTTTTTAAATCTATTAAAATTTATTTTTTGGAAGTGATTAAATTTGACTGACCCTTTGCAAAAATGTAGAAGAACTCAATACTCAAAAGAAATAACTCCTGAGTTAAATGGAAAAAAAGTAATCATTATGGGCTGGATTCATGAATTAAGAGATTTAGGTGGAATCATATTTTTACTTATACGAGATCGAGATGGTGTAATCCAAGTAACTGCCCCCAGCAAAAAAATTTCTTCAGAACTCTTTGAAAATATACGCAAGTTTAAAAAGGAGTCAGTAATAACAGTTAAAGGTATAGTCCAGGATTCATCTAAGGCTCCAGGAGGAGTTGAGATCATTCCTGAGGAAGTTGAACTGTTAAATGAAAGTAAACTACCTTTACCATTGGATACCACAGGGAAAGTTAGGGCTGAAATTGATACCAGATTAGATTCTAGATTTCTAGATCTTAGAAAACATAATGTAAGTTCAATATTCAAGATAAAAAGTCGAATGCTCCATTCGGTAAGAGTATTCCTGGAAAAAAATGATTTTCTTGAAATTAACACACCTAAATTAGTTGCATCTGCAACTGAAGGTGGAACGGAATTATTTCCAATAACTTATTTTGAAAGAGAGGCTTTTCTTGGGCAGAGCCCTCAACTTTATAAACAGATGATGATGGCAGCTGGTTTTGACCAAGTCTATGAAATAGCTCCTATTTTCAGGGCTGAAGAGCATGATACTCTCAGACATTTAAATGAAGTCATATCAATTGATTTAGAGGCTGCATTCTGTAATCATGAAGATGTAATGAATATCTTAGAAAGATTAGTATCCACTGCTATTAATGATGTAACGGAGCACTGCAAAGATGAACTAAAAACTTTGGATATAAATCTAAAGATACCTGAATTACCATTTGAAAGGGTAGAATATGATGAAGTCGTGGATATGGTTAATTCCCACGGAGTACCACTCAATCATGGTGAAGATCTATCCAGAGCAGCTGAGAAAGCCATGGGAGAATTAATGGAAGGATATTATTTTATAACAGGATGGCCCACCGATATTAAACCATTCTATGTAATGCCCAGTGAAGAGGATCCTAAAAGAAGTTGTGCTTTTGACTTAATGTACCGGGATTTGGAAATATCTTCAGGTGCCATGAGGGTACATTTACATGACTTATTGGTGGATCGAATTAAAAAACAGGGTTTAAATCCAGATTCCTTCAATAGATATTTGGCAGCTTTTGAATATGGTATGCCTCCCCATGCTGGCTGGGGGTTGGGTGCGGAGAGATTTACCATGTGTTTAACTGGGGTTAAAAATATCAGAGAAACTGTTCTCTTCCCTAGGGATAGGAGACGGCTTATTCCATAATCCTACTTTTTTTAGAAAAAAATTTTGGAATGAATTACTGCAGTAAAAATAATGATAATGAATTGAATTTAACAATATATATTACTTTATTTTGTTTAAATAATCAATATTAAATAATTTAAAACTAATTTTTAACTAATCTGGAGATTATATGAAACTTTATGACGTAGTGGTAGTTGGCGCAGGTCCGGCGGGCATGATGGCAGCAATTCGGATTGGACAGCTAAGTAAAAGCGTGGTTTTAATAGAAAAAAATGATATCTTAGGTAAAAAACTTAAAATCACCGGTAGCAACAGATGTAATATTACCAATACAGCATCATTCAACATATTCCTGGAAAAGTTTGGAAAACGAGGATCTTTTTTTAGATCAGCTTTCTCTACTTTTTCGAGTAGAAAGTTAATAACATTTTTTAAGGTTAAAGGATTAAAATTTAAAGTTGAAGATGATGGACGAGTTTTTCCAGTAACTGACAGATCTAGATCAGTTATAAAAGTTTTAAAAGAGTATTTATCAGAAAATAATGTTATAAAGAACTATAATACTCGTTTAATAAATATTAAAAAGAAAAAAGATTATTTTAGCCTAGATTTAGGGAATGATAATTATATGGCTACCATAAAAGTCATATTAGCTACGGGAGGAGTCTCTTATAAGGCTACAGGTTCTACTGGTGATGGATTGGACATTGCTCAAAAGATGGGTCATAACATCACAACATTAAAACCAGGTTTAGTCCCTTTAAAATTCAGTGCATCTTGGGTTAAGGAATTACAGGGAATATCACTGGAAAATATTCGGATAATCATTAAATATGGGGAAAAAAAGGTTATTTCAGATAATGGAAACTTAATCTTTACACATTTTGGAATTTCAGGTCCCTTAATTCTGGATTTGAGTAATCAAATAATTTCAATCCTTGAAAAAACTGAAACAGTGCAGTTTTTCATTGATACTAAACCAGAAATTACCATACAAGAACTTGAAGAGAAATTAATCAAAGAATTCGAAATTCGAAGAAAAAGTGAATTCAAGAATTTCATGAAATTTTTATTACCTAATCGGATGATCCCAGTATTTATAAAGTTATTGGGTATGGATCCTAAGAAAAAAGTAAATCAAATTAAAAAAGAAGAAAGAAATTCCATTATTAACTTATTAAAAGCTTTTCCTTTAACTATCACTGGTTCGTTGGGAGTTGATAAAGCTATGATTACCTGTGGGGGTGTTTCAAGAAGGGAAATAAATCCACAAACTATGGAATCCAAGTTAATCCCCGGCTTATATTTCGCGGGGGAAATTATTGAGGGTTGTGCACCTAGTGGAGGTTATAATTTACAGCAAGCATTTTCCACCGGTTATCTTGCAGGTGAAGCTGCATCCAACAAAGAATCGTGAGAATATCGAATAAAAACATTATTCCGATAATTCCCTCCACTGAAATTCCATAAATCTCATGATTCGAAGAATGAAAGGTACTTATAATAATTACCCTCAGTTGAAGATCCTGTTGCAATCTTTCTTATAATTCCATTGTAAGTGCCATTTGATATTTGCAATGTTTACGAGGGAATTGATTGAAAGTAGACTGCAGTGAAGATTATCATCATATCCTTTTTTTTTAAATATGAAATTTATTAAAACTTGGTCTATTTGTTACTTAAAAAAAAAATAATTAATAATAATATAATATAAATAATGTATTTATAATGATCAAAATAGTTTATGATATCAGAGTTTATAGGGAAGTTTTAAAAGATGTCATTAAAGCTGATGATTTAGTAGTAGAGTTAGGATGTCATGTTGGTAATTCAACCAGAATTATATCTCATTTAGCATATAATGGGAAGATAATCGCCTTAGATAAAAGCCTCGAATCCCCAGATAGAATGGATTCCTTGATGAAAGAAAAATCCAATATTGAATTCATGAAAAGAGATGTAAGACTTCATGAAACTTTAGAAGAAGTTTTTAATAAAATAAAAAAATGCGATGTATTATCAATTGATCTAGGAGGTGGCTATCACCCGGACACCACCTTCAAAGTCTTTTTCATTTGGTCATCAACTTTAAAGCCACGAGACACTATAATAAGAAATAGAGGATTAATAGATTTTATTCAATCATCATCCGCTAATGAAATTATAAAATCTAAGAATGGATGGTTAGAATCTTCAGGAAATGATGGAATTCCAACTCGATTAAAGGAACTCGGACTTTGGTCAACAAAAATTTAAGTAGGAGGGTATTTTTCTCATGATAGGTAAAAAAATTAGAATCGAAAGGATATTGGACAGAAAAACAGGAAGAAGTGTCATTGTACCTATGGATCATGGTGTTGCAATGGGACCCATCCCAGGTATCATCGATATGACAAAAACCATAGATGAAGTTGCAAGTGGGGGCGCTAATGCCGTTATAATGCATAAAGGAATGGTTGGAAGTGGACATAGAGGATATGGAAATGATATTGGTCTTATAATACATTTATCAGCGAGCACATCTCTGGGACCTGATCCAGACAACAAGGTAATGGTAACCTCAGTTGAAAAAGCCTTACAAGTAGGTGCAGATGCAGTTTCAGTACATGTGAATGTTGGATCAAAAAAAGAACCTGAAATGCTCAAGAAACTAGGAAACACGTCAGAACTTTGTGACAATTGGGGAATGCCACTTATCGCCATGATGTACCCTAGAGGACCGAAAATTAAAAATGAACATAATGTCGAAGTAGTAAAACTCGCTGCCAGGGCAGGAGCAGAATTAGGAGCAGACATAATCAAAACTAATTACACGGGAGACCCAGAAACATTTAAAGAAGTAGTAGATGGTTGTCCAGTTCCATTGGTGATTGCAGGTGGACCTCGGGTAGAAACTGATCGTGAACTTTTAGAAATGGTTAAAAATGCTGTTGATGTAGGTGGGGCTGGTGTAGCTATAGGTAGGAATGTTTTCCAGGCAGAATCTCCCCGAAAAACCACTAGAGCCATTACTGAGATAGTTCATAATGATGCTGAAGTAGATGATGCTTTAAAGATATTGCAAGGATAAAACTCCTCATATGTTTTTCTTTGATGTGAACATAAATTATAATTTCGAGGTTTAGATAAAATGAAATTTGCATGGATGATGGCTGAAGGTATGGAGTGGAGTAAAAAAAAGGAATTCATAACCACTGCCTTAGAATCAGGAATCAATCATATAGTGGATTTTACTGATATAGGGAATATCAAACGACTTGGGAATATTACTCTCATCTCTGATATGGAAGGTTCAGACATAATCCTCGTGGGTAGAAATGGTGAAGGAGATGGTTCACTTTCTTTAGTTGAAGACTTATCCGAATCAAAAGATTTAGCTAGCATTAAGAGGCTTAAAAGAAAAGGTAAAATAGTGACTGCTTACGTGGAGATTAGTAGTAAAAAGCATGAAAAATTAGCATCTTACCTGGGAAAATATGCTGATTATTTGATTCTATTAGGTAAAGATTGGAAAGTAATTCCATTAGAAAACATTATAGCAGAACTGCAAAACGAGAATGTTAAATTACTTGCAGCTGTTTCAGATTATGAAGAGGCGAAGTTAACCTTGGAAACCCTGGAATATGGTACTGATGGAGTTCTTTTATGTCCTAAAGATTTATCTCAGATAAAAAAGGTTGCTCAATTAGTCGAGAAGATTAAATCTGATATTTACCAGCTTAAAGCTGGTACTGTAACTCGTGTGGAATCCGTAGGTTCGGGTGATCGAGTTTGTGTTGATACTTGCTCTATGATGGGTATGGGGGAAGGAATGCTCATTGGATCATATTCAAAAGGTTTATTCCTGGTTCATAGCGAATCTCTAGAAAGTGAATACGTAGCATCAAGACCTTTCCGAGTTAATGCAGGCCCCGTACACGCTTATGTTATGACTCCGGACAATAAAACTAGATATTTATCTGAAATCGAAGCAGGAGATGAAGTGTTAATAGTTGATAAGGAAGGAAATTCTAAAAATGTAGTTGTGGGACGGGTTAAAATCGAAAAACGGCCCTTAATGCTAGTGGAAGCAGAATATAATGGAACAATTTTAAGAACACTTCTTCAAAACGCTGAAACCATAAGACTGGTTAAAGAAAATGGAACACCTATTTCAGTGTCTGAACTTAAAGTTGGGGATAAAATTATGGTTTACCTGGATCCTCACGCTAGACACTTTGGCATGGCTATTGAAGAAAGCATAATCGAGAAATAGAATAAAACTTTTTTTTGATTAAGAATTTTTTCCTTAGCTTTTTTTTAGATGAATAGTGCATTAAAATGGTTTTATATTTCCTGAAACCATAATAATAATTGTTTAAAATCTAATTTGAATTATTTTTTTTTATTCAAAAAAAAGTTTTAGAGTGTTATAATATGGATGGCTATGAAGTAGAATTGATAACTCCTCAAATGAAAGATGATCTATTCCAGGAAGTTGTAGCTAAAGTTAAATTTGAAAGAAAAGCTAATATTCATGGAGCCTGCGTCAAATTATTAACGGATAACCATGAGTTTAAAGAAGAATGGGAAGATAATTTTAAATTTATGAGTGAAGATATACGACCTCACGCTAAAGTATTCTCTATTGAAGACGGCGGTAATCTTAGTGTAATGTATGAACCCATCTCTAAGACTTGTATTATTAAAAATACTGATTATTATGGTTGGATTAAGAGCATTGCCTTGGCTGCTATTTCAGATTTTTTTGAGGAATATCATTCCGTTCATAGAAGATATTCAGTCCATGGATCAGTTGTGGATTGTTCTGGTCATGGAATGGCTATTATTGGACCTCCAGGAACTGGTAAAACAACATTAACTTATGGATTGTTACAAGATGATGAATTTAATTACATCTCCGATGACTGGTTTTTCACCCGGCTATTTGATAATAGAGTGGTTGTGTATTCATCAGAAAAAAATTCATACATTCGAGATGATATTGAAAATGTTTGGAAGAGTTTTTTCTTTGATATTGAAGCAAGTTAAACTCGATCCTCACAGCAGGGGAATCGCAGATGTAAACACTTTATTCAAGGAACGAGTAAGGGAAAGTTCAACTCTAAAAAGTGTGGTATTATTAGAGAGGAATCCTGATAATCCTGTATTTAGAGATTTAAATGTTGATGAAGCATTGAATTTCAATGTAGAAAAGGATTTCTGTAATCCTCACCAACTTGTTAGGGATGAAAGAAAGTTTAACCTTAGAAAAAAGTTTTTCTTAGATTTATTCTCCAGAGTAAATGTACATGTTTTGAATACTATAGAAAAACCCGCTGAAAGTCTTAGTAGGATAATAGAATTAGGAAAAAGGTGAACGGATATGAGAGCTTTTTTAGCTGTGGATTTAGATGAAAAACTAGAAGATGAAGTATCCCAAGTTCAAAAGAGAATCATGGGTGCAAATGCTCAACTCAAATTTGTAGAACCTGAAAATCTCCATTTCACCCTTAAATTCTTAGGTGAAATCTCAGATAGTAAAGTAGAAGACATAAAAGTAATGATCGAAAATAAAATCGTGGAATACGAGCCTTTTAAACTTTCCATTAAAAAAACTGGTTTTTTCCCTCATTCCGGATATATAAGGGTGCTCTGGTTGGGTGTGGAAAACACAGAAGCTTACTCACGGATGCAAATGGATTTAGATGAGGAATTTCTGAAATTAGGTTTTAAAAAGGAGAAAAGTTACATTCCCCATTTAACCATAGCTAGAGTTAAAGGAGCAAAGAATAAAGAAGCTCTAATTAATCTAATTAAGGAAATGGAGAATGTTTATATTGGAGATATGTTGGTGGATAAATTAGTGCTTAAAAAAAGTGAACTGACACCTGTCGGTCCTATTTATACTAACTTAAAAGAATTTAAACTCTAAAAAAAAATAAGATTATTTAATTTACAATTAAATCTAAAAATTTTTTTTTTAACTTTTATGTTTGATAAATAAAATATAAATCAACTATTCAAAACTTATAAATAAACAATCATTTAATTCATATTTTCTTAAGGTGACTTCTTGTGACTAAAATAGATTATAAAAAGATTTTAGAGGAAATAAAGCCTTCAAAAAGTGAAATAAATAAGGTGAAGTCTCTATCAAACAAATTAATTAGTATAATAAATCAAATTACAATAGATGAAAATATAAATGCAGAAACAGTATTAGTGGGTTCTGTTGCTAAAAATACTTGGCTTGGAAAAGCTGATATTGATTTATTCATAAAATTTCCTTTAAACACTTCTCCGGATTATCTTAAAGAAAAAGGCTTACATTTAGGGTATAAATGTATAAAGAAAATGAATGGAAAATATGAATGTCGTTATGCATCTCATCCTTATATTACAGGACTTATAGATGGTCATGAAATTGATTTTGTACCCTGCTATAATATAAAACATCCCAAAGAACTTAAATCAGCGGTAGATCGAACCATACCCCATACTAAATACGTTAAAAAAAATTTAAATCACCAACAAGCCGATGAAGTAATATTACTCAAACAATTCATGAAATCCATTGGAACCTATGGATCAGAATTCAAGGTAGGAGGCTTCGCTGGTTACCTCTGTGAACTCTTAATCCTACATTATAATTCTTTTGAACAAGTTTTAGAATCCGCTTCTACTGAATGGAAACCCGGATATCATATAGATCTAATTGAATATGATAATTCTCCATTATTCAACGAACCATTAGTAGTAATTGATCCCGTAGATAAAAACAGAAACGTAGCCGCAGCTGTAAGCCTGCAGAAAATGTCAGAGTTTGTAGCAGCCTCGCGAAATTATCTTAAAAAACCATCCACATTATATTTTTATTTTAAAGATGTAACAGCTCATTTAAATAGTATAAAAAAGGAATTCACTAAAAGAGGTACCAAAACTTTACTATTATCATTCAAAACTCCTGATGTACCTATTGATGCATTATATCCTCAGATTAGAAAAACTGAAAAGTCAATAGTTAATTTGATGGAAAGAAAGGGATTTAAAATTTTTGGCAGTGATTCATGGAGTGATGAGAAAAAATTAGTCATTATACTTTTAGAATTCAGCATCTGGAAACTTCCTAAGATTAAAAAACATTATGGACCCCAATTATGGTTTAAAGATGATCAAGAAAAATATTTAAAGAAATATAAAGATAAAGCGTGGATTGAAGGCGATAGATGGGTTGCAGCAGTGGAAAGAGAATATCCTGAAGTGGAATCTCTTCTAGAAGTTTCCTTAACAGATATAAAAATCGGTTACCTTAGATTTGGAAAACATGTAAAAAATGAAATTTTAAAAGAACATAAATTAACTGATTTAATGGAACTTTTAGAATCCAATAAATATAATAATCTTGTATTAACATTTTTACACACTTATTTAAATAAAAGCGAGATTTTATGGAGATAAATACCGTCTTTAAATGATATAAAATTATTTAAATTTTTAATAGATATAAACTGGACTTTGTTCTTTCAACCCTTTTTTTGGGCACTATTTCAAATAAAGATAATTTGTCACATTTCTCTTTGTTTACATTTTAATTTTTTAATGCATTATTGAAATAATAAATCAGTTCTATAATAGACTAATCACCAAAAGAATTCTCTATCAAGTTTTCTTTATTGTACGAAATGATTATAGATGACTTGTAACGGTTTAGGTATCATGGTAATCTCACCATTTCTAGCATCTTGGAGCATTTTTTGTATATCATACCCATAATCATCTTCACACATTTTCACTAGCTTCCTAGATTTTCCAAGAGCATAAGTAAACACTCGCTTCGCACCGAACGTACTAATAGAATTAACATTAGTCATATGAAAATATTCATCGAGTAAAGTTTCTGTCCAGTTCTGACTATGTTCCCAACACCTTAACATAAGTTCACATTGTTTATGTGTCATCTCCTCTACTGAAAATGACTTTAATCCCTCTAATCTACCTTCCGAGACAAAGAAAAGTGGAATAATAATACTCTTAAAATCAGTTAATTCACTAATCAAATCTATAGTCAATTGTACATCGTTTTCATCCTCACCTGGAAGTCCAATAATTAATGTTGCAATCGGTACCCAATTATTATCAGATAAAATCTGGAATGCATTAACCACAACTTCTGGCCAATCCTCAGGTTTGAAAGGCTTGCATTTACCTTTCATACCATCATTAATCAACTTTGGACTGCCAGTTTCTATTCCTGTTTGACCGGTTAACCATTCATTTTTATTGGCTCCGAGAATGTTTGAAACTTCCTCAACTACTTCAGAGGCGCTGGCAACGGATGATAACGCGAAATGACTCATAGCCACTGCTTCAACGCCAGGATAATCATGTACTTGCCTGAATAAGTCAGTTACAGCTTCTTTGTTAACATTGAAACCTTTAGCCTTGTATCTGAGTACATCTTCTGCGTGAAGTATTGGTTGTTTTCCAGCCCTGAGGTTAACTTCTACTTCTTCTAATATATGTTCAATTGGCAAACAACGATAGCGCTGGAGTGTTGTAACGCAAAATGCACAGCCACGACCGCATCCGCGAGCGATCTCAACAATTCCTTCTATAGTTGGCTCTTTAATACTAGGTATCTCTTCCTCTTCAAGTACTTCTCCATGGACAATATTTGGAATTTCTTCTCCATTTATTGCTTTCTTAAAGAGGGTATCCACCACTTTTTCCCCTTCACCAATAACTACACAATCTAATCCTAGTCTATTTCGAGGTTCATCATCTTCTAGCTGCCAGGCTCCAGGCCCACCTACAATAATTTTCGGCTGATAATGTTGTACTGCAGGATGATTTAATAATTCTTCAAACTTCACTGACATGTAATTATTATTGCCTCCAAGGAGCTGTGTAAATGTTGAAGTGGCAGGTGCAATTCCAAGAGGATCAAATCCACTTATCGCCAATACTTTAGTGTTTGGACCAATTACTTTATCTAAATGTTCAGGATGTGCTACAATAACGTCTTCCCTTTTGAAGCCCTTATTTAACAGTGCAGCTTCAATTTTCCTTGTTCCACAGGGGGCATATTTAACTGATCCATCATTATTGGATTCGATGGATGGACAGAGCATCGAAAAATACATTATATCTGGTATCAATCCTTTAGGTACACAGGCACTAAAACCTAGGAATACTAAGCCATTATAATGACTCATAAGTGTTCTGTCAGCGGTTAAAACGACTTCATAACCTTCACCGTCATGTGCATTGATTTTACTCACCTCAAACTTTTATTTTAGATTTAAAATTTTCTTAGAAAAGATTCTTTTTTATCGAGAATTATATTTTTTCACAATTATTTATGGGATTTATTTTCGTTTTTTATAATCCCTTCAAAATAATAACTTTAAAACATTATTTCCGTTTAACTTGAGGTTTTTTATGAGTTTTCGAGTTAATTTAGTCTTAATAGATGTTGTTATATCAAGACAACTTACATTTATATACGATTTGTACTATTAATATGAAATTTATGATAGAAATAATTTAGTATTAAACATCAAACAGTATGGATACAGAACGGATTTATGGAAACTTATTTGAAGATTCTTTAACGCCTATTAACACCAAAAATAAGCAATTATATTTTATTCAAAAAAAATCGGATAGTATCACATAATTAAAGTAAAATCTCAGAAAAGCTATTATTAGGAATTTTTTTAAATAGTTTTTATTAAATTATTTTCTTTCATAAACAAAACGGGGAACTGCATCACGGAATGGATCAAAATTCTCCAGGTTATTCACTTCCATGCACTTCATGCTAACCATGGAATGCAGGGAAGATGGAAGACGTAAAATTCTTTTAAGGTCTATGGAAACTTTGGCATCCACCCATCCCATATTTAAAGAAGCTATACCCTTAATTAATCTCTGATATCTGATGGGGCCCACTTTTCCCCTAAAAAGTCCCCATTCATCATCATTTATATATTTACAGTATTTAATAACATCTTTTAATAATTTATTATTAACTCCATCAATTTCTGTGGATTCAGTTATATGAAGAATAGCATATTTAACTCTCTCTGTGAATACTTGTGGATATCCAAAGGGCAAGGAGAAGTGTTCCAATTTATAAGTCATACCATCACCTGCATATTCACTTTGAGGAACTTCCGCCCCGATAATATATTTAACAATCTGCCCTCTTACTTCACTACTCATCTTCATCACCGATTCATCAAGCACACGCAGATGGTAACCTCTCCCTGAATAAATTACATGAATATCATTAAGACCCAAATCCCCTTCCAATATATCCATTAAACTACAGACGATCTCCTGTGCCTGATTTAAACATACTTCACATACACCCTTACAGTTGCATTTTCTTAAAGGAATATCCTTAGCATCTACATCAAACACTAACTCCGATTTAATCCAACCATCCCTTCGGCGAGGTTTCTCATAAAAAGCCACAGAAGAATAAGCAGCGAATGGTGTACGGTATCTTAAAAATTTCCTTAACAAATCTAAAGACCCGAATACCCGATAACGATCATTAGGTCCACGACCTAAATGATCAAATCCGAATTCTCTTTTATCCAATGAATTCTTTATGAAATCCGGGATTTCCTCTACATTCCATTCCTCCCTGTAATATATGCGCCGTTCTTCAGTAGTGGCTGGTTTCAGATGATGATTTTCTACCAATTTAATTACCTTTCCAAATTACGATTTTATTAAAAAATGTTTATATCAAAAATAAGATGAATTATTCTTCATTACCCTCATGATCACCATTAGTTTCTCCTGATTCCCATAATTTCCTGATATAGTAAGAAAGCGGGTTTCCAATCCTTTTACAAGTTTTATCAGGTTTACAAAGACTTGGAAGATGTAATTTAACTTTTTCACAACTCATAGGAGTATACCATATGGATTCACCTTCATGTTTAAGATCCACTGTAGTGTGCATTCCAAAACCAAGTTTAGCATTAATGTTAACTTTCTCCTGTGGCTGATCCTCAAATAAAGGAGGAGTACACTGCTCAGCCGCACCATACACTAGCGGTAATATTTCATTTTGCACCACAGATAAGTTTGGATCTACATCTGAAACTTTAACAGTTACATTTTTACGGAACACATCCGGATAAAGACGTGCATAAGATACAAAGGGCGTGAAGAAGAGAATTATGGCATCATTCCTTCCCCCTGATTTCATACCTTCTAAAACCAATTTAACACAGGGAGGAAATGCATTAGAATTTAATGGAGCAGCTTTAACTTCACCATTAACTCCAACTTTATACCCGTAACTTGTGAATGATTCGCTTAAAACATTCGATACTTTTTCTGCCAATTCTAAAAGTATTGGATTAGGTTCTATCTCTCTCCTGGATTTTTGATGAACTTTATATATGTAATCCTCGGTTTTCTGCATAATCATCCTATTCATGATAAGTTCCTTTATTTTATCCCCTATCATCATATTATAAATCTTATCCGGGTCTCTATGCTGAATTTTGGAACTGAAGCTTTCAATGAAATCTTCTTTGTTCAATATTATATTCCCATGATCCATTACCAGATCCTCTAATTTGAGTTTATGTGAACTAAGAATATCCTCAAAGAAAGTCCATTTCACTCTTTCATCATTCAAGAGGCTATCTAATATCTTTTTAATTAATTCTTCCCGATCAATTCTTGAAAACTCACTCAAACGACTTTCCATAAGTTTTCCCTGAGATTCAACCATAGCCCTGCTCTCTCTGGAATTTGGGCCGAATTTAACTCCTACAGCTTGGCATAATAAATAAAAGGATATTACATCAAATCTAGTAATTTTATAATTGAAAAGGAATGAATATTTATTATAATCAAAGTTAGGATCGTTTCTCTTCTTAATGTACCATTCTAATCTTTTAACCGCTAAATCTAGATAGTTATGTGGTATGGATTCTTCATCAGAAATATCCTGAGATCTAGTGTGAATAACTACATTTATTATATCACCATTTTCCTCGCGAAAAGAGTCTAAATTACCCATTTCTCTAACTACTTGCCGACCCTCAACAGAAAGAGGATTAATAAATGCCACTGAAACCATGATTTATAATTTGTTTTCAACGATAGATAAAATAATAGTTATCCAAAAAAAAATGTAGAATGAATAAAAAAAAATTTTTCGGATAAAAAAAATATTTATTTTTAGAAATTTTATGAAGCTAGATTTTATATATAAAAATATTATAAATAAAGTACAATAATACTTTCTAATACTGTTTATCTCAGATATACTAGTGAATTAAAATCGTTTAAAATAAATTCTCACTCTCTTACATATTGTTAAAGTGAAAGTAATTCTATAATATTTTTGATATTAATGTCAATATTTGTAGATTAATTTAGGAGGAAATAAATTTGAGTAAAGTCTTTATTACTTGTGCATTACCGTATGCTAATGGTCCCACTCATCTAGGTCATTTAAGATCGACATATATTCCTGCTGATATTTATGCTCGTTATAATCGTATGAAAGGACGAGAAGTACTCTTTGTATGTGCAACTGATGAACATGGGACTCCTATTGCTGTGAAAGCGGAAAAAGAAGGTAAAAAACCTAAAGAAATTGCTGGAAGATATTATCAGATGATAAAAAACGACTTGGAATCTTGTAATATTTCATTCGACAATTTCGCTCGAACTACAGACCCATTGCATTATCAAATCTCTCAAAACTTCTTTTTAAAACTTTATCAGGATGGTTTCATATATGCTAAAACCATAAAACAACCTTACTGCGATGAATGCAATCGTTTTCTACCTGATCGTTACGTGGAAGGGGTATGTCCCTACTGTGGTGGTGAAGGAGCACGAGGAGATCACTGCGAAGTTTGCGGCAGGCACTTGGATCCTATACAGCTGCAAGATCCCAGTTGTCTCATCTGCCAATCAACCCCTGAAATCAGAGATTCTAAACAATATTTCTTCCGTTTAAGCCATTTCCAAAATGAAATTGAATCATGGCTAAATGAAAATGATGCATTACCTCCTAACGTGAAAAATTATGTTTCCCAATGGATTAAAGAAGGTTTGAATGATTGGATACTAACTAGAGATATGGAATGGGGTATACCCGTACCATTAGATGAAACTGAAGGTAAAATTATTTATGTTTGGCTTGAAGCATTATTAGGGTATATTACCTCCGCTGCTTTGTGGGCTCATCGGAATA
The DNA here is from genome assembly GCA_003166335.1 of Methanobacterium sp. Classification (GTDB taxonomy): domain Archaea; phylum Methanobacteriota; class Methanobacteria; order Methanobacteriales; family Methanobacteriaceae; genus Methanobacterium_A. Next base: position 9,775 of record PMWA01000021.1, on the reverse strand, counting down.
ATAAATCCTGGAAAAAATATTGGGATGATAAAGCCATCCATTTTATAGGTAAAGACATAATCTACCATCATTCTATATTCTGGCCAGCATTACTAATGGCTTATGGATGTAAATTACCTTACACCATCATTGCAGGGGATTATCTTTCCCTTGAGGGCCGTAAAATGTCTACTAGTAAAAATTGGGTTATATGGACTTCAGATTTCTTGGAAACATTTGAATCTGATACTTTAAGGTATTACTTAATGGCTAACGCTCCACTCACCCGAGACACTGACTTTTCTTGGGATGACTTCCAAAGAAGAATTAATGATGAATTAGCTGATGTGGTGGGAAATTTTTTACACCGCACTTTCACATTCACCAACCGCTTTTATCAGGGACAAGTTCCTGAAGCATTTCAGATGGATAACTACGACCAGGAAATGGTGGATAAAATTAAAAAACTACCCATAGTAGTAGGGGAGTATATAGAAAATTTTAAGTTCAGAGAAGGATTAGTGGAAATAATTAAATTAGCTAAGCAGGGGAATAAATACTTTAATGATAAAGAACCTTGGAAAACCGTGAAATCAGATCCTGAAATAGCATCTACTTCTTTATATATTTGCAATCAGCTATGTAAAACTTTAGCTATTGTTTTAAATCCTTATCTTCCAGTTAAATCTCTGGAAATCATTGCAGTATTAAATATTGAAGAAAAACTTGAATGGGATTCTGCCAATAGTTTCATTCCATCCGGTCATAAAATACTCCCAGCGGAACCGATCTTCTCTAAAATAGAAGATAAAGTGATTAGAATGCAGAAAGAAACCCTTTATCAAAATCAGAAAGAGGTTGATACAGTGAAAGAAATAATCAGTATAGAAGATTTTGCCAAAATAGATCTTAGAGTAGGGAATATAATTGGTGCAGAGAAGGTTAAAGATTCTGATAATCTCTTAAAACTCATAGTGGATGTGAAAGATAAAAAATTACAGGTGGTTGCTGGTCTCGCTAAAAATTATTCACCAGAAGATATATTAAACCAAAAAGTAATTATTTTAGTAAATCTGAAGCCTGCTAAACTTTTCGGTATTAAATCTGAAGGAATGATATTGGCAACCAAGGATACTCTTAATGTTTTAAGTGCAGAAGGCGCTGCTGTTGGTGAAAAAATAAAATGACTGAATCGGTTCTTATTGGAAGGGCAGAGAAGTTTTTAGGCATTATAAGACGAAAATCTATAAATGCAGATGATATTCGTGATTTAGATAGTTTCATGGCTATTTATATTTATTTAAAGGATAATTTATATGAGTTACAAGAATTTAGGGACACTATGGAAATTAAAGGTTACAAAGCACCTTACAGTTCTCTAATGAAGTTTGGGCGTGTTTCGTCCGTGGAAATGAAAGTTGAGGATTTGCATGACATCAGCCGGCACACTCAACATTTCCGAATGCGAGCGGCTCTTAAAAAAAACATTCTTGATCGAGTTAAATCATCCATTGCCTCTCATAAAATAGCAGTAGGGCATTTAGAAGAATTCGCTACCATTAAATGTCCAATTTGTAAAAGAGATTATACGAGACATGAAATCGCTGACTTAACAACCAAAAAGTGTGTCTGTGGCTCCTTGAATCTTGAATTAGAAATAGATTATCAGGGTGTTTACAGGTTAAAGATAATTAAATATCTGCCACTTTCCGGTGAGTATATGGTGAAGATGTCAGAACTCTCACCACTTGGTAGGGATGCCTTCCGTAAGATAGTTAGAATCCTGAAACAAGAGAAAAGAGGAATTGTTAAAACCGTATCCATGGTTGTTAAAGTTTTAGAGGGCGGTAGATGGGTTAGGAAGAGAGTTAATTTGGATTGCAGTGATCAGCTTAATTACGAGAAGGAAATAAGAAAAAAGTATGGTTCAAACGCTCGTATAGAATTCCTGCAATTCCATCGTAAAAAACCGTCTATAATTAATGATAAGCATGTTCAAAATGCATTAGCATTGGGTTATGTGAAATTTTCGGAAAAACAAGCTGAGAATATTATACCAATAATTCTTAATAAAAGCCTTAAAAATAGTGATAAACTTAAAAATTATGATGAAATCCTTAAAATCGCCAGAGAAACTGGACGTAGAATGGGTGAGGATGTTCAGGATCAGAAAACATTAGAAAAAGAATTAATAACTGAAAAACTCGTTAAAGAAGGATTAATATATAATGGTTTAATGGATAAAGAACTTCAAGAAGATCTTTTTCTTCGAAAGAAAATTGAAGAGAAATTATTAGTGGATGCTCCCCGGATTTTAATTTTATGGGATCTAGTAAAATACTACTTATCCACATCTTATGACCGTCGCAGTAAATATTCAGGTCCATTCCCTAATTTACGTCCCGTTTTAGATAAAACTCAAATAAACACCTTCACTGATTTTCCAGAGTCATTGGTGGAATGTTTAAAAGAATACTCTGAGGAAAAAATTGAATACATATATCATATGAATGAATTATTAAATCAAAAGTTTGAAATTGAAAAGAAAATGAAAGGTTTACATCTTAAGATGAATACTCCTGCTGTAGGTGCAGTTATATTACATAACATTGGAAAGTTATCGATAGAGGAATCATCCCAGATATTCTCATTGACTACTGAAGAAGTTATATGTGAAAAAGATAAAATTCAAACCTTCCAAAAGCCCGTTACCCGTAAAGCCCAGAAATTTCTGGAGATGATAAAAGATTAAAAAAAATTTAACCATTTTTTCTTATTTATAATGATGAAAAAAATTTTTAGTTGGTGATTGTTTTTTGGTTGATGAAGTTTATGTGAATGAACCATTATCATCTAGGATAATTATGGAAATTCTGGAGGAAAATCCTCATATAAAACGTATAAAGTGCCCTAGCAGCCTTTATCTTCGCATCTCCAAGAAATATTTGGATGTCTTATCAAAATTGGGAGTTGAAGTCGAACCAGTGGTAAAAAGCGGCAGGCCTAAAAAGTATGGAGAATTAGAAGTTAAACTTATCCAGAAAATGTTAAATGATGGTTCAAATCCGAGTGAAATATCAGAAAAGCTAAATTTACCAATTAAAACTGTGTACTATCTTAAAGAAACTCCGCTTAGAAGGGGTAGAAAACCTAAATATACTCCTGAAACCGAAGAAAAAGTTAAAAGATTATATGATGAAGGTTTACGTGTAAAAAAGATTTCTGAAAAATTAGGAATACCTTTAAGAACTGTTTATAGTATAATTAAGAAATAAAATTTTGAATACTTTATTTTCAAGATTTGATTTAAAATGGTCTCCCAAATAATTCTACAACATTACCAAGAAATAATAATAATCTCCAGTATCTGCGGCCTAGTAGCCTTCATTACCACTTACCTGGCCATGCCTAAATTAATTAAAAAACTCAAAGATGCACATATAGTTGGAGAAGACATTCACAAACCTAGTAAACCTCAAGTCGCAGAGATGGGTGGTATTGGCATCCTCTTCGGCTTCACTATTGGATTATTTGTTGCAACCTATCTATACCCTCCACTTCAATTCACCCTTATAGTAACTTTACTGGTGATCCTACTCGTAGGAATGATCGGCATGGTGGATGACTTAATAACATTATCATCCAAGGAGAAACTCTTCTTACTATGGTTAGCAGGTATTCCTTTAGTCTGGATTGCACCCACGAGTCTTGGAATTATATATTTAATCATAATACCCATAGCTGTATCCGTTGCAGCTAATTTAACAAACATGCTCGCCGGATTAAACGGTATAGAATCAGGACTTGGAGTCATAGCTATGACTGCCTTAACTATATCCTGTTTAATACTTGATAAATTTAATGTATCTATAATATCCATGACTATGCTCGGTGCCTTAATCGCCTTCCTAATCTATAATAAACATCCCTCTCGCGTCTTCCCGGGAGACGTTGGGACGCTAATCATCGGTGCTACCATAATAGTAATTGCTTTCATAGGTAGAGTAAAAATAATAGCTCTCATCGTACTTATACCCAATATAATAGATAGTATACTAAAATTCTACAGTGTAGGAATAATGGAAAGACAAGACCATCACCCAACAGAAGTGGGAAAAGACGGTAAACTTTTCGCTCCAGACGGAGGTTTCAACTCACTTATAAGATCTGTGCTACGCCATCCCATGAGTGAAGAAAAAGTTGTAATCGTCATATGGTTAATTGGCATTCTATTTGGATCAATAGGAATAATCTTATCCTACTTCCTAAAAGGCAGCATCATATAACTACAAAAATTGATGGTTAAAAAATTTTTTATTTATCAATACCATAATCAATCCAAAGTATGATTATGATAGATTTAACTTCCTATAAACCTAATTTGAAAATTTACTTAGTATATTTAATCATCACCCATTTTGTATTTAAAAAAAAGAAAATAATCTCTTAAACTATTTTTTTATCTTTTTAAATCCTTTTCTAGAAAAGTTATATAAATTTTCAAAATATTTCTCTTATTTCTAAAAAATTTTTATTAAAATGAACTCATTAAATTTATAGAAAAATATTCTATCAGTTTAGTTTTATAAGAATTTAGGAAATTTATACAATAAAATTCATTAATATTGAATTTGATAATAAACAAAAACAATACTCTAAACTTTAAAATTTTGAAAAAATCTTAGAAGTAGTTTTTCGAATGTATGAAATTATACTATTCAGCGGTGGCGTGTACAGATTTGATGAATTAGCTGAAATTGTGGAAGATGTAGGTGGATTGGTACTTAGAAAAGATTATTTCCACATCAGCCGGGGCCAATCTTATCTATCAGAAGAAGTACAAGTAATGCTAATAATCCCCGAAGAGGATAAACTTATTATTGAATCAGTTTCACAGGATATAAAGGGCATTATAAGTAAATTAGACTTAGAAAACTCTGAAAGAAATATTATATTAACTTATCTTTCAATTTATAATGTGTTAAGCCAAACAAATACATGGATGACTATAAATGAAATTGAAGATTTAATAGAATGTCCCTGTCAAGCACAACTCTGCCAGAATTCTGAAAATAAAAACTGTGTTTTAGATGAATTAGAAGAAAGTTTAAATAAACTATGCTTGCAGAATATAGTTGAATCCAGAAACGGGGATAACAGAATAGAATTCCGATTAAAAGATAATAATTAACTGAATTGAAAATTTATTGATTTTCTAAACTTCGTAAAAAAAGAAATATTTATTTGTTGATCTGTCATGATTAAAGGAAGCAGTATCATTATAGCGGGAATCATTGCAATATTTATTGGCTTCATCCTAATATTTATCGGCACATTCCTACAAGGAACTGCATCTAAAACTGGAGAAGTTAAAACGGGTGGTGTAATTCTAATTGGACCCATACCCATCATATTCGGAAATGATACAGGTTCTATAATAACAGTTGTTATACTAGCTATAATTTTAATGATTCTAGCTTACTTCTTATTTTATAGAACATTAGCCTAAAAATTTAAAGTTTCTGCTGCCAACGCCACGCTGTATCAACAATCAAAGAAAGATCATTATACCGTGGCTGCCAACCCAACAGTTCACGCGCCTTCAAAGCACTACCCACTAAAACTGGTGGATCACCAGGCCTGCGACCAACTTCTGATGCTTTAATCTTTTTACCGGTAACTTTCTCAGCAGTACCAATCACTTCTCTTACAGAAAATCCTTGACCATTACCTAAGTTAAAAACATCGCTCTCACCACCATTCTGCAATCGTTCCAAAGCTTTAATATGAGCATCTGCAAGATCAAGGACATGTATATAATCCCTTATACAGGTACCATCAGGAGTAGGGTAATCTGTTCCAAATATCTTAATATCATCTCTTTTACCCAATGCAACATCCAAAATCAATGGTATAAGATGAGTTTCAGGCTGGTGTAATTCCCCTATTTCACCATCAGGATCTGCCCCGGCAGCATTAAAATAACGTAAAGCCGCATACCGTAAATTATAAGCTTTACTATAATCCTCTAAAATCTGCTCCACCATATATTTTCCTTTCCCATAGGGATTTATAGGATTTTGAGGATGATCTTCTGTAATAGGAATCTCATTAGGATCGCCATAAGTTGCGCAGGTTGAGGAGAATACAAAATATTTAACTTTCTCCTCCAACATCACCTCTAAAAGATTCAACGTGTTACGGAGATTGTTGAGGTAATATTTCTGCGGATCTTCAACGGATTCACCTACATAAGTGAATGCTGCAAATTGCATTACGGCATCTATATGATATTTTTGGAATACTCGTCTTATGTCAATAATTTCACCTAGATCACCCTCCTCCAAGACACCCCACTTCACAAAATCACGATGACCATAACTCAAATTATCGAAAACAACCGTCTCAAAACCATTAAGACTAAGCATCTTATTAACATGAGAACCAATATAACCTGCTCCACCCACAATCAAAATCATAACACAATCACCAACTAATGTCTTAAAATTTTTTTAACTTAAAATTTCATAATTTATTATAATATTTCATTAATGATGAATACTTTCTTTACGTGTTCATAAATACTAAACAAATACTCTATTTTTCCTATTACATTACTATTCTGCACTATAAACACAAATAAGTTCACTTTATCGTAGCCGAAGGAGTACTAAAATAAAACTATAAAATAAACACCATAAAAAAAAGATTCTTCACTGATATGTAATACTTTTAATAAAAAAAATTTAAAATAAAAAATTTGCTAAGGTGTATATAAGGAACATATAACATATACCAATAAGAATAATTAATTATTTAATAATGTTTTAAAGCCTTAATAATCCTCAGATTTTTAATTTTTTTTATTTCTAATTTCACTATCAAAGTAATACTTTCACTCAAAAAAAGCTAACATTAATCGAAAATTTCAATATCAAAAAACTTGACTTTTTCTTGACCATTTCTGCACCAAAATCAAATATTTCTATATAAAAAAATCTAATTTAGTATTATTTCTAAGATGATTCTAAATTTAAAGGAAGAAATTATTAGTTTTTTTACCCCCTCAACCTATACTCTGGTTGTCATATAATGTGGTAATAAAAAAAAAATAAAACTATAAAATATTAAAAAAAATTCATATAAGGTCATCGGTTCTACTGCATGATCGGCATAAACAGGCCCGTCAAACCTCACATGCAATAGCAGGTCATCCACAAAAATTTTATTTAATAAACAAACTCTAAAAACAGCATCTCCTATGAAATCCCATCATAAATATGTTGCAGAGCAAATATGATCAAAAGTTTTCCACCATTCCATTTAATCTCCTACATACTATATCATTACACGTATGACGCATTACTCAACACGCCCAGAAATAATTTAAACCCCATAATAACAACCTAAACGAAAATAAATTCAGATAAAATAACCTTTATCCACAATAACATACTAAACAACATTTCTTAGACAGAGTAATTAACGAAAAACTCAAAATATTAGCAGTACAATTTGATTTTTAGAAGAATCTAAATATTACAAAAAAACAATTCTAAATAATGAAACTAGAGGTGGTAAATTGAATGATTCAAAAAATAGAGATTCAGAAACTTCAGAGGTTCTAGATGCTATAATTAGTAGTTCCATTGAAGATTTATTTACTCCTATTCTAAAAACTGGAGAACTTACGGATTCCCCGGAAGATGAAGTGTTTTTTATTAGAATACTTATCGATAAAGCAGTACAAACTACACCTGATTCAAAAAATCATTTCGATTCCTATTTAAAGTACTTAAATTATATTTTAGCTGGAGATTATACAGATATTGAAGAAATTGTTGATAATTATCAGAATGAATACGCAAATGTAGAATTCTAAGTACATTTTTTAGGTAAAAATATTTAAAATCCATTTAAAAAAAAAAATATTCCTAATACTTAATTCTGAAAAAAAATTAATTATTATGAATATTTTTTTTTACTGGAATTCAGGGAGAACTTCCTCTTCATAAAATTTTATGAAACCCTCTTGATAAGGTCCTAACTGATGAATAAACACATGATCATAACCAGCCTTAACAAATTTATTAATCTCATCAATATGACTCTGCGGATCATTACCACAAACAATTTCCCGTGTTAAACTATCAGGATCCGTCATTTTAGCTAATTCCTCAAAATATTTAGGTGTAGGTATCTCCCAATTTAAACCATTCTTATTAGCAAGTATAGGCCAATAATCATAACTTATCTTTCTAGCATAATCCATATCATCCGCCCAACAAACTGAAACCTCAGCATAACAAGGTTTACCCTTACCACCAGTATTCTTAAAAATCTTAACAAGACTCTCCTTAATACCAGGGGTAATTAAACCATCACTAATTCTACCCGCTGTTTCAGCCGCTTCCTCACCATCCGCAGACATTAAAATAGGCGGAAGTTCTGCTGGTAAAGTATAGATTCGCGTATTCTCAATAGTATAATATTTACCTTTAAAATTATGAATATCACCCTGCCAAAGCATTCGAATAATCTTCACCGCTTCCTCCAACATTGCAATACGTACCGGTGCAGGCGGCCAATGATCCCCTAGAATATGCTCATTCAAATTCTCACCAGAACCCACACCCAACATAAATCTACCAGGCATCATCGAAGCAGTTGTAGCAGCCGCTTGAGCAACAATAGCCGGATGCACTCTTATTGTAGGACAAGTCACAGCTGTACCTAAATTCAAATTAGTAGTGGCCTGTGAAATACCGCCTAAAGTACTCCAAACAAATGGGCTTTGATCCTGTTTATTAACCCAAGGATGATAATGATCTGAAATCATAGCAAAGCTAAAACCAGCCTCCTCAACCATTTCAGCATATTTCACCAAATTTAATGGATGAGTATCTTCACTGGATAATTTATATCCAATTTTAACCATTATTTTTTCCCACTCCTTTATAATATTAATATGGTTAATAGTTCATAAAAATTTTCTCATTTAAAATCCGATAATTAGTTTTAGAAATATGGTTAAAGTAATTAAAAAAAAATATGGAAACTTAAAAATTTGAAATACAAAAATAAAATTCTGTAATTATCAATAAAACAAGATGAATACAACGCCGAGATAAAATCTCACTATAATAAGTCAATCAAGAATTATATATAAATCAAAATTAATGAAAAAGAGAATAAGCAGATTAAATGGTGTAATATTCACCATCGCTCAATTTAACATGTTTTATAAGACCTTTATTCTCCAGAGACGATATTAAATTATAAGTACCCAATGCACTAAGCTTTAAATCACCATAAAGAAGATTCCCTTCTAATAAATATTTAGAAACATGCTTAGAATCACCAGCTAAAACCTTAATAATCTCTAAAGCCTTCAACTCCCTCTCACTTAAATCCTCTATCTTTACCTCATCCATTATTACTGTTTCATCAGAAACATTAACTGAATCATCCAATCCAATACTATCCCCTGAAACCATATCATCTTCAGACACTTGCTCAACCAGTTTAACAGACTCCTCTTCAATAAATATAACACCATCATCCATCAGACTCAACAAAGTAGCCTTAAGTTCCTCATCAGATAAATTCAATTCCTGTAACAAAATATTAACCGGAACACCATCCGGAAACTCCAATTGCAAATCTTTAATCTTATCCAAAACCAGATTTACACTACTCATGAATATTAAATTATAGTAATAAATATTAAAATATTTCCATAAATCATAGAATTATTTAAGTGAAAAACTAAATAAAATAAATTTAGAACAAATAA
>PMWA01000009.1:12800-13083 GCA_003166335.1 Methanobacterium sp. | reverse complement strand
TAGCTCCACAAAGACTGGTCGCACTATTCTGGTTGTAAGTGTTATGGCTATCATTTAGAGTACCCGTATTGTAGAGTACTCCACCAATAGCGGCGGTGTTACTTGTGAAGTTGGAATTGATGACAGTTAACGTGCCATAATTCCCCAGGGCACCGCCCTCACCACCACTACCAGTAACCATGTTACCGGTGAAAGTGCTGCCGTTTATACTTAAAATTCCATCGCTTCCCACAGCACCGGCAATACCATTACCAGCAGAGACCGTGTTACCGGTGAAAGTGCT
>PMWA01000009.1:0-12785 GCA_003166335.1 Methanobacterium sp. | reverse complement strand
TTATCGGTTAAAGTACCCGTATTGTAAATAGCTCCACCATAAATTGCAGTGTTTTTTGTGAAGGTGCATTTTTCTACTGTTAAATTACCTTGATTGTAGATGGCACCACCAATGGTTCCTGCTCCGTTTTCTATTATTAGATTCTGGAGGATGACAGTTACACCAGGATTGATAGTGAAAATGGTTTGGGTGTTGGTGCCGTTTATGGTGGCTGTGCCACTGTTAAGCACGTTGAAAGTGAGATTTTCATTAATAATTAAACCACTTTCATTAAAGATCGCTCCATTCATAAGCATTATAGTATCACCAGACTCTGCAGCAGTAATAGCCGCTACGATAGTGCTATAACTACCCACAGATACCCCATTCCTATAAATAGTCACCGGTAGGGTGGTGTTGATGCCTATTTGTGTTGAAACTGTTTGATTGTCAATGGTTGTTGTTATATTGGCTGTGCCTTGATTGTTTGCGGTGAATATTGATGTTGCTTGACCATTAACTAATGTAGTGGATGCTGGGATAAGGTTTCCATTGGTTGCTGTGAAAGTTACTGGGTCGCCATTTGGGATATGTCCACTGGTAGGGTTATAATAATTTCCCTGATTATCATGCTGCAGATCTGCAGTTATGGTTGAACTTCCACTATTCTGAATATTAGTGGGGTTTGCTGTGAGTGTTAAAACCAACCAAGATGTGACTGTAGCACCATATATACTGCTACTTGTTGGTCCGCTATTAGAACCCCACCAGTTAAGCGAAACATTCCCTGAACCACCGTTGTTGTATATTGCAGTGCCTAAGGTCGCATTGTTATTAACAATCCGGTTAAATTCTATGGTTAAACTCCCATAGTTGTAGATGGCTCCACCCTGATCAGTTGCGGTGTTACACGTGAATGTGCTGTTTATAGCAGTTAATAATGTACTTCCAGCGCCGTTGTAGAGGGCTCCTCCATAAGTTGCGTTGTTATTGGTAAATGTACTGTTTTCATTTAAAGTACCAAGATAGTTGTAGATGGCTCCGCCTGTTGTTGCTGTATTATCTGTGAAGGTGTTGTTTTCTGTTAACGTTCCTGTATTGTAGATGGCTCCGCCATTACTGGTTGCCCTGTTACCTGTGAAGATGTTGTTGGTATCAGTTACAGTACCAGTATTATATATCGCTCCAGCAGCACCTGCGTTGTTATCTGTGAAGGTGTTGTTGGTATCAGTTAAAGTACCCCCATTAGCAATGGCTCCGGCATAGTTTGCAGAGTTATCGTTAAAAGAGTTGTTGGTTTCGGTTGACTTTCCGCCATCGTTCATGATGGCTCCACCATAACCATTAGGTGCGGTGTTACCTGTGAAGGTGTTGTTGGTTTCGTTTGAAATAACATTAGTATAGATGGCTCCTCCATAAATTGCGGTGTTATTTGTGAATACGCTGATATTGTCGATTAAATTACCTTCATTTTCTATAGCTCCACCAAAAGTAGTTGCGGAGTTATTGTTGAAGGTGTTGTTATTTTCAGTTAATTCTCCACCGCCATAATTGTTGATGGCTCCACCATAAGCTGCGGTGTTCTTGATAAAGTTACTGTTGCTTCCCGTTAAAATACCACTATTGAATATGGCTCCACCGTCATTGGTTGCGATGTTTTGGTTGAATGTGCAGTTAGTAATTGTTAAATTACTCTGGTTGTATATGGCTCCACCTCCACTATTATTTGCTTTGTTACCTGTAAAAGTGTTCTTGTTTTCGGTTGTGTTGCCGCTATTGAAGATGGCTCCGCCATTACTATTTGCGGTATTACCTGTGAATGTGTTGTTGTTTTCAATCAATTTTCCACCGTTGCAGAGGGCTCCGCCGTTACTGGTCGCGGTGTTACCAATGAAGGTGTTGTTCATAGCATATAAAGTACCACTATTGGAGATTGCTCCGCCTAAAATGGTTGCTATGTTCTGATTGAATGTGCTTTTAGTTTCATTTAAAGTACCACCAGCGGCGTTATCGATGGCTCCGCCACAACCATTATTTGCTGTGTTACCTGTGAAGGTGTTGTTGTTTTCGGTTGTAGTGCCGCTATTGAAGATGGCTCCGCCGTTGTTGGCTGCGGTGTTATTGTTGAAGGTGTTGTTCGTAGCATTTAAAGAACTAATACTGTAGATGGCTCCTCCTTGATTGTTTGCGGTGTTCTGTTTGAATGTGCTTTTAGTTTCATTNNGTGTTGTTGTTTTCGGTTGTGGTGCCGGTGTTGAAGAAGGCTCCGCCGTTACAGGTTGCAGTGTTATCGTTGAAGGTGTTGTTGTTTCCTGTTAAATTATCATTATTGAAGATAGCTCCACCATAATAAGCTGCGGTGTTATCGTTGAAGGTGTTGTTGGTTTCGGTTACGATACCAGTATTGTAGATGGCTCCTCCATAGTAAGTTGCAGTGTTATGAGTGAATGTGCAGTTTGTCACTGTTATAGTACCATAATTGCAGATTCCACCACCACTACCCGTTGTGTGTCCGTTGGTGAGTGTCAAATTACTGATAGTTAAATTCACTCCTTGAGCAACGTTTAATATTGTTGCAGTCATGGTTCCGTTTATTATGGTGTTATTTTGGTTTGCACCTATGATATTCATATTATTGTTGATGGGTATGTTATTTTCATTGTAAGTGCCATTAGCAATGTAAACTGTTCCACCAGATGTTACTGTGCCGGTGGCGTTTTTTATAGTAGCTTTAGGCCCGTTTAAACCATTAGTGTATGTTGAATTCAAACCATTCCAACTATTGTTGCCTTGGGTGCTGACGTAGATGATTGAGTTATTAGCCGCTGCTGCAGAATTTACTCCACAAGAACTGATAACAAAAACTCCTATTAACAGTAAACTAATTTTAAGTATTAATACACTAGTTTTATTCATTATTTTCCCCCTTCCTTAAATAATAAATATTTTTGTAAGAGTTTATTTTTTTTCAACACATATGGTAATAAATAATAATGTTATCCATATAGGTGTTTATATTCACATATAAATTAATTTTAATAGATTTTTAGTGATATTATTCACATTATATAAAAAACGTTTATTGAGGGAGTTTTATGCTAGCCATTATCAGAGTTTAGATGTATATTTTTCAACCCATTTTTTAGTATTAGTTAAAGAGATTCCAATATTTCCATTTATCCACCCACATATTCAGCGTTAATAATATTACGGAATATAAAACTTCTGATTTATTTCTTTGAGATTATAAATGATAAATTAACATTTCAAACCCTCCTATTTGGGGTTTTTTTAATTTAATAAAATATTATTTATAGATTATTAAATATTATTAAACATATAATATAAGGTTATTATTTGATATATCAACCAATTAGTATTATTAATTAGTCCAAAAATTTAGTAAAAATTCAAATCATCTGAAAGTTAACCAAAAAAGTTCTTATACTTAAAAATTTTTTTATGATTATGAGTTTTATATCAAGCTTCTTAGAAAAATTATTAGGAAAAACTTCTACGTTCTGGGAGAGATTGGGTTTTCATATATGCAAATAATTTTTACTCGCCTATTCCGATATTAATGAATTAAAAATATTAGATTTGAATATAAAATTTGATTTAATCTGTTTAAATATTGAAAACTCTCAAATGCTTAATTTATTATCTATTTTTTCAGAATTTAGAGAAGAATTTTGACTTTTCCTGATGATTTACATTGTGGAAATTTTGAAAATAGTGACGTTGCAATATATTACTCCATTATTAGACATTTTAAACCCAATCACATAATCGAGATTGATTCTGGAGATTCTACTCGTATCTCAGCACATGCTATTTCTAAGAATCTGGGATATGAGGGTGTAAACTGTGACTTGGTAGCAATTGAGCCTTATCCTTCAAAAGAGCTTGAAACAGGTTTTAAAGGTTTTTCGAAACTTTAAGATCTAAAGTACGAGATGTAGATCGCTCAGTTTTTGACAAGTTAAGAGAAAATGAAATATTCTATTTAGAATTCTAGTCACGTTTTAAAAGCTGGCATTGATGTCCAATGTAAATTTTTTGAATTACTTCCAAACTTAACAACGGTGTTTTAGTTCATTTCATGATATATTATGGCCAGAAGAGTACCCTAAAGAATGGATAACTAACATGCATCGTTACTGGAATGAGCAATATATGTATATGCCTTTCTGATGTTTAACTATAAATTTAAAATATTATGGGCTGGTCGTTATATGAAAATAAATTATCCAAATAGATTCAAAGAATTTGATTCTGAGTATATTCCCGGTAGTTCTGGATACAAAGAATAAATTATCCTAATAAATAAAAGAAAATTTTAGTTCTGAATAGAATGATTATTGGTGAATGGAAATAAGAATGAATAATTAAATATAGGTCCGTAGAAAATCCCTTAAATATTTGTATCATATAAAGTATTAGTAAATAATATTGTTTATTAAAGCAGAAGTATTGAATGTGGGGTTTTAATAAAGTTCTAAATTTAAGATTTTTTTAAGCCTTATTATCATGATTTATCCCTGTCTAAAAGTTGACGATAAATTTACTACTACTCACCAAAAATAGTATTAACTATTATTCGCCAGTCCATTATTGTTTGCCATGTTTGATGGCACCGCCAATCTGTTTGCGGTGTTATTCCTGAAGGTATTGTTAGTGTCATTAAATTTACACCGTAGTTGTTAAAGATGGCTCCACCATAAGTTGGATGTTATTGTTGAAGGTGTTTGTCCCATCTAACCATTTCAAAGTCATAATCATCTATAAATATTTACTATAGCATATAATCGTTAATGATTACCATCAATTATCCCATTGCAAAAAGAGATATAAGCTTCTTTATTTCTTTGAATTATTAAATATTCGAAACTCTCAAACCCAAAACGAAAAACGAAAAAATAAAATAAAAAAAACGTATATTGCCCTTTATTAGCATGTGTTTTCATGAACCAAAACATGTTGCGGGTCATATAATATGCGAAAAATCCATTAATTNNGTATCTTCCCAATAGCAAAAGTAATTAGAATTTAAATAATCAATATTTTCGAAAACATCTTTTTTAACAAGTAAACAACAACCTTCTACATAATCTACTTGACTGGGATTACAATTTTTATTAACATTCTGGAATTCTACTGTACCGGTATTCCATTTTATATTGGCTCCGGCTGATTGTAAATTATTTTTCTTATCATAATCATAAATACAAGGACCCTCTATACCCACCTTTTCATTATTAATATTTGCTTTAATTAATTCAATTAAAAATTCTTTATCAACTACTACGTCATTATTTAGTAATAGAATATAATCGGGATTTAGGTTATTTAAACTATATTTGATTCCAATATTATTTCCTTCCGCAAAACCATAATTTTTGTCATTTTTTATTAATATCAACTTTTTATTTGATGTTAAATTTGAGAATTCATTGGCATTAACTTTTATATGTTCAGTTTCTTCTTTATAAAATTCTAATATTTCTATTGGCTTATTTTTAGTGTCATATTCAAAAAATTTAGAATAAATCTTAAATTTTCCATCACAATATTCTCTTATCTTTTTTAAAGATTCATCTTCAGAACCATTATCAATAACAATAACATCATAATTAGGATAATTGATCTGATATAAGGATTCTAAGCATTCAACAGTATCTTGCCAACCATTCCAATTCAGAATAATTATTGCAACATTTGGGTTCATCTTGCCTCGTTAAAAGATTTTTATAAGAATTGGATGATTAATCTTAAAAATTTCTGACCTTTTATTTAGTACTTATTTAATATTCTTAATATTAAAAAAAGATATCACTGAAAAAAATATACTTCTGAATAGTATTATTTAAAATTATTGTTCCTTGTAAAAGTATAGGGATATTGCTCCAAATTCCTATTGTTGTGCTTATTTTTTAAATATTTTTCTATGTTTTTTTTTGAGATTTTTTTTTATAGTTGAATAATAATCATTTGAAAACGAATCTCCTCACCATGTATAAAATCTTTGATATTAGTAAATATTTCTTTCTTATTCTCTCCTCAACCGTATTTTTTCCATATCTTTCAAGAAGATATTCACTAATCAATATATGTTCAAAATCTATTTCTTTTGTTTTCTTAATCACGGTATTATTCCCGTGTAATCTATAATAAGCTAAATTTTCTGAAATAAAATGATACTTAAACTTTTTTGCAAGATCTACATTAAATTTATAATCATTTAAATATTTAAATCTCTCATCAATCTTAATATCCTTAATATTTTCACGTTTTATAATTATTGTTGTTCCAAAAATATAGTTACCTTCAAAAAGGTCTTGAAATAGATCTCCGCTTTTTTTTCTTTTTAGGGCTCGATGTATTTCCAAAAATGTTTTTCCAATTAATTCGTTGTTTTCATTGATGATTTGTCCATCAGACCACACTATCAGATCATTATTCTTNNGCAATAAAATCTCCTTTTGAAATATTTAGAGCTTCAGTTATAGTTCTCGAAATACCAAGGTTCTTTTGGTGAAATATTACTTTTATTCTAGAATCTTTTTCCTTAAAAAAGTCTATAATAACTTTTGAATTGTCAACCGAAGCGTCATCAATGATTATTAGTTCAAAATCATGAAAACTTTGCTTTAAAACACTATCTATAGAATCATAGATAAATTTTTCATGATTATAAGAAGGCATTATAACGCTTACACGTGGCATTTAATCAATTCTCCCACAAAATTGATTTCTTCTTCAGTTAACCAGGGGTGCATTGGTAATGAAAGTATTTCATCACATGCTCTTATAGTTTCGAGTAACTGGCTTTTTCGAACAGCTTTTAAATAAGGCTTCTGTAAATGTATGGGTGTGGGATAATGTATCTGTGTCTCAATTCCGTTGTCAAGGAGTAATTTTTGTAGTTTGTACCGTTCTTTACAACGAATAACATATAAATGATAAACATGCTTTGTATTTCTCATTTCTATTGGTAAACATAAATCTAGATTCGATAAAACCTTTTCATATATTTTGGCTGATTTTCTCCTGTTTTCATTCCATTTATCTATATGTTTCAATTTTTCTCGAAGTATAACTGCTTGAATCTCATCTAACCGGCTGTTAACCCCCATAAATTCATGATTATATTTTTCACGTTGTCCATAGTTTCTTAACATCTTCATTTTCTGTGTTAATTCTTCATCGTTACTCAGTGCAATACCCCCATCTCCATAAGCTCCTAAATTTTTAGTGGGATAAAAACTGAAACATCCAATATCTCCGATACCGCCAACCTTTTTACTTTTATATTCTGCTCCATGAGCTTGACAAGCATCTTCAACTACAAAAAGATCATAATCATTAGCGATTTCCATAATAAGATCCATCTCTGCAGGATGTCCATACAAATGAACTGGCATAATTGCCTTAGTTTTGTTGGTTATTTTATCTTCTATTAATTGTGCATTAATGCAAAACGTTGCAGGGTCAATATCAACAAAAACAGGTTTGGCGTTATTCCGACAAATTGCATCTACCGTAGATATAAACGTGTGGGACACCGTTATTACTTCATCGTTTTTCCCAATTCCAAGTGATTTAATGGCAATAAAAAGGGCATCTGAACCGGAATTGACTCCGATCCCATATTTTGTACCAATATAATTTGAAAACTCATCTTCAAATTTAATAAGCTCTTCTCCCAATACAAACCATTTTTCTTCAACAACTTCTTTAATAGCATTAATAATTTTTTCATTCAATTCTTCGGGTTCTCTTTTTAAATTTATGAACGGAATCATAGGTATCAATTCTATACTTTATTACAAATTATTTATTTGTTTGTAACTTATAGCTATAATGATTTAGTAAAAAATTTCAAGACTTATTTAGATCTTTATAGAATTGAAATAAATTTTGTTGGGGAGGTTGATGGAATTTTGTCTTTTGCTTTGGCTTTTACTGGTATGTTTGTTATATTGGCTGATCTTGGTTTTAGCACATAAATGATAAGAGAAATTGCTCGAAAAAAGAATTTGGTCAGTAAATATCTAGATAATAATGCTGTAATGAAGATTATTTTAAGTTTTATGACATTTTTTTTGATAGCTATAATAATAAATTTGATTGGCTATCCTAAGCAAACAGTAGATATAATGTATTTATTTGCTTTATACGTAATTTTTAATTCTTTTACACAAATTTTCTATTCTGTATTTCAAGCTTATTAAAAAATAGAATATATATCAATTGATCAAATTCTAAATGCTAGTTTACTTGTAGCTGGTGTTTCATTATTAATACATTATGAATTTGAAGTTATTGATTTTGCGTTGTTGTATCTCATTGTAAATTTGATAGTTTTTTCTTAAGTGTTTTTTTTATGTAAGAAAATTTGAATTACTCCATTTTGAGGTGGATTGGTCTTTTTAGAAGCGTTTGATTAAAGATGTGTGGTCTATGGGGGAAATGGCTATATTTATCATGATTTATTTCAGAATCGATTTCATAATGGTATCTTTAATTGGTGGGGCAAGCTGCGGTGAGATTGTATAGTGCTGCTTATTAACTATCTGAAATGAAAACTATTATTCCTACTATGTTTATTACTGCAATATTCCCCGTGATGTCAAGTTTTTTTTAAGGATATTAAATTCTTCCTTTCCGAAGACCTATGCTAAATCAACTAAATATTTGCTCTATATTGGATTGTTGGTAGTACTAGTTATAACTATATTAGCAGGCCCTATTATTGGTTTAGTATTTGGAAATAAATTTTCTGATTCTGTTTTTGCTTTGCAGATAATAATATGGTCCGCTGCCATAATGTACATTACAATGATACAAGAGAATATTATTATAACAGTTAATAAATAACTTTTCAATTTTAAAATGACCATAATAACAGCGGTTTTTAAATATTATTCTGAATTTAATTTTGATACCAAAATATAGTTCTTATAGCGTATCTCTTGCTACTGTGATTACAGAAGCATTTGGTGTTATATTTGCTATTTTTTTCTTTAACAGATGGGATTATAAATTAACGTTATTGATACATTTTTACCGGCTTTTTTAGCTTACTAGGTATAGTTACAGTTTCAATTGTTTAATTGAATTAAATATTCATAATATTATTTTAGTAGCAGTTATAGCAACTTTGATTTATGTGGTGATTATTTATAAAGTTGGGATTAACTCTGAAGATAAATTATTAATGAGAGATCTTATAAAATCAGTTATTGGTGATTATTTTGGAATTCACAAATTGTAAAATAATAGATCTACCTAAGATTGAGGATCCTAGAGGAAATTTAACATTTATTGAAGAAAATAATCATATTCCATTTGAAATTAAAAGAGTATATTATCTCTATGATGTACCCGGCGGTGAAACTAGGGGAGGACATGCTCATAAAAAACTTCATCAGTTCATAATAGCTGCAAATGGAAGCTTTGACGTTATTTTAGACAATGGAGATAAAAAAAAGCGATTTCATCTGAACCGGTCTTATTATGGTTTATATATAAAAAACATGATTTGGCGTGAGTTGGATAACTTTTCTTCCGGATCAGTATGCCTTGTTCTGGCCTCTGATTTTTATGATGAAGACGACTACATAAGAGACTACAATATCTATAAATGTAAAAGAAAATAGTAATAAAGTAGGTGAAAAATTGAGTGAAAAGTTGATTATAATTGGTGATGGTGAGACTGCTGAGATGACGTATGAATATTTTACTCATGATTCTGACTATGAAGTAGTAGCCTTTGCCGTTGAAAAAGACTATCTGGAAAAAAATAAGTTATTTGGTCTACCAGTTTTTCCATTCGAAGACTTAGAGAACATTTATGATCCAGAAAAGTTTAATGCCATTGTTGCCGTGTCATATATTCAGTTAAACCGAGTTAGAACTAGATTATTCCAGGCAGTTAAAAAAAAAGGATTTAAATTAGCTTCGTATGTAAGTTCTAGAGCTTTTGTCTGGCATAATGCGAAAATAGGTGATAATTGTTTCATTTGTGAGAACACTGTTCTTCAATACCATGCGGAATTAGGTGATAATATTATATTAGCACCAGGTACCGTTGTAGCTCACAGAACCAAAATAGGCAGTAATTGTTTTGTAGGTGCTCAAGCCGCAATTTCTGGGTACTGCGAAATAGGTGAAAACAGCTTTCTGGGAGTAAATAGTACGTTATCAGACTTTTTAAAAGTAGGTAAAGATTGTATCATAGGCGCAGGATCAAACGTGNNAAATAGGATAAAGAAAGGCCTTTAAATATATTATATATGCTGTTTGGAGGAATAATACATGATTAAAATAAAAAAATATGATCTTAAATATAAAGATCAGTGGGATTCATTTATTTCTTCTTCTAAAAATGGTAACTTCTTATTCTACAGAGATTACATGGAATATCATAATGATAGATTTACAGATTTTTCATTAATATTCATCAAAAATAATAAAATCATAGCATTATTACCTGCAAATATCGATGAGGATGTTTTGTTTAGTCATGGCGGTTTAACTTTTGGCGGCGTTATATCGGATAAGACGATGAAAACTCCATTGATGGTTGATATTTTTAATGAGCTTAAAAAATATTTGAAGGACAAAGAAGTTAAAAAATTAATTTATAAAGTTATACCCCACATATATCATACAATACCTGCAGAAGAGGATTTGATTGCTATTTTTATGAATAAGGGAAAACTTAGTAGGAGAGATGTTTCTTCTACAATTTTAATTGAGGAAAAAATCGGTTTCACCAAAGGAAAGAAGTGGAATGCGAAAAAAAGTAAGGAATCTGGTTTGAAAGTATCTAGAACTTATGATTTCGAAAGGTTCATGGCTATTTTGGAAGAAAATCTGAAAAAATATGATACTAAACCGGTTCATACTCTTGATGAGATAAAATTACTTGCTTCACGATTTCCTAATAACATTAAACTTTTTACGGCAAGTAAAGGTGATGAAATGCTCTCAGGGGTCATAGTTTATGAGAGTACAAAAGTTGCTCATACGCAATACATTGGAGCTTTAGAAGAAGGTCAAAAACTATACGCCACGGAGTTAGTCTTAGATTATCTGATTAATGATTATTATAAAGAAAAAAAGTATTTTGACTTCGGAATTTCAACAGAACAAGAAGGTCATTATTTAAATGAAGGTTTGATTATGTCGAAAGAAAGCTTTGGAGCTAGGGCTGTTGTCTATGATTTTTACGAGATAAAAATTTAATAAAAAAAATGGAGTAATTATTATTGATAGAAGCTGCGATTGTTCAGCAGTTATACATCTAATGGAATTTTGGATATTTAAAAATTTTTCAGCACCCCAATTTTGAGGTTTAGTATCTAAAGAAGCTTAAAAAATTTCCATTATTAATCCCGATAAATTAATGAAGTAATTATATAACGTAAGTTGAAAAAACTTAATTTATTTTAAAATTAAATAATCTATTTCTAATCTTTTTTTATACTGTAACTCCGTGAAAACCTTTATTTATATGTATTATCTTTTATATAATTGAATATTTTTACTTTGTTAAAGTCATTTTTACAAATGAAAAAGGTTTATGCTATCATTTATCATACCTAATTCTGGAAACAACCCAAATCAAGAAATTGTTCAAAAAAGTAATTATAGTGTAAGGATTTTTATGAAAAAAAGTTTATCACATTCAAATAATAATTTTGATTTCCTTAGACTTCTTGGAGCATTTTTAGTCATTGTTTCCCATTCATTTGTATTAACTCTTAATGGAGTAGATCCTTTATACATTTTATCTGGTTCTACAGATCTAGGTGTTTTGGGAGTTGCCATGTTTTTTGTTATTAGTGGTTTTCTCATAGCTCAAAGCTGGCATTTTGATCAGAGTCTTCACTTTATATGGAAGAGATTTCTTAGGTTAATCCCAGGTTTAATTGCGGTTACCATTTTTACTGTTTTTATTTTGGGTCCTGTGGTAACAACAGTTTCGCTTAAGGAATATTTTACAAATCCTATGACTTGGAGTTATTTTAAAAGTATCGCTTTGTACTTAAATGTAGGAGGTTTACCAGGAGTTTTTACTAATAATCCTTACCCAAACACAGTTAATGGATCTCTCTGGACTTTACCAATTGAAGTTACAATGTATGTTCTGCTTATGATTAGTGGATTTTTAGGACTTTTAGGGAAAAAAAAATTAATGACAAGCTTTGGGATCATTTTAGTTGTAATTTACTTTTTAAATGATATAACTCACTTTGCTTTATATACAAGTTTCACATCTCAAATTTTTACATCTCAGCTTAATGTTACATTATTGTTTTCACTTTTTTTCATTATGGGAAGTATTTACTTTGTAAATAAGGATAGTATCAAATGGGATAATAATATTTTGTTGACTTTCATCATTTTATGGGTTTTTTCATTTAGAACCATGTTCTTTAATGTTGCATCCTTGGTATTTTTACCTTACATTATACTTTGTATTGCTCAAATGCCTCTGCCTTTTATCAATAAAGCAAGTAAATATGGTGATTTCAGTTACGGTTTATATATCTATGCTTTCCCAATTCAACAGACAATAATCCTATATTTAGGTAGAATACCCATAGTTCAGATGATATTATTGTCAATTTTATGCACATTACCTTTATCTGTGATTTCATGGAATTTAATTGAATCAAAAGCGTTAAAATTAAAGAAAATACATATATCTAAGTTATTAAAATCGAAAATTTCAGAGATTTACTATAAATTGTAGATATACATTTAAATTTTATAGGAATTCTAAAATGAAAATT
>PMWA01000116.1 GCA_003166335.1 Methanobacterium sp. | reverse complement strand
AACCTTAAGCAAAGTAAAATATAGTTTAATCTAAAGTTATTTTCAAACTTTCTTGTTTTTTTTTAAATATTTAATATATTTGCCAGAATTTTTTTTGAGTAATCCTCACTCGATAATCAAAAATTGGAAAAATCTAAATTAAAAAGACATTCATGGACCTTGAAATCACAGGCAAAAATTTATAAATGATCTCAAAAAATATAAATCACGTTTTCTTTATATTATTCGGACTCATTATATCATTTAAATGACATAGATGTCAAATGTATTCTATCAATTGATCTTGGAGTATTACCAAATTATCACGAAAATTAATTTCAAATATTTGATTAGTTCAAAGAAATAAATATTACAGAAACATCTAAAAAAATGTTGTGGGTAGAATTAAATGGTTCGAGAAATAGATGAAGACAAAGCATTTGAACAGGAATTGAAAGGTAAAATGGGATGGAAATGTTCATGTTCTTTGGATATAGTTGATAAACAATGTTCTTTAAAACAGATTGCATGCAAAGGGTGCGGTAAAGTTTTCAAAACTAACAGGGATGTTGAATACTGCTTTGATTGTGAGAAAAAACGATGATTTTTTTTAAACCATCATTTATGTATCTATGTGTATCGTATAGTTTGGTATCTACATTATTTGGGAAAAATCCTATTTAAGAGAATCCATAAAAAATTATATAAAATATCCTTAAATTTGGTTGGCAGTTAGCTTAAAAATTTTTAATTAATGGGGTTATTATAAATGAGGGATGACTTTCGTATAGAGACCGATAGTATAGGTGAAGTTCAAGTACCTGCAGATAAATTGTGGGGAGCTCAAACGCAGCGTTCATTGGAGTATTTTAGTATTGGTGATGAATTAATCCCTAAAGAGATGATTGAATCATATGCTATTTTAAAAAAATCAACTGCTATAGTCAATAACCGTGATGGAAGATTAAAATTTGAATTACAGGAACTGATAGTGCAGGTTTGTGAGGAAATTTTAGAAGGAAAACATCATGATCAGTTCCCGTTGCATGTGTGGATGACTGGAAGCGGCACCCAGTTCAATATGAACATTAATGAAGTCATTTCTAATCGCTGCTGTCAGTTGACGGGTAATCCATTAGGTAGTAAAACTCCAGTGCATCCTAATGACCATGTTAATATGTCTCAATCATCTAATGACAATTTTCCATCGGCTATGTATATTGCCGCTGCAAAAGGTGTGGAAGAACAATTAAAACCATCCATTAAAAGTTTACGTGATTCTTTGAAATCTAAATCGGATGAATGGAAGGATATAGTTAAGATTGGTAGAACGCATATGCAGGATGCTACTCCTTTAACTTTAGGACAGGAATTTTCAGGTTATGTGGGAATGTTGGATGATAATTTAGACCGTTTAAATGATGCTTTAAAGGGTTTATATTGTTTAGCGTTGGGTGGTACGGCAGTTGGAACTGGAATTAATACTGCCCCGGGATTTGATGCAGAAGTAGCTAAAGAAATAGCTAAACAAACAGGTTTACCATTTATAACTGCACCAAACAAATTCACTGTTCAAGGGGCTCATGATGCATTAGTTATGCTTAGTGGCACATTAAAAACACTGGCTACTTCTCTGTTTAAAATTGCTAATGATATTCGTATCTTGAGTTGTGGTCCTCGCTGCGGTATTCATGAATTAGATATTCCTGAAAATGAACCGGGTTCATCTATCATGCCTGGAAAAGTTAATCCTACTCAATGCGAAGCATTAACCATGATTACAGTTCAGGTGATGGCCAATGACTTGGCAGTTACCCTAGGCGGTGGTGGAGGATATTTAGAGATGAATGTTTATAAACCATTAATAATCCATAATATCATGCAATCAATCCATATATTAACTGATGGATCCCATAACTTCCGATTATTCCTAGTTAAAGATACCAAGCCTAACCTGAAACAAATTAACAAATTTTTAGAGCAATCATTAATGTTGGTCACAGCGCTTAGTCCAATAATAGGTTATGATAAATCAGCTGAAGTAGCACATTACGCCCTTGAACATGATTTAACACTTAAAGAAGCTGCATTGGAATTAGAGTATATTTCAGAAGAAGAATTTGATCAAGTAATGGATCCTAAGAAAATGACTCATCCTTAAAAAAAAAATAGTTTCTTTTGAATTATTTTTTTTTTAGATATTCTATAATATAAAATTATAATTTTTTTAGTTTCGTGGGATATGATAATTTATAATCAATTTTTCTGTCAATTTTATTATATCCTTTAACATAAGCTTTCACTCGGGCATCAAATTGAATGATATCTCCTTCTCTCATATGTAACTTCTGGAAACCTTTAGTTAAATTAAACCATAAGTGATCGGTTATAACTTTACCCTCTCTATTTTTGATGTCTTTTAATAAAACTGTTTTTTGGCCAAACCATCCATTTTTACTTCCCCAACGTTCAAAAATACTATAAAAGTATCTCTAACCTCACCATTATTACCTAATTCTTTCCTTTCTATACTACGTGAATCACACACATAGGTAACTCCTCTTTTTTTAGCTTTAACTAATTTCTTTTTTGTAGTCATCTATCTCTCAATGATTAAGGCGTTGCCTATAAATGATTCTGGAATAATATAAAATTTAATTGCAGGTAATCTGCGTCGATTCGTATCGGATGCTAAAAGAAAAAAAATAAATTATAAAAGAGAAATTTGTTAATTTAGGAATATATTATTTTTTTTTATAAATATAGGAAACCATTTTAGAATAGTTTAACTTTTTTTATGTTTCAGCCAGAATTTTTCTATGGATTTCATTACATCCGGGTAATTTTCTGATTCAGCTGGTTTATTTATTAATAAATTAGGGCAGTTTTGTATTTCAATTTCTTCCTCTTTATCTTCTAATGAGGTTAAAATAACAGTAGGTATACATTTTATAGTCTCTGTCTTAGCAATGTTAGCTAAAACCTCTGCTAAAACTCCTACTCCCGCCTCTCTACGATAACTATGAATATCAGATATTATAAGATCTGGCCGAGGCACATTACTATATTCACCATCTTGGAATATCATCCTCAATGCTTCATCTGCATTACCAGTGAAACGAATATGATTAGAAAACTTAGATTCATTAAACACTTCAAATAACTGCTTCAAATTACCCGGATTTCGTTCAATAAAAAGTAATTCAACTGGCTCAATAATCTTCTTCATAAGTTCACAATCCATTAATATTAAGGAAATAAAAATTCAATTAATTTAATTGTGATTTATATTACTCAAATATTATTAATTTAACTAAAAATAATTTATTTAATCAAAAAAAAATAACTCTTCCGAACCCCCGGAGACGCTATTTTTATCCCATATCTGTAATTAAAAAAAAGTAAATTTAATGAAATTTTATAATTTTGATTTTTAGTTAAAATTCTATTCAGCTCTATAGGATTTTCAACAGACCCCTAAATGCAATGCTGCCGAATAAATTGCATATGCTGACGTTATCTTCAAGTTTGAGGGATAGAAAATCTATTGGATTCCTAAAATTCGGAGCCATCTGATAATAAACCTTATGTCCAGACTTTTGCTCTAATACTAAGTTATAATTAGTTAAATAATGCATAATTCGTAAAATCGTTGATTTGGAAATTAAAAGCTCCAAAGATAATTCGGTGAGTCCCCAGTAAATATTAGGTTTAAGAATCAGTAACTTTAATATTTTCATAATGGTTTTTTGGTGAGTGATATATATCAGATTAAATTTTTCCAATTTTAGTACCATGTATTTAAATTTAGTATAACGAAATATTAAATTTTTTGGGAATTTCTGGTTTTAATTTTTTTTATTGAATTAAATTGATAAAATTTTATATAACCACAGCATAAGGCTTATTTCCAAATTTTTTGTAAATGAATATCTGTAGGGATGGTAAGGATTATTTTAAATGTACTGGTAAGCATCTTAATTAAAGATTTATTTTTGAACTGTGATAGTTTCTAACTCTACTTTGTTCGTTTTTAATAATGCAATAGAAAATTTTATTTAATTTTAAAATCTAAAAGTAATATGGATAATGTATTAATCTCTAAGAAAAAAATAATATTAATCTATAAAGTAAACCTAAGATAAAAAATGAAGGAATTTAATTAAAATGCAGTTTGATTATACATTAATCCTAATATTATTGAGTTTATCAACATTAACAGTAATATTCATAATTAAATTAATTTATAAGCATAATCCCCACTATGATGACCAATATGGAAAAGAAATAGTTCTATTCCATAGTACAGAAAGATATAAAAAAAGAGTGTGGAGATTTAATCTCATTGAAAAATTAAAAAATCAGAAAATTAAAGGAAAAATTATCGGTGAATTAGAACTCAAAGTAATAGTAGGAGAATTCAGTGAAGGCACACAAGAGATAGTTAAACACGCAGCAAATCATAAATTTAATTCAATAACAATAATCAGCGGTCCCAAAGTATTCTGTGAGGATAGAATGGAAATTTACACTCTACTGGATAAATATAAAAGTGTAGAATACTTAATACTACCTAAAAGACCACTAAAACATTTCATGATATTCAATAAAACTCATTTATTCATAGAAAAACCGCACAGACACAACCATAGCCGAGGAAGTGTAGGAGTAATGAAAGCCCAACCCAAATTAATAGAAATATATGACCAAGCATTTAATAAAATGCTGAAATACGCACACCCCTTAACTAAAGATGAAGCAATGAAACAAGAATGTTACATTAACTAAAAAAAATATATTATAAAAAATGGATATTACAGCTTTAATACCAGAATTCCTAGTTCTAAGCTTAGCCGGATCATCCCTATCCATAGCAGCTTATTCATCATTCAAGGATAGAAGCGATGACCAAAAATTATTATTAATCATAGCCACCCTATTCAGCTTTGCATTCTTAGTAATATTCATCCTATCAGCCACCACATTAAATAATTTAACATTCAACCAATTCATATTAACTCTATTATTCTATGCCTTAATATTCATGGCTATATTATCAATTATAGGATTCATCATTCAAAGATTAAGAATTGATCAAAAATATAAAGACGATGAATTAGAATCAGCCATAGACATCATAGAATCCAGCATGGACGGTTTAAATAGCTCCATAACACTATTTGAAACAAAAGAAAAATGAGATAAAAATTTTACTAAAAATAACTCTGGCTCCATATTTTTACGGTTTTTCTAACTAATACGGTGCACAAAATATTATATCAAAAAATGTGTATTTCAACGTAAAATTAAAAATAACTAATTTAGAACTTTTATTCAAATAAAAAAAATTTTATTAATTCAGATCGTTTTATTAAAAAATACGACAGGATTACTTATCCTGATCATGGTACTCCGCAAGCAAATTCATCTCTTCTTCCTTCTTAGGATACATAAAGAATACGATGGCTGTTCCAATTAAGATTGCGATAATTCCGGCAAGGTAAGCCAGATGATCACCCGTTAAGAAGGAAGATTTAGCAGCGGTTATGATCTGAGTTGAATATTGCGGATGCTGTTTAGCAACTTCAGCAGCGCTGCTAAACGATTTCAAGAGCTCCGCCGTGACATTGCTAGATATTTGTTGCTGAACATTACTGGGCACCCCAGCGATTTGTGCAGAGAATGCTCTGGCATATCCAGCGGTTAACAGAACCCCGAAAATGGAGGTCATGATAGCACCACCTAAATCACGCTGCAGGTCTGCAGTTCCCGAGGCCATTCCTTCACGTTTGACTGGAACCGAACCGGTCAGGGAGTTTGAGGCAGGAGTGCCGGCGAATCCCACACCAATCCCCACTAAACCATAAGCCAATCCCACCTTCCAGTAGGGGATACCCTCATGCCATAGAAAGAACATGGTCAAGAATCCTAGTAAACAAAATAAGTAACCAACTAAAAGTGTAAATCTAGAACCATGTGAACGTACAAGCATGGCGGAAAATGGAGCTACTATTACCAATAAAACAGCCGCGGGTATAATTGCGAGCCCGGAATCCAGGGTTGAATAGACGAGGACGTTTTGTAAAAACTGCTGGCCAATATACATCGCACCCATAAGCGAACCAAAAACAATTATCCCTGCAACAGCTGCTATCAGGAACGTTCGACGCGTTGCCACTTTAAGGTCATAGAGCGGGCTCTTCGCTCGGCGTTGGCGGATGATAAACAATAATCCTGCAGCCACAGTAATGACTGTTAACACAAGAAGAAGATTGGTCTGATTAGCGAGTGGTGCAATGTTAATGGCGAGAATCAAGGCTCCCAACATCAGTAGCGAAAGGATACCTCCCAGGTTATCAACCCGATCTTTTGTTTCGTTTATGTGGGCGGGAATGAATTTGATAATCATGATGAGACCTATTACGGCCAGTGGTAACGTAACTAGGAAGACCGAACCCCAATCATGAGATAAAAGTAGGTAACCAGCGATGACTGGTCCAAGTGCAGCAGTTGCAGCACCTATGCCTGACCACAAGGCGATGGACTTTGTTTTGGCATGACCGGACCATAACGCAGCTATCAGTGCTAAAGTCGTTGGATATGCCATTCCTGCAGCTAAACCACCGATGATACGAGCTCCGATTAGAATCTCCACAGTGGGGGCAAAACCAGCAAGCACAGATGCAGGGATGGCTAGCAGTGTACCAATAATGAGCATCATCTTACGACCATGGCGGTCACCAACAGCACCGAACCATAACACGGATGCTGCTAAACCTAAAGAGTAACCAATCGCCACCAGATTAATTTGAACCTGCGAAGCGTCAAAAGCAAGGCCGATGGAAGGTAAAGCAACATTAGCCACCGAAAGATTCAAATTAGCTACCGCAGCCGCCAAGATCAGAGTAGCCAGCACAATCATCCCCGGCCCTTTAGATTCACCGATTCTACCATCTTCCTCAGAGGTAGTTGATTTAGTATTCTTAGAGGTTCCTACAGCTGACTCGGACGAGTGAAAGTCATTATTTTCCTTCAGTGATATCACCAAGTCCTTTTCACCACCCGCGAAATTCATTAAAGTTAACATGACATCTCGAAAACCAATCATTCGCATTTACAGATACCTCAAGCTAATTATATTTTAATTAGGTCATTTTTGGAAAATTTATATTATTTATGTATTATATTATTTATAATTATTATGTCTTTTTTAGGAATCGAGTAAAAAGAAACGCATTAAGAAATGTAAAAACAAGCACACATGATTATTGAATCAAGGAAGCTGAATTGAATGAAATGATGATTTGGAATAACATTACATTCATCATATTTCCATAATGTTTTACACACCCTTTTCAATCAGAAAAGAAGAACCACGTAAGATTTCTCAGCTAACTAAATAAACCCCACTGTAAATAGCTCATCTGAAAGTTAATATTGTCTGTTAATTCGCTTGCAATTGTAGTGTGCAATATTTATCCCAGTGAACAATATGATGTTCCCCCAAAAATACATGAAGATATTTTAGATCTTAACGTAAGTAGTTGCTTTGATGGATCCCTAGTCGTAGTAGTAGTGTCTTCTATTGTTAATATGTTCAATATGAGATGGAATGATAACTGCACTTTTAGCAGCAATCATCATGACATAAGACTACAACACCAACCAAAGGATACAAAGGCTCGCAAACATGAAAAAACTAGGACCCTATAATCTTATTTGTCATATACATCATTTTCATCCTTTCTCAATAAATTATATCTGTTACCTAGACCATTTAATTAATAATCAAGTGAATACAATGATAAAAATCAGTGTTATCATGGTAGATGAAATAATCCTTCAGCCACAGATTATTCATAGTTAAAGGAGAACAGTGCAATTTTGTAAAAGATCGCTATGGAGACTTATAGATTGATATATTGACAATGAATGCTATTCGTTACCGACGTGAAGCACCGCGAGATGTGGCTCAAGTGCCTTAATCAGAGTACCTTCACGGAATAGATTCATATATTTGAAGGAGTTGTGGGGCTGAAAGAAAACATAAATATCGGTGCTTTTCTATGCATAGCAAACCATGAAATGAAATCTATAAAGGAAGGAGGTACAACTAAATGAAAACATATTATAAAGAAAGGAGGATAACGAAATGAAAGCAAAAATTGACCAAGATACGATCGATTCAAACGCAAAGTTGGTCAGTGAATACGCAGGTGCCCAGCTTTTCCACGTAGGAATTCTGGACCTCGTGGTGCTGAACGGCACTCACAAGGAGATGGGTCATCAATACGGCAGTCTTGAGAAGGACAAGATCCTGACTACACGCGACACCTGGAAGAATATCTTCGTGGATTCCGGTAAACTCTCTTTTGACAGCATTCTGAAGGTGATTGGCACACCATTTTATACGTCCGCGCCGAAAACCCTGAAAGATTTCTATCATGGAATCGCTGAGGCATCGGGTATCAGTGTCAGCGAGGCGGTTGTTCTGGACAATTGGCTACCTCTCGTTCTGTTGGGGAGACGGGTAGGTTGCTCATCCCTTGTAGCATGGGGCAACAAGACAAAGGATGGCACCGCCTACATGGGGCGGAACCTGGATTTTCCCGAGTTCATGCGTGATATGATCGGGGTTAACGGAGTTATCGTCGTGATTAACCCTGTTGGCGGCGAATTGAGCGTCGCAGGTATTGGGGCACCTGGCACGATTTCGGGATTCGATGATACAATCAACAACAATGGTCTTTACGTCGAGTACAACAACGGTCTGGGCTCCATCGAACCAGTCCTTTACTCGAACCGTTTCGCCCTGCCAACATTCATGCGCAACACGCTCTTAGAATACGGTTCCATCGACGAGCTCAAAATTGTCCTTAACACGATGAAGTCGGACTACCCGTGCATCATGGGAGTCTGCCAGCCGGACTGTGGCATTCACTTTGAATTGTCACCTGAGACCTATATGGCAGAGGCTTCGCCAGAAGAGCTTTCCGTACGTGCAAACCAGTTCAATTATCCTGGCTGGGGGATCCCCCCTCTCCCAGGCGCAACGGGTTGGTACTCAGAATCGCGCCAAAACGCATTCAACAAGCTCCTCTCCGAGAAAGTGCCGAATATCGATGAAAAAACATTCATGGATGCCATGAATGCACCGCTATACAAAGCCGATGGCAATCTGACTGAAAGTGGATTCTCTGTGTTTGAACCAGTTCAAAACGCATCAAACAGTGGCGGAGGCGAATTTGGAGACGTAACGGTTTATCAGATAATCAACCACTCCGCGGAAAGAAAATGGTGGGTACGTATCCCAACCCACAGTGGCTGGATGGAGATAGACTTCAAGAAGTACTTCAAGCAATGACCCTGCATGAGGATTCGACGAGGTATGCATTCGAAGAAAACTCTGAATCTCAAGGAGCTA
This sequence comes from Methanobacterium sp., assembly GCA_003166335.1. Classification (GTDB taxonomy): domain Archaea; phylum Methanobacteriota; class Methanobacteria; order Methanobacteriales; family Methanobacteriaceae; genus Methanobacterium_A. Next base: position 9,794 of record PMWA01000116.1, on the reverse strand, counting down.
AATCCACATTGAGCCCACACAAATGCCCGCCTGGAATCCTTGCATTATTATAAGATCCAAATAGAGTCTGGATAGGCCAGTTCAACACTAATCTTTAATTTTAACCTTTTTTTAACCCTAATTCTGATTCACTGGTAGCTTACACCTTTCTTACCTGAGTAATACTCAAAACAGTCAATTTATCAGACCAAGGACTAGGTTTACGTAGATTACACCCGACATATGCAATTCCAGTCCAGAAAATTCATCTGTATAAATACACTTTAGCAGGAATAATCATAAAACAAGGCTACAACACCAACCAAATAACCCTATATATTCTTAATAATTACTATATCCTTTTTAAGAATCGAGTAAAAACGGAAAATATTAAGAAATGTAAAAAACAAGCGCAGTGATTGTTGAATCGAACATACCTGAATTTTTAGTTTTAAGCTTAGCCGAATCAACGATAGCATAGCAGCTTAATTATCGTTCCGGGATAAAAACGGCGACTAAAAACTATTATTAATCAGCACCTTATTCATCTTATCAAACACCACATTAAATGATTTAACATCCAACCAAATCTTAAAATAGTAATACAAAAAAACTAGTAGGTTTTTAATGGTATGAAGTGGGGGTTTTAATTTATCAATATTCTAGATGTTCTTTCAGATTCACTTCATTATCCTTTCAAGGATATTAAACGATTATTAATCCTGTTTCTTCTTCTTGCCGGGAAGTTTTCTAATATTTCCCGCTATTTATGCTTATTGTTACTTTATTAAGATTAATTAAATTCACGATAAAATGGAGTGAGAGTATGTATTTAGTCTATTCGCTAGCATCTGAGTGTGTTTTATCCTAATAAAGTACTCATTGATGCTCATGGTTAATGATATGACTGTAACATTACGATTCAGGAGTTGTAAATTGGTTCAATGAAGTTTTATGGTGATCGAAGGATTAATTTGTAAAGTATTTCTGCTTTATATACTGACTTTCTAGATGTTAGATAAAAAATATTAATGCTCAATAAGAAATTTAACTTAAGAGAATTATTTTATTATTCATGATAAGTCTTTGATGGACTGGAAAAAAAATGTCATATTCAACTCATCTAAAACTAAAACCCTTGGCTCCTTATAATTTAAAGTTAAATGTAAGAATGTTCATCGGTAACGACCCTAGGATCAATGGATTTGAAAAGAATAAGTTTTGGCAGGTAATAAGAGTAAATCATAAACCAATTCTTGTTATTATAGAATCTACAGGATCAGTAGATGAACCAGGATTATCTGTTACTTTGAAGTCAAATACGAAAATTACAGACAATGACAAAATATCAGCGGAGAATACGATTGTTTATATGTTCAATTTAGACTTTGACCTTAAAGAATTTTACGAATACATTAAAAACGACCCTGTGATATCCAAAATCACCAAAGAATTCAGGGGCTTAAATAACCCTACCACAGCAACTGTTTTTGAAGCCTTAGCTTCATCCATAATTGAGCAACAGATCTCTTTTAAAGCCGCTCAGAGTATTGAAAGGCAGATGATTAGGGATCATGGTGAAGAATTACACCTAGATGGGAAAGTCTATTACGCATTCCCAACCCCAGAATCTTTATCAAAACTAACTAAAGAAAAACTGCGCGAATCTGGATTGAGTTTAAGGAAAGCAGATTATATAATAAATATCTCCAAACTTATAGTGGAAGATACATTAGATTTAGAGAGCTTCAAAAAATATGCCGATATGAATGCAATAATAGAGGAACTCAGTCAATTGAGGGGAGTCGGTGAATGGACAGCTCATCTAACAGTTTTAAGAAGCATGCATCACCGACATCAAGCATTCCCAGCAGATGATCTCGGCTTACGAAAAGCCATCTCCCAATATTATTGCGATGATAAAAAAATTTCTGCGGACAATGCACGCCAAATAGCAAACAAATGGGGTAAATGGAAAGGACTCGCAGCTTACTACATCCTCGTCAGTTACCTGGAGACATGAAAGATTATACAATAAAAAAGGAAAATAGTCTTAAAAAGTTTCACAGCCTCTACACTGGGCTTATATTTTCTTATCGGTTTTTTTTTTATTTCGGTGAATTCCCTATTTATTTTCTTATCCAAAATTATCCATTTTATCCTCTATATTTTCCCTTTTCTCTTTATTTGTATCAATGTCGGAACATACATCACCGCAAAGCCAATGAAAATTGATAATATAATGTCTAGAGTGTTTACTATTCCAGATGCCCATAAGCTATAATAAATATATAATGAAACAGGAGCATATATTGCACTTGCAGTCACAACACCCGGAGAATATTCGCCGGTATACAAGGTATATGATGCATGGATTAAAAAATTTGAAAATATCCACGCTGCGGTAGCTAATCCAAGAATAAGCGTCCTTGACTGGGATAAAAGATTGCAAGAAATACTGATACAAGAACATAGACCATAAAAATAACGTTTCCTATAATGAACTGGCCAAATGTTTCAGGCGCACCAAGATATTTCTTTGCCCAAGGTACAAATCGTGGCGATTCTTCTAAGATATGTATAAAATATGCTACCGGCACCAGCCATAAAATATTTAAATCCACTAGAATTACCCCCTCTTAATATTAATCATGTTTTTTTATATTCTGGCTGATAAATAGTTTTGTTTAATATTCGTTTTTAACATCGGCTGTATAGTGCATTAGTCAGTAATATTTTTGTATATTCTTATCCGCCACTACTCCTGTTCCTGGTACAACTGCTCAACAACATCAAAAAAGGCATGAAGTGATTTCAAAAACAGTGACTACTAGAATGAACCTTACAAAACAGCAGCATGATCGTGTGGCCAAAGATGCCTTAAACGCACACCCGCAAAAGAAGCCCTGTAAAACTAACACTTCCAAAACCTGATGGAACTTAAAAGCAATGGACCCGAGGCAGCTTGGGGTTCACTACAATGGAGCCAGACACAAATTACAAATTCCGAAAGCGGGTCTTCGAAAAGGCAGACTTATCCCAAGACGGGCGTGAAATAGCAAACAGATGGGGTAAATGGAAGGACTCGCCGCTCACAGACCCTCATCAGCTACCTCGAAGCATAGAGATGTTTAGTATTGGTATCAACGCTTCACTTCGTTATATGCTGTTTTAACGTTATTAAGCCCAACTATCCGATCCAGTCACTCTCCTTCCAATTTTCCTTCCCCTTGCACTTCCAGTCTAAAATCAAGGAAAAAAACGCTTTAGCGGCGGGAAGATCATTTACGGTTACACCCACATGATCTATTCTATGGATTTTCATGCTCTCTACTCCTTTTGATGTTCTGTGAACAACCATTTTATTTTGTTCATTTAATTGTATTTTTTCTATTGGATTTTAATCGAATAATTGAGTACTGATAATATGCTTTATTTCAAAAAGCGTTTTATTTCCTGCGCAACTATTTTTGGCTTGCCAGTGGTGTCTTCTGCGGCCGCGTGATCAAGGCCTTGAATTTCAACGCGCTTAACATGAGGTAATACTTCTTTTAAAGCGTATATGCTATGTTTTAAGAATAAAAATGTTTTGCTGCCGTTGAGTAATAATACTTCTGCAGATACGGCTTCGAAGTTTTCAATTGTTCCTTTAGTTTCATTAACAAGCATTACGTCATTGTGAAATGTGGGTATAGTGTCTTTAAGTGTCACATCATCGCCCTTGGTATTCAGTACATCTATTTCTAGTATAATTTTGAAAATTAGTCTCAATATTATATTTGGCATATATTTTACCCATTGATAAGATGGTTGAAGTTCATCTCCACTTACTTTAGTCGCTAGTTCGCCACTAGTCACCATTGCAGAGGTGAATTTGCCCTCGGCTACGTATTTATCATACCGTTTGCCTATATCGTTGAACTTATTCATTTCAGTTTCGTTAACATAGAATGGTGGTTCGTAGAGGATGGCTTTATGGATAGCATGGCAATAGAGGGCTGATCGCAAGGCAATAATTGCGCCTGTCGCTGTACCAAAAACATAGTGCGCACCGGTTTTTTTAAGGAGAGCGTCCATATCTTCAACTTCCCTTTGTAAACCATACTTGCTGCCGAATGGTCCACTTAAACCACGGCCCCGACGGTCTGGAATGTATACTGTAAATTCATCGGACAGCGCAGTACCAAGTTGCATTAAAGTTTGCGAGCCTTTTGCACCTCCATGTAGCAAAATGATGTCGGGACCAGTGCCCATTTGTCTATAGCCGATTCTTGTTCCGTCACGAGATGTTACAAAACCTTTTGTGTATTTTTGCTTTTTACTCATGTTCAATCCTCTTTTTGATTGCCTAATCCATATTTTAGAAAGTCTACAAAGTTGTTGGCATTTTCAAGCATTTTCTCCAATTGATAATCCTCCTCAGTGTCAAATATTCCGAAATAATTGATGAATAAATAATGCATTATTTTTATCACGAAGTCAATAGGAAACCGGTTATTAAAATCTCCTTGAGTTACAGCCCTCTTTATCATTTCGTCAAACAGCAGATCATTACCGCTTTCCAATACGCTTTTTAAATCTGTATTTATTTCAGCTTCTTTCATAAACATGGTGATAAATCTGTAATATTTAGGGTGTTCCGCGGCAAATGCGCCTGAAAACTTAAATTGTAGTTTTAACTCTTCAAAAATATCTTGTCCTCTTAAATCCTGGCCTTGCATATATTTGTTTATAAATTCAGCTTGAGCTTCCCCTGCAATTCCTAGTATGAATAAATAAAGGGCTTTTTTATCTTCAAAATGGTAATAAAAAGTACCCTTGCTTATGCCTGTCTTTTTGATAATTTTATTTAGGGAGGCATTTTCATAGCTATGACTTGAAAATTCGGTTAAAGCAGCTTCAATAAGTTCATTTCTTCTTTCAAATGACTTTTCCTTCATTTAAACTAGCTCCAGCGGAGGTTTCATCTATGGATAAATAATCAAACTTTTCTATCAGTCTTAATAGTACAATGCTCACGAGTTGTGATTTAAACTTTAATATGTAATCATAGCATATTAAACCAGCGGTCTAGACCATAAGGTCTAAAATTCTCCGTGGAAATAAATTTGAAATAACTTTCAAAAAATTCCTCTCATAAGCATGACAGCTTAAGCTCGTACCGCTCAAAATAATTCGTAAACAATCTGGAATCCCTTGAGAAGACTTTTATAAAAGCCCCACGATAAAAAATTGAAATAAGCCAACGATATGTCTAACACAAAACTTAAAAGCATAGTAAAATTGAGACGTGAGGAGCAATAAATTTAAAATATAGGAATCAAGATTAGCCTTTCCACCATAGCGACCATATGGCTAAGAATATGCCGATAAAACGAAGTAGAAATATAATATTCTATAAGTAATATAACTTAAAAAAAAATTATTTAAATGTTAGTTAAGAGGAAATACAAATCTCTGAGGGTAAAAAGATTAATTTACAAAATTTAATAATTTATAAATAATATAGGGTTCACCTTCAACTTCATGGAGTTCTGTTGTTTCTTCTAATAATACCTTAACCTCAAATTTGAATATATCAATTGCGATTAATTATTTCGTGTTTAAGATTTTTTTTAGGAAGGATGGACAGAATGGGAACGCATTAATAAATGTTGTTTCGGGGAATGATGCGAATGCTGTGGGAATTGATGGTAGTGGTTTCATTTTTTCTGGTGCTGTACTGGCATAGGTTCGAATTGATGAATTGATGGTTTCACTCACCCAGTATATCATAATATTTGTTAGTAGTTCATCTTTGGAAATTCGTCCAATAATACTACTTTTATCAGTCCATGATTGGAATTTCTCTGTAATCCAAGCAGCTAAGCCTACTGGTGAATCGTTTAAACCATATGATAATGTTTGGGGTTTAGTTGAGTGAATCATGAAATAAGCCCCTTCACGTGTAATCCATTCTTGTAGATTATTGAGATATGATTTCTCATTCTTAGATAAATCGGATTCACCTAGAACATCCGTGTAATAGCCTATGTATGTTAAGTGGATTCCTATTAATAGTTCGGGGTGTAAATCAGCGAGGTATTGTGTTACGATGGAGCCGAAGTCTCCACCGGCTGAGGCGAATTGTTTGTATCCTAATTCTTTGGTCATTAATTTAGCCCATAATTGTGCTGTCCAGCTTAGTGTATTTACATCATTTTTAATGTTATGATCAGAGAATCCGAAACCGGGGAGGGATGGTATAATTATATCGAATGATTCGTCTGGTTCACCGCCATAACTTTCTGGATCGGTGAGTAATGGTATTAATTTACATATTTCGTAGAATGAACCGGGCCAACCGTGAGTTATAATTATAGGAGTGGGATTGGGTCCTTTACCATGTTCATGGATGAAGTGGATGTTATGGCCATCTATTTTTGTAAGGTAATGTGAGAATTGGTTGAGTTCAGCTTCTTTTCGGCGCCAATCATATTCTTTTTGCCAGTAATCAATTAATTCCTTCATATAACTTAGATTTGCTCCGTAATTCCATTTGCTATCTTTAACTTCATCAGGCCAACGAGTGTTAGCTAACCTGTATGATAGATCATCTAACACTTTTGGGCTGATTTTTATTTCGAATGATTCCAGACTGATAATCTTCACTCCACATATTTTTTTTAGAGAATACTCATTTGAATGATATTATTAATATTTTTTGTATTTTCACTAAATTATAATTTATTGTAAAATCTATTGGGGGTTATTTCTCTGTTTATTTAGATGATGATCCTGAATATTCACTCTAATCATTTTTAATCTGGGGTTTGTTAAATTAGTGTATTAAATAATAATATTCTCGCGGATAATTCTAATATCTGCGTATAAAAAACGTTTTTAGAATTTAATAGAAAATTATTTATTTTACGATTATTAGTTTAAAACTAAAGATTAAATAATAGAGATGTGATGGCTGGGGCTTACAGGGACTTACAGAAGGGTCTTTTGAGGAACTTTAACAAATTGTATGCTTAAAGTAATAGTGTATATTGATGGTAATATAATATCAATGCAATTAAGGTAAGTTTTTAGAGGGGGTATTGTCTTGAACTGGTCTATTTTTTTACCGGCTTTTTTGGCATCTCTTGTGGAATGGGTTGAAGCCTTGACCATCGTATTAGCTATCGGTGCATCAATTAATTGGAAGAGTAGTTTGTGGGGTGCTGCTTCTGGTTTTGCCTTATTAGGTTTGCTTATTATTGTATTTGGCAGTGCTATCATCCTAGTTATTCCTATTAATATTCTTCGTATCGTTATTGGAGTTATTTTAATACTTTTCGGTATTCAGTGGCTGGAAAAGGCGATTTTACGTTATACGGGGCTTAAGGCTAAGCATGATGAAAATTTGGTATATGAGACGCGCAGGCGGGAGTTTGATGCTCTGGGGGAGGATCATTCCAAATTCAGTAAATTCGGTTTCCTGACTTCCTTCAAGAGTGTGTTTCTTGAGGGATTGGAGGTTGCGGTGATAGTCATTACTTTCGGTTTGACTGGTGATGCAAATCCATTTCAGGGGATTTATACCACAAGTCTAGCAGCTGTTATAGCGCTCTTAGTAGTGATAGTGTTAGGTGTGGTGGTGCGTAAGCCGTTAACTAGTATCCCTGAGAATATGTTCAAGTTTCTGGTGGGCATCATGTTGGTGACTTTTGGAACATTCTGGAGTGGTGAGGGTTTAGGCATCCAGTGGCCGTTTTCTGATCTATTTCTCCTCGTGCTGGTCATATTCTATCTGCTGCTGAGTCTGAGTCTGATTCGTTGGGTGAGTCGACGTAAACTGAATCTGAATATAAAGGAATCAGAACCGCAAAAGTATCCGATTCCAATCCGCATTTTGTGGGAGGTTTTTGACTTTTTCAGTGGGGATTGGACGGTCTTTTGGGGCATTATCATTACGTTAGCTACCGTGATTTTCATCCAACATTTCAGCACACTCCCTAATACTCGGCTTCTTCTGGGCATTCTACTTGTTGCGGGCATCACTGTAAGCTTGTGGGCTGCTATGGGAAGACGTTCACAATCTGTTGGATAATATGTTAGATAGTAGAAAATTTGAGGAATTTTTAATTGCTTGGCTCTTTGAATAGTCATTCCAAAATCAATTTTTTTGTATTAAAATTTGTGATAAATAATATGTACAAAAAATTTAAAAAAAATCATTCAAAATAATTCACTTTTAAATCATATTTTTTCAGTGAATTAATACATGTTTTTCTAGATTCCGGATATTTTTCGAAGTAGAGTAGGTGGGAGTTGCATTTGCAGTCGGAGCATCCAAAATTAACTACTTCTATACCGGTTTCAGCTATGGTGGCTGCTATTTTACATTCCCATTTAATGTCACTGATGGTATAGATGACTTCTATGATTTCAGCATTTTCATTATTTAAAAGGTAATCAATGTGCCAGTGTATTTTTTTTTCTTTTCTGAGATGTCTTTGTATGCGGGTTTTTAAGGAGTTGAGTGCTGAGCCTACGTATATGTAGTATCCTTTTTGGAAGTTTTTTTCTCCTAGTTTACCTATAGTTATCTTTGAATCTTGTTTTAAGTGGATTAGGAGGCAGTATGTGCCTTTTAATGGTTCTTTTTTAGGCATTTCTCAAAAATATCCATCTCTATTGATTATGATTCTTAATTTCACTTATTTTATAAGGATATTTGTTAAATGGTCGATGTAATATTTTGGTAATTTATGTTCAATCGCCCCATTCATTATATAGTTTTTATAGGATTGTTCAGGTAAAGCAGTGGTCAATTTATTTGAGATATAAGCTTCGGCTTTAACATTTACTTCATTTTCTGTTATAATTTTAAATGTCTTACGCTCGTATCCATCTTCAATTCTATCCAATTCATGGATACTATCCACATCTAATCGGTATATGACTCCCCATACTTCATATCCCGGGTTATGGATTATATTTGCTTTTCCAGTGCCATCAAAACTCTTTTTATTACATAATAACTTATAATCAATAAGTTTCCCAGTACCCACACTTTTAACTATGGGTATTCGTGAAGATATTCGTATAGTACTCATATTAGAACCATAAGCAAAATAGTAAATCAATTAAAAATCTCCTTATATATCTTTACAAGCATTTTAGCACATGCATATCTAAATTAATTTTTTGGACTTTTTTAAAGATTTATAAAGTTCTAAGGTTTCAGAATTCTTTATTGTAATATCACTATTCCTAATGATAAAGGCTTGATGCACCTACTTATTTTAATAAAAAAATGTTATATGATAACTATGGAATACTCTTTCATTGCTAAAGGACATTCAAATATCACTTCAAAGCATAAGTCTACTTTTGAAGTTACTATGGATAAGGAAATATGTTTAAGAGCTGATTGTATTATCGGAGTTTCATCTAATGTTAAACTAGTGGATTTACCAGGTGAATTATTAGATGCTATAAGGTGTGAAGAGACTCTTATTAGGATAAAACTGGAAACTGTGAATGCTGCTGATCTGATTAAGGGTTATGGACATCCTGCTTTGACTTTGGATCATCCGTCGGATATGGTTTTTAGGAAAAGTGATTTTACATGTAGTAGAACTTTGATGATACGTGCTGATAAGGCAGCTTGTGATCTAAAACGGGAATTAGTTAAGGATTTGAAATTAGGTGAAACTCTTAAGGTAACGATAATAGTTTGAATTTATAGATGTTTTTATGAAAAAGATGTAGGTAGAAATGCAGGGGACGGGATTCGAACCCGCGAAGGGCTACCCCACTAGGCCCTCAACCTAGCGCCTTTG
>PMWA01000119.1 GCA_003166335.1 Methanobacterium sp. | reverse complement strand
GAAATAGTAGAGGATACTGTAGATGCTATACATAAAATAAATACAAAAATAGGTGTTTTATGTGGTGCCGGCATTTCCACAGCAGATGACATGCAAGCAGCATTGGATCTGGGCAGTGATGGAGTTTTACTGGCTTCTGGGATTATATTAGCGGATGATCCTAAAAAAGCACTTTTTAATCTGGTAAGCAAGATTTAACTATAAGTCAAATATGGAATTTTAAGTTAGATTTGTATAATAAATCAGAATAGATTTAATAAAATTTAAGATAAATCTATCAAATAAATCTATCAAATAGCCCCTTATTCATTTTATTTTAAAAAAATTTATGGGTAGAAAAATATGTCTTTGGACTTTTATACAATCGATGACTTTGATATGGATGATAAAACTGTTCTTCTTAGAGTTGATGTAAACTCCCCTGTTGATCCTAACACGGGTCATTTATTGGACGAAACTCGAATTAGACTGCACTCAGAAACTATAGCTGAAATTTCTAGAAAAGGTGCTAAGACTGTTATACTGGCTCACCAAAGCCGACCAGGGAGAAAAGACTTTACCACGTTGAAACAGCATGCGGAAGCTCTATCTCAGATTTTGGGAAGGCCTGTAACATATGTAGATGATATATTTGGAAGCACTGCCCGTGGATTTATATCTCGAATGAGAAAAGGAGAAATTCTTCTTTTAGAGAATGTAAGATTCTACTCAGAGGAGATACTCAAAAGAGATCCTGAATTACAATCTAAAACTCATATAGTAAAAAAACTTTTACCACTAGTCGATTATTTTATAAATGATGCTTTTGCAGCATCTCACAGATCACAACCATCATTGGTGGGATTTGCCGTTAAATTACCTTCTGGCGCTGGAAGAATAATGGAAAGGGAACTTAAAGCTCTGTACAGTGCTATGGATAATGCAGAAAAGCCTTGTGTTTATGTTTTGGGAGGAGTAAAAGTAGATGACTCTATAATGGTTATGGAAAATGTTCTCAGCAATGGCAGTGCAGATTACATATTAACAACTGGATTAGTGGCTAATATATTTTTGTGGGGTGCTGGTTTTAACATAAGGAAAAAGAATCGAGAATTTATTAAGAATAAAAGTTATTGTGAGTGGGTTGAAAAATCTAAAAATTTATTAAAAGAGTTTAAAGGTAAAATTATCCTACCCCGAGATGTTGCAGTTTGTATAGGGGATAAAAGAGAAGAATTTAGAGCTGAAAATATTCCTAATAATCTAATATATGATATAGGTACGGAAACCATTAAGGAGTATGCCCAAATTATTAGAGAAGCCCGCACCCTGTTTGCAAACGGTCCTGCGGGTGTTTTTGAGAAAGAAGGTTTTAGTATTGGTACTGAAGACATTTTAAATTCCATTGCAGCTTCTTCAGGCTTTTCTATAATTGGTGGAGGACATCTGGCAGCAGCAGCTAATCAAATGGGTCTTTCTGGAATTAGTCATGTCAGTAGTGGTGGTGGAGCATCTATTAACTTACTAGCTGGAGAGAAGCTTCCCGCTGTGGAAGTTTTAAGACGGGCTAAAAGTATTCATAAAATTTGTGGGAAAAATAAATAATTTGGGGATAACGAATTAAAATAAAGACTACATTATGTATATAATTTAAATAATGTAAATTAACATTTAAGATTTAAAATCTTACTAAAATTTATACCACAAAGTATTTAAGCCAACATTCCCTATACCTAATATGCCTCGGTAGCTCAGTCTGGTGGAGCGCGAGACTTGTAATCTCGTGGTCGCGGGTTCAATTCCCGTCCGGGGCTCTAAACCGAGAGAAAAATATAGTTTAGAAGTTTTAGGGGACCATAGGGTAGCTTGGTCGATCCTTTGGGCTTTGGGAGCCTGAGACTCCGGTTCAAATCCGGGTGGTCCCATCCAAGTCCCGCCTTAGCTCAATTTGGCAGAGCATCGGACTGTAGATCCGAGGGTTGCTGGTTCAAGTCCGGCAGGCGGGATTCTAATTATGACCAGTGAATGAGAATTACTATGTTGAATATTATGGTATTCATCTTTCATTTCTACATTCGGATGAAACACAAAGTTTATATGTTATGATTGAATAAAGAAAAGTATTTATGCAGGAATAGTTATATCCCTTTCTACTCTCATTCTTAAGAGCTGCCCTGGTGGTGTAGGGGCTATCATGCGGGCCTGTCGAGCCCGCGACTCGGGTTCAAATCCCGGCCAGGGCGTTGTAAGAGGGCCCGTAGCTCAGTCTGGTAGAGCGCTTGGCTTTTAACCAAGTGGCCGCGGGTTCAATTCCCGTCGGGCCCGTCCTTAATTTTTTAAACTGGAGGATAAATTGTGAAGAAAGATATTTTAAAACACAAATTAGTTCCAGATCATACTATTTTGTCAAAAACAGAAGCGAATAAGGTATTAAAACAACTTAATATCCACCAAGAACAACTTCCAAAGATAAAATCTGATGACCCTGTTGTTAAAGAAATAGGTGCAAAACCGGATGACATTTTGAAAATAACACGGAAAAGTCATACTGCCGGAAAATTTGTTACTTATCGTCTGGTATTGGATTGAATTTAATTTGTATATAACATTAATACATAATTAATAAATCAGATGAATTGCTAATATTAAAATATATGTAATAATGGATATTAATCATTCTACTCTAAGTATTATATATTATTGTTTAGAATACCCAAAGAAGCTATGATTAGTTATGATTTATTTTTTGGAGGAATTTAATGGTAAAAAATGCATGGGAACTGGTTGATGCATTTTTTGATGAATACAACCTGGTAGATCACCACATCAAATCTTACAACGACTTTGTAGACCACAGAATACAAGACATAATAGATATTACAGAACCTATAGTTCTCGAACAAGGAGAATACTCTATAAAAACTGGAAAATTAGAGATCAAAAAGCCTTTCATAAAAGAAGCTGATGGATCCAAGAGTAAAGTTTATCCCACCCAGGCTAGACTCAGAAATCTAACTTATTCAGCACACATGTACTTGGAAATGGCGCTTATAAAAGGAGAAGAAGAGCAGGAAATGGAAAAAGTGTATATTGGTGAATTGCCAGTAATGTTGAAATCAAACATCTGCCATCTAAATGGACTTAATGAAACCGAAGTTGAAGAAAGTGGAGAAGATCCACAGGATCCTGGCGGATATTTCATAGTAAATGGTTCAGAAAGAGCTATTGTAACTATGGAAGAAATAGCGCCAAATAAAATCATTTTAGAACGAGTTGGTGAAAAAGAGGAAAGACGTGCCAAAGCTATTGTAACTTCGATAAAAAGTGGATTCAGAGCAAGAATTAATTTGGAATATCGAAAACCTCGTAAAAAAGGAGTTTTTCTTCGTATATCATTCCCTTACGTCCCTGGCGAAATACCCCTAGTAGTTCTGCTCAGAGCATTAGGATTGGAAACAGATAAAGACTTGGTAAGCAGTATTTCTGATGAAAATGACATACAATTCCTGCTTATAGATGACATACAGACTTCCGAAATAACTAACACTTATGATGCTGTTAAATACATTGGTAATAGGGTAGCTAAAGGAATGACGGAGGAATACAGAATTAAAAGGGCGGAAGATGTTATAGATCGTTATTTACTGCCTCATATCGGTGTTGACCCAGATAAAAGGTCAGAAAAAGCTACTTATCTTGCTGAAATGGCTGAAATGCTTTTACAAGTCATATTCGAAAAAAGAGAACCCCATGATAAGGATCATTATGCCAATAAAAGGTTGCGCGTATCCGGAGATTTAATGGAAGATCTATTCCGAGTTGCTTTCACAAGTTTAACTCGAGATATGACTTATCAACTGGAAAGAAGTTTAGCCAGAGGAAAAGAACCTTCTGTAAAGCAGGCAGTACGTTCAGATGTATTAACTGAAAACGTAAAGCATGCTATAGCTACGGGTAATTGGGTTGGTGGACGTGCTGGTGTAAGCCAACTTTTAGATAGAACTAGTTACATGGGAACTTTATCACATCTCAAGCGAGTTGTGTCACCTTTATCAAGAAGTCAACCTCACTTCGAGGCCCGTGACTTGCATCCAACTCAGTTTGGAAAAATATGTCCAAACGAGACTCCAGAGGGACCTAACTGTGGATTGGTCAAAAATTTGGCTATTTTGGCTAAAATATCCGAAGGATCAGACCCACAGGATCTGGAAGACGTCATTAAGAAAATGAAGATTGTAAATCCCATTTAATAAATTTGGAAATTTTATGAAGAATTTAATTTATTTATTTTAATACAAAATGATGTTTAAAACAGTTAAAAAATTTTATTTTTTTATAAATAATAATTAATTATTAAGATTAAAAAAAATCCTAAATCCTGTTATTGGGGGAAAATCCGTGAAGAAATCCAAAATTTATATCAATGGTAAACTCATTGGGACCTGTGAAGATCCAGAAGAGTTTCTTAGAACTATGCGAGAGAAACGGAGATCTGGCGAGGTTTCCTATGAGATGAATATAACTTATTATCCAGATACTAATGAAATCTATGTTTTCAACGATCCAGGCAGAACCAGAAGACCAGTAATAGTAGTCGAAGATGGTGAATCTGCTTTAAAAGAGGAACATATCGAAAAATTAGTTCAAGGGGAGCTTAAATGGAATGATTTAATCAATAAGGGGATAGTCGAATACTTGGACGCTGAAGAGGAAGAAAATACTTACATAGCCATGTTCGAGGATGACATTAGTAAAGATCACACTCATTTGGAGATAGATCCCTCAACAATGCTAGGTATTTGTGCTGGTATAATCCCCTACGCTAACCATAATTCATCACCCAGAAACACTATGGAAGCAGGAATGACCAAACAGGCTTTGGGTTTATATGTGTCTAATTACGGACTCCGAACTGATACAAGAGCCCATCTATTGCATCATCCTCAGGTACCAATAGTTAAAACTAAAAGTATAGACGCTACTCAATATGATAAAAGACCTTCTGGACAAAATTTCGTTGTAGCTGTAATGTCGTACGAAGGTTACAATATGGAAGATGCACTTATTCTAAATAAAGCATCTATAGAGAGAGGATTGGCTAGATCATCATTCTTCAGGTCGTATGAGGCATCAGAACGTAGATATCCTGGTGGACAGGAAGATAAATTTGAGATCCCGGAAAACATAGTACGGGGATACAGATCTGATGAAGTGTACAGGCATCTGGATGAAGATGGGATAGTAAATCCAGAAGTAAGTGTAAATTCTGGGGATGTTTTAATTGGAAAAACTTCACCACCCAGATTCTTAGAGGAAATAGATGAATTTGGAACTGTTGCTGAAAGAAGAAGAGAAACTTCAGTCACGGTTCGTCATGGTGAACACGGTACCGTAGATGCAGTTTTGCTCACAGAAACTGTGGAAGGAAGTAAATTAGCTAAAATAAGGGTTCGAGATCAACGACAGCCAGAATTTGGGGATAAATTTGCTTCAAGACACGGACAAAAAGGGGTTGTAGGACTTATAGTGTCCCCGGAGAACATGCCATTCACAGAAGATGGTGTGACAGCAGATCTCATAATAAATCCCCATGCCATACCTTCTAGGATGTCGGTGGGTCAAGTACTGGAGATGCTAGCTGGTAAAGCCGGAGCATTGGAAGGAATACGTATAGATGGTACACCATTCAGTGGAAATCATGAATTAGAGATCATGGGGCTTTTAAAAGCCAATGGCTTTGAAACAGCTGGAAGAGAGTCTCTTTACAATGGAATAACTGGTGAAAGAATAGAGGCAGAAATATTTATTGGAGTAGCATTCTATCAGAAATTGCATCACATGACGTCGGATAAGGTTTACGCCAGATCTAGAGGCCCAATACAAGTATTGACACGGCAACCTACAGAAGGAAGGGCAAGAGAGGGTGGTTTAAGATTTGGAGAGATGGAAAGGGATTGTCTAATTGCTCATGGTGCGGCCCTTGCCTTAAAAGAGAGACTTCTAGATGAATCGGATAAATATGAGGCGATCGTATGCGAATGTGGTATGATAGCAATCCACGATCGTATAAGGGATAAAAAATATTGTTCTCTCTGTGGAGATGTTGATACATTCCCAGTAGAAATTTCATACGCTTTTAAACTTTTACTGGATGAACTAAAGAGTTTATGCATATTCCCCAAACTAGTACTGAAAGATAAAGCTTAAATCATTTTTATAAAATCTTTTAAATATTTAAATTAAGTTTTAGGAATAAATAAGCAGATAACTTCGAAAAAATATTAGATTAGGATAATTTAGATAAAGAGTATAATATAAGGAGAGAATAGCTTGAAAGGAATTTTAAAGAAAATTTCCCAGATTAATTTCGGTCTACTGTCCCCCGAAGACATCAGGAAAATGTCTGTTACCAAGATTGTCACTCCAGATACCTACGACGAGGATGGATACCCTATAGAAGCCGGACTTATGGATCCCAGACTTGGTGTAATTGATCCAGGATTAAGATGCAGATCATGCGGATCCAAGGGTGGGGACTGTCAAGGACACTTTGGCCATATTAATTTGGCGAGACCAGTTATACATGTTGGTTTTGCTGATACAATCCATAAAATATTAAGATCAACATGCGCTAAATGTGGAAGGGTTCTTTTAACAGAAAGTGAAATAATTGACTACAAAGAAAAACTAGAATCCAAATTACAAAACCAAGAAAGTATAACTACCATAATAAAAGAAATTTACACTGTTGCCCGCAGAGACAAATGTCCTCACTGTGATGAAGAGAAGGAAGAAATCAAGATAGACAAACCCATATCTATTGTAGAAGGAAACTATAAGCTTACTTCTTCTGAGGTTAGGGAAAGATTAGAGAGAATTCAGGAACAAGATTATCTATTTGTGGGAGTAAATCCCGAGGTTGCAAAACCGGAATGGATGATTTTAACAGTATTACCAGTTCCTCCAGTCACTGTAAGACCGTCTATCACCTTAGAGACGGGGGAACGTTCTGAGGATGATTTGACACATAAATTAGTTGATATTCTCAGGATAAATCAAAGATTAAAAGAGAATATGGAGGCTGGAGCACCACAATTAATTGTAGAGGATCTATGGGAGCTCCTACAATACCATGTCACAACTTACTTTGATAATGAGGCTTCTGGAGTCCCACCTGCCCGACATAGATCCGGAAGACCACTTAAGACACTGGCTCAACGTTTAAAAGGTAAAGAAGGTAGGTTTAGAAGTAATTTATCAGGTAAAAGAGTTAATTTTTCTGCCCGAACAGTTATATCTCCTGATCCTAATATAAGTATCAATGAAGTAGGTGTTCCTAAAATGATAGCTACTGAAGTAACAGTACCAGTTTACGTTACTAAATGGAACATTGAACAAATGAAAGAACATATTCAAACCGGTCCTAAAGAACATCCTGGCGCCAATTATGTTATACGACCCGATCAGAGGAAGATTAGAGTTTATGATGAGACTAAAGAGGCCATTATTGAGAAGTTAGAGCCAGGTTATATTGTAGAAAGACATTTAAAGGATGGAGATATTGTATTATTTAATCGACAGCCCTCTCTGCATAGGATGTCCATGATGGCTCATGAAGTAAAAGTTTTACCACATAAAACATTCCGATTGAATTTATGTGTATGCCCACCATATAATGCTGACTTTGACGGTGACGAGATGAACATGCATGTCTTCCAAACTGAAGAATCGCGTGCCGAGGCAAAATCTCTCATGAGAGTGCAGGAACACATCCTTTCCCCAAGATTCGGTGGACCCATCATTGGGGGCATTCATGATCATATATCTGGTGCTTATCTTCTTACTAGATTAGGGTCTGTTTTTAAGGAAGAAGAAGTTCTTCAAATGCTTAAAAAATCTAATATACCATTCCCAAAAAGACAAAAAGGTGATTCTTGGACTGGTAAAGAGATTTTCAGTCTTCTATTACCTGAAAGTCTTAATATGGTTTACAAGGCGGAAATTTGCAGGAAATGTGATGAATGTTTGCGTCAAGAATGTAAAAATGATGCTTATGTTGTTATAGAAAATGGACAGCTTAAAACAGGTGCAATAGATGAAAGAGCATATGGGGCATTTTCTGGAAAAATTTTAGATTCTATAGTTAAAGATTACGGCACAGATAAAGCCCGGGAATTCCTGGATTCAGCCACCAAACTAGCTATATCCTGTATAATGAAGAGAGGGTTCACTACTAGCACAGCCGATGAGGAAATTCCTCGTGAAGCTAAGGATCGTATTGAAGAACTCTTAAGTAAAGCTGAGTCCAGAGTAGAACAACTTATCGATGCTTTCCATAATGATGAATTGGAATCATTACCTGGCAGAAGCCTCCGTGAAACCTTGGAAATGAAGATCATGCAGGTCCTGGGGGAAGCTAGGGATAAATCAGGTGAAATAGCTGAAAGTTACTTTGGAATGGATAATCATGCAGTTATAATGGCCCTTACGGGTGCTCGAGGATCTATGCTTAACCTAACCCAGATTGCCGCATGTGTTGGTCAGCAATCTGTTAGAGGTGGAAGGATAGAGCGGGGTTATAGTAACAGAACCCTACCTCATTTCAGAGAAGGTGAATTAGGAGCTAAAGCCAGTGGATTTGTACATTCCAGTTATAAACGAGGATTAGATCCTTTAGAATTCTTTTTCCATGCTATGGGTGGAAGAGAAGGACTGGTAGATACGGCTATTCGTACAGCGCAGAGTGGTTACATGCAAAGAAGACTAGTTAATGCTTTGCAGGATTTGAGTGTACAGCCAGATGGTACTGTCATGGACAATCGTGGAATAGTAATCCAAACTAAATATGGTGAAGATGGAGTAGACCCTGCTAAGAGTGATTACGGGAAAGTAGCAGATATTGATAGATTAATAGATGAAATGAGGATAAAATCCAAAGCAGGAAAATAGATCTAGACATTTTAAAAATAAAATTTTAAAACTTCATTTATCCTCTTTTTAATAATTATTATAGAATTAGATAATTTATGATAAATGTATAATAAAAATAAGATTAAAGGTACTGGGTGGTTTTGTGGATATTAAAAAGGTAGCGAGTGTTGTGAAGAAGAAAAAGGCAGACTTTCCAGATAGTATTATAGAAGAGATAGCTGAAGCATCAGAAAGACATGACCTAAAGGTTAAAGAACTGGAAAAACTAGTTGATGAGATAAAAAAAGCCTATGATCGCGCTGAAGTGGAGAAAGGTGAGGCAGTAGGCACGGTGGCAGCCCAATCAGTGGGAGAACCCGGTACTCAGATGACCATGCGTACTTTTCACTACGCAGGAGTGGCGGAATTAAACG
>PMWA01000059.1 GCA_003166335.1 Methanobacterium sp. | reverse complement strand
CAACTGACCTAATATTCCACACAATGCTTCTCCTAGTTTATAAAGGTGTAGAATTAGATGAACTTTTTAAAGAATTTGAGCGGAGAAGAAGTTAAATTTACAAATCTTCATGAAAGACTATTATTTTTACTATTAAACAGAGTTTAAGCATAATATATTTATCTTCCTATAACCTCTTCTATAAATCTACTTTTAATATCCTCCGGTTCTATATCAATCACAGGAACATCTGCATTTCCTTTTTCAACTTTTACATGCACGAAAATCGACTCATTTATATTTAAAATCTCACTGAAATCTATTTCATTCCAGAATAAAAAAAGATTTTTAAATCCCACGGCTTCAGCTACACGTGAAAGATTCACTGTACTAGCATAACTACACTGAGAACCGGTGGAGCCATAACATCCATTATCCAAAATCACTAAAATAAGATTATTTGGTTTCTGATTGAAAATAGTGACTAAACTCCCCAGATTCATCAGTAAAGATCCATCACCATCCAAAACCACCACCCTCCTCTTCTGAGCCAGAGCTAATCCTAAACCAATAGACGAGGCCATACCCATAGATCCTAACATATAAAAATTATTAGGTGAATCTTTAACAGCATATAATTCCCGTGACGGGAATCCAATATTGCATATTATTAATTCATCGTTAAGTTGTTCGGTAATTTTTTGTATTGCTTCTATTCTTTCCATTTTTTTCAATTCTCTTTTTTTGGAATATTATTAGGCGTTAGTATGTGAGAATACATTTTTGATATTATTAATAAAAAAATATTTTCAATTTTTCATTTTACTACCAAAATGAAATTTCTAAAAGTATTCCCACTGGAACACTTTCCATATCGGCATGAGTCACAGCTTTAGATATAAGTTTTAATGCATCCTCTGGGGTTTTAGGGTTGAAGTATGTAATTTCCAGGGCATCCAGAACACCTGTAGTAGCTTCTCCCATTGGTACTTGAGCGTTCATAAATTCACCCTCAGTACCCCTATGGCTAATGATCATTATAATGGGTATTTTGTAGAGTTTATAAAGTGATGCTAACACATTAACTGAGTTCCCCAAACCTGAATTCTGCATTAAAATAGCAGTTTTCTTACCTCCCAAATAAGCTCCCGCGCAAATGCCAAATCCTTCTTCTTCTCTATTAACGGGAACATGGATAACATCAATGTCGCACTCTACCATCTCCATGAGTTTTCCAAGATTCACACAAGGTAAACTAACCACGAAGTTAATTCCAGCATTTTTCAGTGCTTGATAAATAGTTTGACTGCTATCTTTCATTCTTAATCACGATTAAATACAATTTCCTCTTAAATTATATTAAAAATTTATAAGAATTTATAGAAAATTTTTAATTAATTAATTCATCATAATCTAATGATAAATCCTCAGCTATTGCCTTAAGCTGTGCTGAGAGTTTTTCATCAATATTAATCCCCTCAGCCATATATTTTTTAAAGTTACGCACTTCCATATCACCAGGTATGAAAACATTTCCAGAATTCTTTACCTCAGCAACGAATTCATCCACCTCTTCCTTAAAATGTTCAAGGTCACCAAACATTGAGGGATTAATGGCTATTAAGAGGTCTCCCTTGGTGCACATTTCTTCAGGGTTGGCGGTTCCCTTAACTTGTTTACCAAATGCAGCTTTCACCAGTGGCCCAGCTAGTAATTCAATCATGAATGCAAGTGCATAGCCTTTATGCGCACCAAATGGTAATATTGATCCTTTAAGGGCAGCCTCTGGGTCAATGGTAGGGTTTCCTTCAGCATCCAATGCAACATTTTCTGGTATCATTTCACCTTTACGCAGAGCTTCAAGGAGCTTACCACGAGCAGAGGTAGAAGTAGCCATATCCACTGCTACATAGTTTTTATTTGAAGGTATACCTATAGCTATAGGATTAGTCCCTATTATGGCTTCTTTACCACCTATAGGTGCCATGGCAGGCTCAGTGTTAGCTATCACTAGACCAATCAAATCTTGCATCATGGCCATATCTGAGTAGTAGCCAGCGACACCGAAATGATTGGAGTCATGAATTCCCACTACTCCGACGCCGGTTTCCCTAGCTTTTTCCATGGCCATCTCCATGCCATGATAGGTTACCACATGACCGAATTTATGATTACCATTTAAAAGTGCAGTGGAAATTGTTTCATTTTCAATTTCTATCACTGATTTAAGCTTTATGGTCCCGTACTTCAAACCCTTAACGTACTGTGGAAATCTCCCTATACCATGGGATGAAAAACCTTTAAGATCAGCGTCTAAAGTTACATCAGCCACTATTTCGGCATCTTCCAACGTCACTTCCATTCTGGTCAGTATTTCTATTATTATTGATCTTTCTTCTTGAAGTGTTATTTTCATGTAAATGCACCTATAAATCTTCAAACAAAACTAGCAGTTCAAATTAAATTTCGATGAAATCGTTTTGGAAAGTTTTTATTTTTATCATATTCTTAAGGTTACTATAGACTTTTCCTATTTGATAAACTTGATTATATTTTTCTATGATCTTTATAGTAGCTGCATTATCTTCTTCAGGTACTATTACCACCATACCCACCCCCATATTAAACACCCGGTACATTTCTTCAATAGGTACACCTAATGAATATAGGGATTGGAATATAGGATTTGGTTGAGGTAAATTATTTATATGGTAACAAACATCTTTCTTAAGTCTTTTGAGGTTGTTGAATCCTCCACCAGTAATATGGGCTATGCCATGCACATCTATTTTGCTATTTAAAAGTTCCATCACTGGTTTAACATATATATATGTAGGTTTAAGCAATTCCTCCCCTACTATAATTTCTGGATACCCAGGCAAAGGATCCTCCACTTTTAAATCCGATCTATCAAAAAAAACTCTACGGGCCAGACTTAATCCATTACTATGAATTCCATTGCTTGCTATTCCAATGAGAACATCGCCTTCTCTAATCTTTTCACCAGTTATTATGCTATCTAAGTTTACAATTCCGATTCCAGTTCCTGCGAGGTCAAAATTTTTTACAATTTCAGGAAGTGAAGCAGTTTCACCACCAATCATAGCTACCCTAGCCTCAATTGCACCTTCAACTAATCCTTTACCAATTTGCTCTGCTAATTTCGGATTTGGCTTATCTACAGCTAGATAATCTACCATAGCAAATGGTTCAGCCCCCACGCATAGAAGATCATTTACAACCATAGCCACACAGTCAATGCCTACAGTATCATACTTATCCATGAGTTCCGCTACCAGAATCTTACTACCCACACCGTCAGTGCTCATTGCAATGGCTTTATCCCCTAGACGTACCAAGCCAGCGAAATGCCCGGATTCAGTTATAATATCCCTATACTCCAGAGTTTTTCTTAATTTTGAGGTTAAAGCAGAGATTGTAACTTCTTCTAAATTGATGTCTACTCCTGATTCTTTGTAGGTTACCATAAAAAAAATTCCCCTGATTATAACTATTGATTTAAAAAAGTACATTTACCAATATAGATTTAGGACTTATAAATTTTTTATAAATAAATTTTTATATCTCATATTTAATGGGAATTTGTGAGGTTTTCTATTAAATTTATATTTAGAATAAGAAATGTATTACAACATGTTAATAATTATTTTACTGAAAACTTAAACTTGATTAGGCAATTTCGGATAATAAAAACAAAAATATTCCAGAGTGAAGCTTCGATAAAAATTTAAGAATTCGATAATAATAAGTTTAAGATTATATCAAAAATTTTGTTTTGCTATAGTTTAAAAATGAAAATTAAAAAAACTTTCTAAGTAACATATTTTATTTCTCAATTTTTATTAGTATATTTGCTACATGAGTCAAACCATTGATTCCCACATGTTGAACTTCATGATCTTCATCATCTTAAAGGGCTTTTAATCTTCGTAAATGGCATTTTTCTAGGTATGTTTGTGAATAAATTGTAGTTAATGTATTTAGGGAGTCTTCAATAGTTTTATTCATAATTTAATTAAAAAATTAATAATAAAAATTAAACGAGAGAAATATCTTCATTGAATCCGCACAGTCTCTAAATTCATGGGAGTTTTAGTTTCAATCTTAAATTGACGATAAATACTGGATGCTAGATCAAGTGTTTTATAATTGTCTCCATGACATATAAGTATTTTTTCTGGTTTGGGAGACATACGTCGCACATAATCCATGAGCTGTTTCCTATCAGAGTGTCCACTGAAACCTTCTATAGTCTTTATCTCCATTTTCACATTATAAACATTAGTTTTTCCTTCCTCTTTGAGGGGTATCTCTTTCCAACCCTTCTGCAACCTTCTTCCCAAAGAACCTTCAGCTTGATATCCTACAAAGACTAAAGAATTACGTTGGTCTCCACAAAGCCATTTGAAGTACTCCACGGAATTTCCTCCAGTGAGCATTCCCGAAGTCGAAAGAATTATAGATGGTTCTCCTTCTACAATATCTCGTCTTTCATCTATCCCATTTACCTTATGGAAAACATCAGAGATAAAAGGGTTTCTTCCCATGTGAAATATTTGATCCCGAAGATCTTTACTTAAATATTCGGGTCGGGCAGTGTGAATGGCAGTGGCCTCCCATATCATGCCGTCGATGTATATGGGTACTTCATCAATTATTCCATGTCGAATGTACTCATCTAGAACTATCATTAATTCTTGTGCTCTTCCCACAGCGAATACAGGGATCATGATTTTTCCTCCACGTTCCAATGTTCGGTAAATGGTTTTAATCAGTTCTTTTTCAGCGTCGTTGCGCGTGGGTTGCACATCTTCATGCCCTCCGTAGGTGCTCTCCATTACTAGGGATTCTATACGGGGGAATTTATTTACTGCAGGCTCTAGGAGTCTACTTCTTTCGAATTTGAAGTCACCGGTGTATACAAAGTTATGTTGCCCGTCACCGATGTGTGCGTGAGTTATGGCGGAGCCTAAAATATGTCCGGCATTATGTAATGTTAATCTGATGTCAGGTGCAATATCGGTTACTTCCCCGTAATCGAGTGTTATGGTATGTTTTATACTCTTTTTAACATGTTTAACATTGAATGGTAAGGGATTATCCTCTCGATGAGCTATATCTATATGATCAAGTTGTAATAAGGTCATAAGATCTCTGGTAGGTGTGGTGCAGTATACGGGCCCTTCATATCCATAGTGATAAAGGTAAGGTAAAAATCCGGAGTGATCTAAATGTGCATGAGATATTATAACTGCATCTAAATCATCTAAACAAAATTCAGGTACGTTTAAATAGGGATAGGCGCTTTTATCGTCTGTTCCTGCTACATTTACTCCACAGTCTAATAATACTTTGCTATTAGTGGTCTGTAAAAATAAGGATGATCTTCCGACTTCTCTAAAACCCCCTAAAGATGTTAAACGAGTCCATTCATTATCTAATGTAATTTCACGATGTATACGATTTCCTAGATCCTGTAATATTTTTTTCCGTTCTTTACTGTTTTTTCTTAATGTTCTTCTTATTCTTTGTATGATTTCAGAAGCAATAGGTGGTGTTCTAAGTATTTTAGGTGCCCATCCAATTGTTTTAACTATTTCTCTCGAGGTGGCACCATATTTACCAATAACTAAACCTGGTTTACGAGCTTCGATTATTACCTCGCAGGAAACTTCGTCAAAGTAGATGTTAGTAATCTTAGCATCATCTGGAACTATTTCATGAATTTTACGTATGGCCTTTTCTGGCTCCATAAGCACTGAACGGTCTGAACGGATAATTATCCGTTTTCTTAAATCTTTGGCCAAATCCCTGATCAGATCTCCATTTTCAGTTATGATCTCGGGATTTTTAGTGTAGATAACTACTTCCGGACCTTCAAATTCTACTTTGGCTACTTGTACTCTTTTGGGTAGTCTTTGTACTATTATATTTTTAATTTCTTGAATCTCTGAACCCATTAATATCACGTCTTTAAAAAACAGAAAACGAAAAATGCTAAGTTATATTGCTTTGTTTTTACTTAGCTGATTTAAAAAAAATAATTAATTAAATGATAAAAATGAAAATTTTAGGATAAAATAGTTATTAATTTCAGTTATATATCCTTAATTTTCTTTTCTACTTCTTCTTCAGAGAAGAATTTAAACCCTTCATCTTTGGTAATTGTAGCCAATGCGATACCATTACCTGAAAAAGCATCCCTTTCCATTGCAGACTTTATAGCTCTAATAGCTAAATTTATTCCTTCCTCCACATAGATATCCTCGTTATATCGATCTTCCAATACTCCATAACATACTGGTGATCCTGAACCAGTGGAAATCATCATATCTTTTATAACGCCACCTGCTGGATCTAGGGAATACAAACTAGGTCCTTTATTGTCAACTCCTCCAAGGAGTGTTTGAACATATAATGGTGATGAGCGTAAAATGTTAGATGTTAATGTGGCTATTGCTTCTATACCTATTTCTTCACCATTTCTGAGCCTGTAAAGGTTTGCTTCAGCAGTTATGTACTTCATGAGTGTTTGAGCGTGTGCAACAGACCCTGCAATGGTAGATCCAATGTGATCATCTATCTTGAAAATCTTTTGTGCTACTTTATGAGCTATTAAGTTACCCATGGTAGCTCTTTTCTCTGTGGCAAAAACAATTCCGTCTTTACAAGTTATGCCAACAGTTGTAGTGCCTTCTAGTTGATTATTATTCATAGATTACACCTCTAAAAAAATTATATCATAAAAAAAAATAGTTTCAAATACAAATATTTTACTAATTTTTATTTTAAAATTCATGTTATATAAATATTTACTGTTTAAGTTTTAATGGAGTTTACATTTGAACATAAGCTTTTTATAACCTTACTTTCACGGAAGATGCTTATAAATGTTTCTTTATTATTTATTTTTTTCAGAAAATAAAATTTACAGCTCTATTGAAGTCAGTTTATTTTTATAAGCTTAGTAAATATTGAATTAAAAATTTTTTTTAAGTGATGATTAAATTCAAACGATCCTCACGAACTCCATTTTTAATTTCACGGGCTATTCTACGTCCCATACTCATAAATTCTCCGAACAGAAGATAACTGTAAGCTGAGGCATGCATGAAAGTATTACTACCTCCATCTGTACGGGCGCTCATTTCAAACACTACTATCTCCAGATCATCAGTACATAGACTCTGCAAACAAAAGGGTCCATTCATACCTGGTGGGACGAACTTCTTAGCAGATTCAACTAATTTATCTCCAATATCAAATACCTGCGGAAGCAAAGACTCCCTCATAACTACGGGATGATTTCCGGTTATAACATAAGAAGGGTTTAATCCAATCTCAAGCTGATCTTTAGCTGGAATTCGGACTAAACCATCAATATTAGATTCATACCTACTATCCATACCCAAAACTTCCACTTCATCATTTAACGCGGAATAAAAGTAATGTATACAGTAATTACAGCCGGAAACATATTCTTCTATATGAGCTTTTTCAATGTCTTCACGTTCAATCCATTCTCTCTCCAGCATAACTTTAATTTTTTCATCAAATTCTTTAGCTGAGGAGGCTACAAAATATCCTTTACCCCCTCTAGCACCAGGGAATTTCACCATAACTGTTCTATCAATATCCAAATGATTTTTATATTTGTTAGGGATTCTGATCCCAGACTCATTCATCAACTTTCTTTCCAGATCCCGATCTGACTCCCAACGCAATATATCCCGATTACCAAACATAGGTACATGAAAATCATTTTCAATACTATCCAACCCGGCATAAGCTACAAATGAACCATGAGGAATTACTATGCTATTCATATCCCGCAGTTTTTGTTGAACTTCACTGTTAATTATATCTTTGAATTTATCAACGATTATATACTCGTCAGCCACTTTGAATCTTTGGTAGGGGATTTCTCTTCCTTTTTCACAAACAACGGCTGTATTGAACCCTTCCTCTTTAGCACCTTTCAGTATATGTAGGGAAGTGTGACTGCCTAAAGTTGCTATGGTTAGATTTTCTTTATCGTATCCATCTAGAATGTTAAGAATTTCTTGTCTGTTTAATTTTACCATCTTGAATTACTCTCCTTAGACTTTTATTATAATTGATGATTTTATCTTTTAGTTTTAATGGTATCATGAATCTTCAATTATATTATCTTTATTTTTAGAAAAAAGTTTTTTAATATCCTTCAAGGTGAGGTTAGATTTAATTTCATGATTAATCATGGCACAAGGTGCCAAAGCACAGCAGCCTAAGCATCCTACAGACTCTAATGAGTATTCAAGATCAAAAGTGACTTCGCCTTTTTTAATGTTTAAATGCCTTTCAATACTTTCTATAATCTTATTAGCACCTTTAACATGGCATGCTGTTCCTTCACATACGACGATGTGTTGGCGGCCTATAGGGGTGAATCTAAATTGTTGGTAAAATGTTGCCACTCCATAAAGTTCACTTTCCGGTATTCCAATAAAACTTGAAACTTCCTTCATCAATTTTCCTGGTAAATATCCGAAATGAGATTGAATATCCTGAAGTATAGGTATTAAATCAGATTCTACGCCTTGATAAGATAATAAAATTCCATTTAACTCTTTATTCATCTAAAGATTTCTCCTAATAACATTATTTTTGATTATATTATTTTAAATTATTCAAATTAATTTTTATTCTGAGACAACTATATTATGATTACTTTTTTTTAGAATATAATTTTTTATTTATATAATAATATTTAACAACTCTTAAAATTCAATAAATATCGTATGAAAGGTAAAATTATTGGGGATATATTAGTCCTTAAGCAGGATGTAGAGGATCCTGAAACTCTTTTAAAAGTACCAGGTGTTAAACGCATAGTTAAATTAGGTAGAATTAAAGGTTCGAAAAGAGAACCAGAAGTAGATATAATTTTAGGTGAAGGTACAGAAACCATTCATAAAGAAAATCACTGCCTCTTCAAATTAGACGTCTCCCGAATAATGTGGTCTAAAGGTAATACTACAGAACGAAGGAGAATCTCTAATATTGCTAATGAAGGCGAAACCGTAGTGGATCTTTTCGCAGGTATAGGCTACTTCTCCATACCCATGGCTTTACACTCCCCCGTGGAAAAAATTTATTCTGTAGAGATAAATCCAGTGGCTTATGATTATTTATGTCAAAATATAGAATTAAATAAAGTTTCACAAATAATTAAACCATTAATGGGAGATTGCCGTGAAAAAGCACCTAAAAGAGTGGCTGATCGGGTGTTAATGGGTTATATTGGAAATACTCACCATTATTTAGATGTTGCGTTGCAATCACTTAAGGAGGAAGGGGGAATAATTCACTATCATGAATCAGTCCCTGAAAAGTTAAAATTTAGAAGACCAATCCATAGAATAATGAAAGCTGCAAAGAATCGTGAAGTGGAGATATTAAATAAAAGGATTATTAAAAAATATTCGCCTGGTGTTTATCACGTAGTGGTGGACGCCTTTGTGAAGTAAAGGTGGTATTAATTTGGATGTTTTTAAGGCTATATCAGAAAGGAGAAGCGTCAGGAAATTTAAAAAAAAAGAAATAGACGATCAATTAATCTATAAAATATTGAAAGCAGGTTTATGGGCACCATCTGCAGGTAATCTCCAAAGTTGGGATGTAATATTAACAAAAAATTCTGAAAAAAACGAATATTAACTAAAGCAGCATATATGCGAGATTTTATTAGTGAAGCTCCAGTGGTTATGATATTATGTGCAAATATGCACAGATCAGCCACCATATACCATGAAAGAGGAAAAAAACTTTTCTGTATCCAGGATGCAGCCTGCGCAGGCCAAAATATTCTTTTAACAGCTCATGCCATAGGATTGGGTGGGTGCTTTCGATGAAGAATTCTTAATATAGTAATCTAAAACTTCCAGATTATTTAAAACCAGTTACTATAATTCCTATAGGTTATCCTGATGAAACTCCTTTACCACTCCCACGACGGGAGTTAGAGGAAGTAATAAACTGGGAATATTTCCAAGAAATTTAAAAAACTTATTAATCCCCTATGGTCTAAATTTTCCTTAATTCAATTCTTTTTAATGACGTTAATTCACTGTAAATAATGATATAATCATGATACGGGGAATAAACATAATAATAGAATGAATACGTACTTTTTATAAATATTATGGAAATAAGTATGAAAGAAGAAGATATATTTGAACTGAAAAATCATATTAACACGTAGCTTGATTATGTTTTTTTTATTAATGGATTAATGTAATTGTATAACCACGTTCAACAAATAGAATTTTTTAGATACGAATTATTTTATCTCCATTTTTATTAAATCTCAAATCGAAAATAATATATATAATAATAAGTCCATCAGTTATAACATTTCATTATATAAATTACATCACTTTAAAATTTAATTAGTCATAATGATAGAATTTTTAAATAAAAGTTGTTCAACAAATGAAAAATTTTAGAACAGAACTAATTCTTTTAATAATTAATTATTTTAGAACGATTGAAGATTCATTTAAAATGGAAATTAATTACAATAGGGGTTGAAAAAAGTTGGATTTATCATGTTTCCCTGACACCCAGGACAATATACCGAACATACCTGTACATCTAACCAGAGTAGGAGTTACAGGTGTTAAGAAACTTTTAAAGATAGAAAGAGAAGGAAAAAGGCCGATAGTTCTCCTTCCAACCTTCGATGCATTTGTTGATCTCCCCAGCACTAAAAGGGGAATTCACATGTCCAGAAATCCGGAGGCTATTAGTGCTGTATTAGAGGAGGCTGTAAAAGGAACCTCATTAGAAATTGAATCTTTATGCGCTGAAATCGTTACCTGTCTTCTTAAAAAGCATAAATATGCTAAAAGAGCAGAAGTAAGTATGAAGAGTGATTTCATGATCATGAAGAAATCCCCAGTCACCCATCGCAAAACACAGGAAATGACTAATATCATGGCTGATGCCATAGGTTACCGGGATGGTGATAAAGTAGTTATAAGGAAGATGATCGGAGCAGAAGTAGTGGGGATGACTGTCTGCCCCTGTGCCAAGGAATCAACACAAGAATTAGCTAAACAAGAATTACTTAAATTTTTGGATGATGAAACCACTCAGAAGGTTATGGAAACAGTTTCTTTCGCATCCCATAATCAGCGAGGTAGGGGAATGATTATGATTGAAGTTCCAGAACAGCATCTTATCAGAGGGGAGGATTTGATGAGAATAATTGAAGATTCAATGAGTGCCCCCGTCTGTGAACTCTTAAAAAGATCTGATGAGAGTGCAGTGGTAATTAAAGCACATGAAAATCCCATGTTTGTAGAGGATTGCGTGCGGAACATGGTACAAAAAATTATAACAGAATATTCACATCTACCAGATGATACCTTGGTAACCGTTAGACAAGTTAATGAAGAGAGTATTCATCGTCACAACGCATTCGCAGAGAAAGTGGCTACATTAGGTGATCTCAAAAAAGAATTAAAATTTGTTGGGGGAATAATTAATGAAGATTCATGAAGTTGCTGGTGATATAATGACATCTCTGGAGGCTTTTCATGGATCAAGGCCATCCATGGACACAAGTCAAATGTTGATNNTGTTTGCAATGTTTTAAACGAAATAGGCGCCCGTAAAATAGATGTTTTTTCAGACGAAGCTAAAGATGTGATAGGGGTAATGGATGAATACATTAGAGCTCAGGTTGAAATTCAAGGAGATACGGATGTTTATGGGATTTACAGGCTTAAAGAATCATTTGAGGCAATGAATTGTCATGTTGAATATGCTTTAGGATTGTTAAATGGTATAGCTATTTTTATGGTTTTATGGATGGATAAAAGTGGATTAGGCCCTAAATTCGTGGAGTTAGTGTTAGCTAATTTAGAGTGCTAAAATAAATTTTATAATAAAAATTCAAATAAATAATTTGAAGAGAAAATAATATGGCTAAATTATCAAAAGATGATATAATCACATTTCTTAACACAAATTACTCTGAGATGTTGTCTTTGATGATGGAAGCAAATACTCATCGGCATGATGATAAAATCACTTATTCTAAAAATGTTTTCTTACCACTCACTGAGATATGTAGGAATCAATGTGGATACTGCACATTCCGCAAAGGTCCAGAGAGTTTTGACACTACTATACTAATGGAAACCACGGAAGTTAAGCATATACTTAAAATGGCGGATGCTTATGGTTGTCACGAGGCGCTTTTCACATTTGGAGAGGGTGCAGATGAATTTTATGAAGTTAAATGTGCTCTGGAGAACCAGGGCTTTGAAAGCATGGTGGAATACCTTTATTCTCTCTGTAGCGAAACATTAATTAACACTAATCTTTTACCCCACAGCAACCCGGGAATCCTTAAAAAGAAGGAATTAAAATTCTTAAAAGAAGTAAATGCTTCCATGGGATTGATGCTTGAAAACTCAAGTCCCAGACTTATGCAAACAGCTATACATTCCAAAAGCCCTGGAAAAGAACCTAAATTAAGGGTTAAAACAATAGAAAATGCTGGGAAACTTAAAATACCATTTACAACGGGTCTCTTAATTGGTATAGGGGAGACTCTAGAAGAAAGAGCAGAATCACTTATTGAATTAAGAAAACTTCATAACAAGTACGGGCATATTCAGGAAATAATTATCCAAAACTTCAAACCCAAACCGGGAATACCACTTGAGCATCAGGAAGAACCCTCATTAACGGAAATGATTAAAATGATAACTGTCACCCGGCTCTTATTTCCCGATGTAGGAGTGCAAATTCCTCCTAATTTGAACAAGGTAAACGTATCAATGTTTTTATTAGCGGGTGTTGATGACTTGGGTGGTGTATCTCCTCTTACAAAGGATTATGTGAATCCTGAAGCTCCTTGGCCAGAATTAGATTATTTAAGAAGTGTTACTGAAGAATTAGGTTTTGAACTATTAGAAAGGTTACCGGTGTACCCTAAATTCATTAATGATGAGTTTCTAAGTGAAAGGATATTGGATAAAATTTCTTCAATGTAAAAATTTTTTATATAAACATATCTCCCGAATTTAAATCTTCTTTAACAATATTTAGAACGGTTTGAGTATAGGTTCTCTGTACATCAGGCTCTTTTAATAATCCTTTAACGAACTGATCCAATTCTTCTGTATCTTTAAATCGGGCTATTAATATGGCATCAAATTCTCCGGTTACATCATAAACGCATAGCACATTTTTATGGTAAGCAGTTCGATCTTCCCAGTTTTTCAATACACCGCCTTTAACACGCACCCCGATTACAGTTGTAAGAGCATAACCTAGTTTTCTATGGTCAATAACTGGGGTAAACTTTTTTATAACACCATTTTTAGTTAGTTTATCTATACGGTTATGAACAGTACCAATAGAAATGTCTAATTCTTTAGCAATTTTTCTATATGACATTCTACCATCTTCTTGGAATAAATTAATAATCTTTCGGTCAATTTCATCTACAGAAAACTCTAGGTTTTCATAATCATTACTATAATACATTTCGTATAACCTCTTTAGTGAACAATGTTTTGTTTTAACTACTTTAATGTAAACATTTTATATAAATATTTGTTAAAATTGATCAAATATATTTCTTATAAAAAATTTTATTTATAATTTTATATCATCACTGAGAAGATTAAGAATAAAATTTTTTAATTATTTAAATTTGGATTTTAGGTGATTTATTGAGATAAAATCTTCCACACACCATATATAAACATCAATGCAATGGATCTAGCAAAAAATATGATGAAATATGATGAAATAATTAAAGGTACAATTATAACCCCAATAATTAATGGAAACACTAAGAAGAATGAAATAAAAACCGCAGCCAATGCTATTATTAACATCACGACATACCAAATAAAGTAATCAGCCCAGCCTATTTCTTTTATCACGCCAAAAAATTCTTTAAATCTGAATGCAGCCTTAAGTTCATCATGATAAGCCATATTAGCCAGAGCAATGCCAATTATAAAGCCCACCATGATCTCTAATAAAACACCTATAAAAGCCGTGTCACTAACTAAACCCGTCCAAAGGGAGGGATTAAGGAGGTATCCAGACCCAGCTACTGTCAGCAAAGGAATAAGAGTAGTCTTAATAGCTGATAATATGAGCACCAACGGAATCAGTGAGTAAATTAAAAGAACTATAAATACTTTCAAACCATCCGCAAACATTGGGATCCAATCATCAAACAGTGGAAGACTAGACGAATCTTTAATTGAAGATTTTATTATTTTAAAAAAATATCCTAGAAGTAAAAATCCGGGGATGATCAAAGAAGACAAAATAACAATTATTCCCAATATTAAAATCTTTTTAAAATCAGAAAGTGGATATTTAAATGCTTCTGAAGTAATCCTTACCACATTCATAGTGATTCACCAATGTTAAAATCTATAATAATACCAATTTTTAGAACTTCGTCAATTAATAAATAAAATTCAGTTAGATAAGTTATTTTATAAATAAGCTAAATGTAAAGGGATCTAATAAAATAAAAAAAGAGAAATTTAAGATTTTATTTTCATTTGCTGCGAGTTTTATTCAGGTTCCTCAGGTTTTTCAGTTTGACTTGGTTCTTCTACAGACTCTTGAGATGGTGCTGGTGTTTTTTGAAATTCTTCGCTAGATGCGAATATCAAAGCCACGGATCTTCCACCAAACATGGAAAAGTACGAGTAGATTAATATAACCGCAATAATGAGTCCTATGACTGGGATTATCTGCAAAATGCCGGATATAATTCCAAATATGATTCCTATAATGATCATAACTATGTACCAGATAATGTATTTTCCCCATCCGATGTTAGATATTCTTCCAACTATTTCACTGAATTTGAAGGCTGCTCCCAGTTCATCATATAAAGCCATATTCGCTATTGCTATTATCCAAAATAATTCGAATATGATAAACAGTATTCCACCGATTATACTGGTTACACCCAATCCTACTAAGGCTAATGGATTTGTGATAGCTCCACTTACTAATGCTGTTGATCCAACTAAACCGACTGAGATTACGATCAAAGGAATTATGAAATATGCTATGCTTACTACCAGCACTTTTAGGCCATCTATAAACAAATCACTTAAATCATCAAATTCCGGCAGATCATCGTAACCTGCCAAAGTTGATTTAATTATTCTTAGAATATAACCTAAACCAATAAAGTCTACGATAGGAATGATTAATATTACCCCTAAAATTATAATTTTTTTCCAATCAGAAGATGGATACCTTATCGCATCTGAAATAATCTCTCCAACATCCATTTTAAATCTCCCCCTATAATTACATTACAAATTTAATTTATGGAATTGATTTCATATAAAATTATATGATTCAAAATTCATTTAAAAAAAGTTTAATAAGCATAGAACAGATAATACACTTAAATAACTCTAGATAATTAGTGATAAAAATTTTTAATTTTTTTATTAAATAAGACTACAAGTTGTAAATAATTTCTTCAACTGTTTCTAGGGGAGCATCTGTTTTTATTCCAGTAGGTTTGATATGGGTGCGGGATGCGAAGTACTCTTCTTCTTTTAGTTTATTCAAAACTTCATTAAGTGGTGGAGCACTTATCTTCAATTTTTTGCTGATCTTGTGTAGATCATAGAAAGTAGCGGGGCCTTTAGATTCTTCATAACATCTTGTCAGGAGTTTAATGGCTTCTTTATCTTTTTTAATAGGAATCGAAGGTAATATTTCCATCATCTTTACTATAAAATCAGTATCAAACAGTTTTCCTAGCCATAAGGGACCACCAACTTGGAATGTTTCTCCGCATTGTGGACATTCTGATGGAATTTGAGGGGTAATACCATATATTAATCTGCGGTAGAGGCATTTAGGGCAGTGAACAATGTATCCTATGTTTTTGAGGGACAAATCAGTCTTTTTAGCTCCTTTACCTAAAGTTAAGTAGAGTCGCAGGTAATGTTCTGTGCTATGAGCGAATTTTAATTCTATGAATTTTTTGTATTTGGCAGAGGTTCGGGCTATGAAACCTGCTAATATCCTTAAACCGTTTTCATGACAATACTCGGTTTTAAGGGGCATAGAACCATATTTTCTAATGCAAGGCTCTTTATAAGTTCCGCAAAGGGCTGATGTATCAGTTGCGGTTACACATAACATTCCTCCTGCTTTCGCGCTGATGGTGGCAGATTCAATAAAAGGAGATGGTGTACCAAACGGATCAATATCTACCACATGAAATTTACCTCGGCATTTACGCATTAAAATGTTAGCATCTTCTCTAAAAACCTTTACATTAGTTAAACCATTTTTAAGGATATTTTCTTTTGTAAATTGAACAGCCAGAGGATTCAAGTCATTTATAACCACATTTTGGACTCCTTCTATCTCTCGGCTATATCTTATTCCTCTGATTCCAGTACCTCCAAAGGCATCGCATATACTTATATCTTCATCCTGGCTTTCCCTGAAAGTTTGGAGGGCTATTACAGAAAGATCTCGGTTAAGTTCCATTACGGGATTATAGAAAACTAAAGCCTTTGCTGAAATTTTATCGAAGTGTGGAACGGTTATACTCACCTTTCCCTCATTCATAGTGATCAGACTTTTATCATTTTTAATAGTATTCATGAAACTTCTAACCTTTTTTTAATAGTTTAAAATTTGGGTGTTCTTAGTTGAAGGTGAAATTGGTTCAAAAATTTTAACATATTTAATTAGTCACTAAATTTAAATAAACAAATAATAATACCTAATTAGTTAGTAGCATAATTAAGATTATATTATGGTGTCTTCTGAACTATATTATATTATATTACAAAAAAACATTCCATGTCAAATATAAGGTGATAATTTTTGATATCAATTGCACAACCATTAATCTCAGATCAAGAAATAGAAGAAGTCGTAAAAGTTTTAAAATCAGGATTTATTGCACAAGGACCCAAAGTAGCAGAGTTTGAGGAGAAATTTGCTGAATATATTGGTACAGAATATGCAGTGGCAACCAGTTCAGGAACTACGGCTTTACACTTAGCCCTCTTATCTCTTGGATTAAAAAAGCATGATGAAGTAATAACCACACCTTTCAGCTTTGCTGCAACGGCGAATTCGATATTGTATACGGGTGCTAAACCAGTTTTTGTGGATATAAATCCTCAAACCTACAATTTAGACCCTTATAAAATTGAAGAAGCCATAACTGAGAAAACCAAAGCCATCATGCCCGTACATCTCTATGGGCAACCAGCAGAAATGGACTCTATAAACCAGATAGCAGAAAAATATGATTTAAAAATCATTGAAGATGCAGCACAGGCTCATGGTGCTATTTACAAGGATCGTATGGCTGGATCATTAGGTGATATTGCTTGTTTCAGTTTTTATCCAACAAAAAATATGACTACTAGTGAAGGTGGAATGATAACGACTAATAACAGTAAATTAGCAGATACAGCGCGCATATTAAGAGCGCATGGTGAAACTGAACGCTACACTCACACTATACTGGGCTATAATTTTCGTATGACTGATATAGCCGCAGCTATTGGATTAGTCCAACTTAAAAGATTGAATAATTTCAATAACAGCAGAATAAAAAATGCAAAGTATCTAACAACTCACATAAATGAGATTTGTGGAATTACACCTCCTTTTGTAGCAGATCAAGTTAAACATGTATTTCATCAGTACACTATCAAAGTGGAGAATGGTAAAAGAGATAAATTAAAAGATTATCTCACTGAAAGGGAAATAGGAACAGGAATTCATTATCCTAAAACAATTTATAATCAAATACTCTACCAAAACTTAGGGATTAAAGGAAATTGTATTCAAGCAGATAAAGCAGCTAATGAAGTGCTTTCTATACCAGTACATCCGGGTCTAAACACAGATGATTTAAAAGAAATAATAGCTGCTCTAAAAGAGGCTTCAGAAAAGATTTTAAAGTAGATTTTAATATAAAAACTAATTTTTTTTGATTTGGAATAAATAAATAAAATTCTATTTTTTTTTAAATTCTTACTATTAATTAAATGATGTAAGCTTTAAGCTGAACAATTTAATTAAAATAATATTTTTGTATTATAATTAATTTTTTAATGTATAATTGGTGAACTATTCCAAAATCTTTTAAGTGTTTATGTTGGATTATTTTAAGAAGATAGCGGGTTTAAGACATTTTTTTCTTTACGGATAATACTTTCTCTTCTAAAGTCTCTTCTTTATCCCGTCGATCATCTATTTTCACGCTGGTGGCTACTCTCTGAGCTCCTTCATTAAAAACAGCTTCATGAGCCATTTTTATGGAATTAAATAGGTTTTCAGGGTTATTGGCCTCTATAATAGTTCCCATACCAGTTATATTATACTTAACACCTACTTTATCCAGAGCTGAAACGGCAGCAGCTATATATTTGCTGAGGCTGGTCCCGGACGTTCCTATAGGTATTATAGTAAGTTCTGCAGATATCATGGTTCATATATATGTTTCAATTTCTATATACTTTTTATGGAACCCCTAAATAGAGAAAAATTCAATTATAATTTAGAGGAAAGGGTTAGAAAGGTAATTAAGGAATATAAATTAATAGAGAAAGGTGAAAAAGTAGCAATTGCACTTTCTGGTGGAAAAGATAGTATCTTAACCATGTTCCTTCTAGATAAGTTTCGTAATGAATTTAATTTACAATTAGTTGCTATTTCCATAGATGAGGGTATTTTAGGAT
Source organism: Methanobacterium sp. (assembly GCA_003166335.1). Taxonomy (GTDB): domain Archaea; phylum Methanobacteriota; class Methanobacteria; order Methanobacteriales; family Methanobacteriaceae; genus Methanobacterium_A. Next base: position 4,746 of record PMWA01000059.1, on the reverse strand, counting down.
ACCGGGAGAATGGTTTAGAAACTGCCCGTAAATATGCTAATTCATTAGAAATTGAATTGGTAGAAAAATCATTTAAAGAAGAATATGGATTACAATTGGATCAGATTCACAGTCTATACAAAAGTGCATGCATACCATGCGGAGTTTTCAGGAGACATGCTCTCAATAAAACTGCTCATCAATTAGGTGCAGAAAAACTGGCTACAGGTCATAATCTAGATGATGAAGTTCAATCATATCTTATGAGCTTTGCCCGTGCTGATTTTCGAAGATTTTCCAAGTTTGGACCTAAATTAGATAGAATTCACCCCCAGCTAATCCCCAGAATCAAACCTTTATGGAGAATTCCTGAGAAGGATGTGGGAATCTGGGCAATTCTCAATGAAGTAGAAGTACATTTTGCAGAATGCCCCTATTCCCAACAATCATTGAGAGCTAAATTAAAAACTTATTTAAATAAATTAGAAGAAGATTATGCAGGCACAAAACTAAACTTACTAGAATCTTTTGAAAAAACTTTTAAACCCAATAAAAAATTTGTCGAACTTTTTGAATGCGAAAAATGTGGTGAAGCATCCTCGTTAAGCATATGTAAAGCATGCGAAATGCTTGATGAGATAAATAAAAATCTATAACAAAATAATCCCTGAAACTTTAATTTTTTGCACCAAAACTGCACCATTTTTCATAAAAAAATAGAAAAATGAAGCATACATACCTTAAATAAATTTTATTGTGATCTCACATATGATTTGGTTGTCATATAATGTGTTGATTTAAACTTTATAATAATTATTCATATAAACATTATTATGTGGTATTTCAAGGAATTAAACGTTTATTTTGGCTTTTGGGCCATGAATAGGCCTGATTCTTTAGTAATTTCTATTTTACTTCTAATTTTGAGAATATTTACAATATATTCCTTAAAATCTTCCTTATTAGAGTCTTTAATGATTTTGTTTACTTTTGTAGACAAAATATAGTTTACGAGTGGCTCAGCTTCTGTAACTTCTAAATTATCATTATATTTCATCATTTTAACATCTTCAAAATATTTTCTTAACATTTTACCTCCATTTTCTAGACCAAATACACGTGCAAGAGGTCTTAACGAAAATGAAGTATTATTATCATAATTGGACACAAGCTCAGTTAATTCTTTCATGTAATCTAATCCAAATGTGGCTGCATAAAATTTACCACTAGTCTTAAGCACTCTACTAATTTCAGATAAGGCTTTCTCAAGATCAGGAATATGGTAGAGCATATAATTTGCAATAACAATATCAAATAAACCATTAAAATAAGGGATTTGTTCTGCATTTATTATTTTGAATTGAAATTTATCTAATGCAGCATTTAAAATATTCTTAGCATCTTTCAACATCCCTTCAGAGAAATCTGACAATATAATGTGTGAATCATTTGGTATTCTAAGTAGATTAGATCTCCACAAAAGTGCATTTCCACAGCCAAGTTCCAATACTCTAGCTCTTTCAGGAAATTTGATCTGATCAAATACCCAAGACGTCCATCTATACGGATTAGTTCCAAATCTCCTATTTAATTCAACTCTTGTAGCGAAATTCTTTGAATTTGCGTACTGTTCCTGAATTAAACTTGAATTTTCCATTTTTTTCCAATCATTATTTTTATGGAATTTTTTAACTTTGAACCTTATTTTACTCAGTTAGATTTTTTAATTCGATTTAACATTGCATTATCTCAATTTACAAAAAAAATATAATGTAATAATCATTTATAAAATTATAATATTTGGAGTTTATTCACATATTTTACTGATTTCACCAACGCCTTTACTTCGTCCTTCCCGGAATATGAGCTTTTGTCCTTCTCGAATAGCATAAGGTCGATATTTAAATCTCATCCTAATTTTACCAGTGTCTCCGGCTGAAAGATATTCCTTATTCAAAGGTTGGAATATTGTAGTTTCTGCAATAGTTTCGATGTGAGTTATACATTCATAACCCTCTTTTATGGTTGTGGGATGCACTAATATAGTTACATCCGCCTCAAATTCCCGTACTGGTTGTGGTTTATAAAGTAAATCCGAGATGATCATACCTCTTTTAATGAAATTTACTTCAGCTCCACTAATGGATATTCCCACCACTTCCCCTGCTTCTGCGCTGTCTTTTTTAAAGTAATGCATTTCAATTGAACGTACACTTATAGGGATGAATTTTCCAGAGTTCGTTGGTCCTAAAAGGAGCTTATCGCCTTTTTTAATCTTTCCTTGCCTCACTGTTCCACTTACCACTGTACCCACCCCTAAAACGGAGTATATCCTGTCAATATACATCATGAATGGTTTTTTACACTCACTATCAGAAGGAACCTTTAACTGACAGAATAACTCATCAAGAAGCTCTAATCCTACCCCAGTAACAGGTGATACTTTAATCACCGGCACTAAATGTTGATTCATGTTTTTAGCTATAAATACTGCGTCATCACTTGATTTAACCATGAAAGGGATTCTTCCAACCAGCTTTAAGAGTTCAAATACTTCTTCTTTAACTTCATTGACTTTTCCAGTGGTTACCATATCTATTTTGGTAATAGTTACCATTAAAGGCAGTTCCATTGCTAACATAATTCCTAGATGTTCTTTAGTTATGTGGGTAGGGCCTTGATCAGCAGCGATAGTTAGTAAACCGTAGTTTAATTTCTGTCCCACTATCCCACGGATGGTGGTTCGAAGCCAAGGTTCATGTCCCACAGTATCTACAAATGAAACCACTTTTTCGCAATGCTCCACTACTTTAGACTTTTCTTTTTTTTGCAGAGGATTTTTAATGCGTACTGGATTTCCACCTCGGAATCCATAAACTGCGAAGGAAAGATCTGCAGAAAGACCTCTCTCTATTTCATGTTTCTGCACGTCCAGGAATATTCGGGTTCTTCCTGAACCATTATCCAAGGATCCAGTCATGAGAGTACCCACTAAGGTGCTTTTTCCATGATCCACATGTCCTGCAACTCCAATTAGAAGATGTTCACGTTTAAGATTGCTATTTTTGCATATTAAAGTTTTAGCCACTTTTCCTTTACCCGCTTCCTGATATTGTGTTTTTGAAACTTCAGCTCCAATTTCCTGTGCTACTTTCGTCAAAACAAAGATTGATTCTTTCATCTCCTCATTTTTGAGACCCACCAGTTTTCCATCATCATCCACTCCTATAAAATAAACGGCTTCACCATCTCCTTTTTCCATTCTATACTTCATTTGGGATGCAAGGCGTTGGATTCGCTCTTTTTTAAGGTGAAAATTTTCTTTAAGATTTTCTTTAAACTCAATGTTCTTTCTTTCGCCATCTTTTGTAATATCATAAATATTGGGCGTCATAAAAATCAGCTTCACCTAATTTATTAATGAATGTAAAACGAGAGAATTATATTTAAGAGGAATTTTATTCGAAAAATGAATCTTATTTATTATATTGGGAGCACGTTTCAACATTTCAGCGTATTTTATCCGCAGTAGTTAAATATCCGGAACCATACTTCTCTTCCTGCAGTTTTCTAATAATTTCCGAGGCATTTTGAACGCTTTCAGTCTTATGTAGAATTCTCCTATCTTTGATTTTCAGGATTTCACCGCAAACACATTTTTTTTGGATGACTCCCTCTTTAACGTATCCGGCACGACCACAATTACATCTAAATACGAGATACATTTTGAATCACCTCTTAAGGTGTTTTCCAGAGTTCATATTCATAGGTTTATATGAATCTCTAGTATAATTTATTCTTTTGGAATTATAATCTAGAAATAATTTATCTTATTCTACTTTATAGTTTGGGTAAAATTAGTTGATGTTAAATTTTCTATTATTAAGTGAAATAATTAATAGTATAAAATGGCTATTTACACGATTAAAAAAATAGTTTTTAAAATAAATTAGTAGATTAAACTTTAATTAATTAAATTAATTTTTCAATCAAAAAGCATTCATAAGACAACACTAAAAAAAATGATGATTAAAATATATAGATATATTACCATTTTTTCAAGAATAGCATATTATTTAATTTTTTAACTTTAAAAGTTCTGATAATGGAGGTATACTCTCAGGGTTATCCATGAAGTCCTTAATCCCCTTCTGATGTCCAGCACCAACTACGGCCACTACATTCTCTTCTGGAGGTATATCCAGCAGCATACGAGCCATATATGCATCCCTCTCAGTTACCAAAACATCAAATGCTTTGGGAGACATTTGCTGGAAGTATTCCATGACTTCAGACAGAGTATCCTTCTCTTTTATTTTTTCAATATCTTCCACTACTTCGCCTCGACTGAAAATTGATCCCACTAATCCAGAAGCAAATTTAATCTTTTCCCAAAGACTCATCTGATTTAAACCCCTTTTAAGTGTTATCTGTATATCTCGATCAATAAGCACTACGCGAGCACCTACTTTTTCAGCAGCTTCAATAGCAGCCATCATCTCTGAACCCGGTTTAACCCCTACATCTTCACCTATCCTCTTCTGCATGTAAGAAAGAAACTTACTAATGATAAATATGGTTAACTGGTCATTTTTAATTAACTCCCTTACCTTAACATCTTTTTGTTGATCTCCACCCATTTTCTCATTCAAGAGATTATTATAACGGGCTAAATCTAATTCAACCGCCACAAGATTGGGTTCAATTTCCAGTATAGCTGCTTTAACTTCTTCTACGCTCTTGTCAGAAACATGTGCAGTGCCAATT
>PMWA01000026.1 GCA_003166335.1 Methanobacterium sp. | reverse complement strand
AAATTTAGCCCCCTCCAAATTTTGATTGTTGATAGGGCTTTTGAATTCTTTTTTCTAAGCTTTATTGTATTAATCTTTATTAGTTTGTAAAAGTGCAATTTAATTTTTCGTTTTATGATATTTAAGTCGTTATTAAATCGATAAGTTTAATACGGAGGAAGAATATACTTCCTCCTGGTGTTTAAATGAAATCCCCATTGATTGTAGACAAAAGAGACTCCAAATGGATATTGTTGGGTGAAATACTTAAAATTTTCGGTTCACGCAGAGTTAAGCAGGAAATAGCTAAAAATAGTATTAAACCGGCAGATAAAGCAGGAATTATGATTAAAGTAATGTTGATTAGCATGTTCTTCTCTGTAGATGTTTCTTATGTTTTAAAAGAGTTCGAAAAGAGAGATGAACTAAAGAAATTCTGTGAAATAGATTATGCACCGAATGCTGATGATTTTTACCGTTTTATGTCCAGATTTTCCGAAGAAAGTTTCGTTAAACTGGTTAACGGTATTTTAAATAGTCAGACACGTGTTAAAAGACGTAGGAAGTCCACTATTTTGGTGGATTCAACGGATTTGCAGGTGGATTTAAATTTCCACCGCAAGAAAATAAGCAAAAAATCCATGGAACATAGAGAGTTTAAATGGGGATTCAGTAGCTCTAAAGGATTTTATATTGGATATCAACTAACAGTAGCTTTAGAATACCCTAAAATGAAGCCATTGGCCTTTATTATTCACCCCGGATCACCCAATGACTCGCCAATTTTCTCCCAAATATTAGAACAACTCAAAAATAGACGTTTAATCATAAAAGGAGACACATTTATCTTTGATAAAGGATATTACAAGAAAGATAATTACGTAAAAGGTATTTTAAACTACAAAATCGTGCCTATAATTTTCCCGAAATATTATTTCAAATTAGACAAAGTTTTAAATGATTTAAGCTATCCACTAGAATGTTTTACCAAAAATAAAAGTAAACAACAAGATAAAATGTTATATCAACGTTTAGTGCGTGATTTCAAGCGAAAAATTAGTAAATGGCAGAAATTGAAACCAATTAGAGGTATGATTGAGGATTGGAACAAATTAACGAAACGAGCATTATCTATGAAGAAAATCCATAGGTTTACCTATAGATCTATCGTTAAATTCGTTTCTCTGAATGCACTTTTAGCTGGACTACTCACAACACACGGCTACAACTCCAAAAAAGCCATACAAGCCCTGGCCGAATGGTAAAAAATAGAGGGGGCTAAAAAAATTATAAAAAATTTAAGATTGGTTTAAAAAAAGTCGAAATATTAGTGGTTATGATGGATAGACCCATAAACCTGAAATTTCTATTATCATGAATTATTATTATGGTTAACTTAAAGATCGATGAAATAATCTTTTTTTATCAAATACCTTTAGAATTAATCTTTTAAAGAATTATTAATGCAATATTCTTTAGTTAAAATAGTATAATACCTAAAAATTTATATATAATAAACCTGCAACCATGATGTACTGTCAAATATATTCTATGCGGCGTTAGTCCAGCCTGGTTAAGACACTGGCCTGCCACGTCAGCGACCCGGGTTCAAATCCCGGACGCCGCATCGCGGCTGTAGTCTAGTCTGGTTAGGACTTGGGCCTTCCAAGCCTACGACCCGGGTTCAAATCCCGGCAGCCGCATTCAATTCTATTTAGCTAATTTTAATTAATAATTTAAAAAAAATTGTATTTTTAGCGGAATTCAAATTTTTCCAAATGAATAATATTCTAAACAGGCACGAGCAGTTCAGCAGCTACTAATCGGCAGATATCAGTCTTGGTAATAACGCCTACAGGTTTATTATCCTCTAATACTAACAGACCAGATATATCCGCTCTGATCATTAAATTAGCGGCGTTTTTAATAGTATCATCGACAGATATTGTCATGATATTTCTAGACATTATTTCTGCTATATTCTGGGGAATATTCTCTTTACTCGGTTTTATACTGCCTAGGACTCCAATTAGATCTGTGTAGGATACTACACCCTGAGGTTTTCCATCATTATCCATTACAAATAATCTGCGAATTCCTTCTTTGTACATCTTTTGAAAGGCTTCTAATGGAGTAGTGTTTGAGTTGATGGTTATAATGCTTGGATTCATGGCTTCTTTAATTTTCATGATAATCATCTCCCATCATTATAAAATACAATGTAATTAATTTTTNNGATGATTAAATGTTTTTAATATAAATATATAAATACTAAAAATATACTAAAATTGTATTATAATAATAAATTATTTTAATTTTGATATTATAATATATTAAGTTAATACCAGCAATATTGTTCACATTAAACAATATTGTGCTGTGATAACAAACTTTATATATGCGAAATTTGTATTATCATAATATAAAAAGTGAAGGAGAGAATATGCATGATGAGAATAAGTATGTCACTTCCCAAAAAGCTCTTAAATGAATTTGACGAAGTGCTTAAAGACCGAGGATACCAATCAAGGTCAAAAGGGATACGTGATGCTCTAAAAGATTACATAGTACGGTACCAGTGGATGAACGAGATGGAAGGCGATCGCATAGGAATTCTCGCCGTGATATATGACCATCATTACACCGGTGTTATGGAGGATCTCACAGACATCCAGCATGACTATCGAGAATACATAAATGCAGTTATGCACGTCCATATGACTGATAAGTATTGTTTAGAAGTCGTAGTAGTTAAAGGAGACGTTAAATACATCCGTGAGCTTACAGAGAAAATAATGAGACTTAAAGGTGTTGAACACGTTAAACTCACCAGCACGGCTAGCGGGGAGAAATTAAGTAAATTATAGAAAACTAACTAAAAAATTTATAATGATGGGACAAGTAATTAATTTTTTTATGAATATATAACTCAGTAAGGGTTAATAATAGAATGTCCTATCATCATAATCTCACTTCAGATTACGATAGATTAGCTGGATTTTATGAATCCATAACAAAAAAATCTGAAGGAATTGTATATGATATAGGAACAGGTTCAGGCATACTCAGTGTTTGGGCTGCTCCTTACGCTAATTTTATTTATGCTGTAGAAAAGAATTCTACTGTGGCTAAGGAAACAAGATCCTTCCTAAAGGGTTTTAAAAATATTTCATTTATAGAAGGCGACGCCCGTAAAATACATTTTCCCGAGAAAGCCGATCTAATAATTTGTGAAATGTTAGACACTGCCCTTATTGATGAGGAGCAGGTTCCAGTACTTAATTCTGTACTAAAGTACCTCAAAACAAATGGAACTGTCATCCCCCAAGGAGTAATTAACATTGCTGAACCAGTTTTAATGGCTGCAGAACATTTATATTATGAAGAAACAGAAAAACCTAGCCACCATACGCTAGGCTCATTAGCGGTATACAGTAAATATGATTTCAGGAAACCCATAAATACTATGGCAGATTTTGATTTGCAGTTTAAAATANNACATCTAATATAATTTGTGGACCAACTCCCATGTTAAATCCTCCTTTATTAATTCCAATTGAGAAATTAAGAGTTAAAAAGGATGATAATATAACAATTAATTTAAAGTATACTATGGGCGGTGGATTAAATACCATTAGAAATGAAATTAAAGAAATTTCTTAATAACAGTGATAAACTAGTTATTTTAGGCATAGGGAATGAGTTAAGAGGTGATGACTTCTTAGGATCACTTTTGGCCAGGCGACTTAGTAAATTATTCAAAGAAAAGAATAATATAGTGGTTATGGATGGGGGAACTGTCCCTGAAAACTATACTGGGGCCATTAAAAAGGAGAATCCTGATAATATCATTTTGATTGACGCTGCGGATATGGGAAAAGAACCAGGATACATTAGAATTATAGAACATAATGAAATTGCTAATTATCATTTATCAACTCATGCCATGCCCCTCTCATTTTTGGTGAAGTATCTTGAACATTCAACTAAAGCAGATATTGTTCTTATAGGAATTCAGCCTAAAGAACTGGAATTTGTGTGTAATATCTCGATGGAAATTAAAAAAAGTATGGAATATTTAGTTAATATATTCTTGAAGATTTTAATAAAATGAATCTAGATAGTCTTATAAACCTCTATAAATTAATAGAAATTGAGATCTAGTTTTATTAATATGAAAAATTCCAAATTCTTAGTAAAAATTGATTATCCAAAAAGATTTTACATGACATTTTAAAAAAGAGTTATGTAAAAATAATAAAAAATTTATTTTGGATTACACATATTAATTTAAATTAAGAAAATTAAATTTGCTGTATTTATAACTTATATTTAATTTAGTAAAATTTCAGAAAAATAAAATAAATTAATTATTTACTATAATTATTAATCTAAAGAAACGTTTTAACGGTTACTATGAAAATCTTATTTATTGGGGCAAGACTCTTTGATGAAGTGGCATTGTATGCCCAATCCCGGGGAGTTACAACCATTTTATCAGAATCCAACCCTAATTCTTCAAATCTAAAATTAGCTGATGAGTATCATATAGTTCCCAGAGGAATGGATCATCCGATAAATATAGCTTTATCTGAAGATGTTGATGCAGTAGTACCCCTTATAGGTATTGATAAACCGCTTCTTGAAGTAGCTAAAATGAAAGAGAAGCTTGAGAAGGATTATAACCTACCCGTAATTGCTTCAGGAATAAATGCTACAGAAATTTCCATAAATAAATTTAAAACAAAGAATTTTTTAATAAAAAATAATATAAAAACCCCCGGATCCATTGAAATTTCCAAAAAACAGTACGAATCCTCTAAATATAGATTAAGATTTCCAACCGTTCTGAAACAGGCTGAAGGCCAGGGTGGTGTTGGCGTTAAAATCGCTTTATCCCCCGAAGATATAGAATCATATTTTGGAATATATTCTCAAGCAATGATGGAAGATTTTTTAAAAGGTGCAGAAGTCTCAGTGGAAGTATTAAGATGGAAAAATAAGTCTGTACCCTTAGTGAGTGTATATAAAGGTGATACAACTTTAGAAGGAACTCATCCCTTAAATAAAATCAGAACTGCACCAGCTAATCTTGAAAATTTAAATAATCAAAAACTCATGAAAATAGCTAAAAACATTACTGATAAACTTGATGCAAATGGAACCACTGAAATAGAATTTATATTTAGCGAAGAAACAAAACAAATAAATACATTGGAGATGAACACTAGACCTAGTGGTACTAGGTTTCTGACTTTCAGCTCATCAAATATAAACCCTATGCAGCAACTAGTTAACATGGCAATGGGCGAATGGAAACCTCGTATAATTGAAAGAGAAATCAAACAATACAACGCTTTAGAAATGTCATTATCCTTAAATAAAAATAATCTAATTCAAAATCCTTCACAGAATAATAATGATCATAAAAACCGCATATTTACTTCAGATAAACCATGGATAATCCATGGACCTGATAAAGCATGTAGAATAACAATTAGATCAGAAAATCTATCTAATTCATTTGAAATTGTGAAAAATCTTAAAATAATGGAGTAGTGATTATTTGAGTCTTAACTTGGGATTATTAAACTCAATAATTCCTTTTATAATAGCGTTTGTGGCAGTGGCTTTTTTCACACCTTACGTCCGATTAGCATTATTAAAAGCTAGTATAACCGATAATCCCATAGTATCAGAGCACAGTCACAAAAAAGGAACACCCACAATGGGTGGTTTAGCAATAATTTTAGGAATGTTATTAATCCTCAGTTTATATTACCAAAATAAACTCGTAGTTTTAACAGTTGGATTAATGGTAGTGGCTGCAGTTATAGGATTGCTAGATGACCTTATCGGCCTTAGAATCAAAGAATTTCAGAAGGTAGTTCAAAATATTTATTCTAAACAAGTAGAAATAGGTATGATAGCCTTAAAACCAGGTCATGAGGCAAGAATTATAACTTCTAAAGCTAAGAAACAGCTTGATGAACTTTTAAGTCAAAATAAAATAAAAGTTATCCGCGAAATTCCTATCAAGAGTGAATTAAAAGAAAAGAATAAAATATTAGCCCAAATTATGGTATCACTATTTTTGATAGTGTCTGGAGCTATACCCACCACTTTAAGCGGTTTTTACGTTGGATTATTAGCTATCCCCATAACCATTGTCGGTGTGGTTGGATCCATTAATGCCGTTAATTTAATAGATGGAATGGATGGTTTAGCATCAGGAATATTAGGAATGGCTTCAGTAGCTTGTGCAGTATTCTCAATTCTAACTGGTCGATTGGATACTTCAGTAATTTTCATGGCTATTGGAGGAGTTTGCTTCGGATTTTTAGTGTACAATAAAATACCGGCATCTATATTCATGGGTGATGTTGGATCATTCGCTCTGGGAGGTTTATATGCTGCTGCAGCTATAATGGGGGATGTAATTATTTTTGCAGTAGTGGTACTAGCAGTGCCTATAATTTCCGTTATAATCAGTCTTATGCATCGTGCAGGTATCATAAATTTAGAAGTAGAACCATTACACCATACATTGAATCATAAAGGATGGTCTGAAACTAAAATAGTTCTCACGTATTGGTTAGCTACATTAATAATTTGTTTAGTCGCCCTATATTTTTACCATTTCTTCCGGTGATTAAGAATGGTTAAAACAGAATTAAACACACTTGATTTGGCGAATCATGTTAATGGGGAACTTATTGGAGATAATATCCATATAAATGGTATATTTAACATTTTAAAAGATTCAAAGAAGGATGATGTGGTTATAAGACATCGAATAGATGAAATCGGTGTTGAAATTGCATTTAAAAAAGGTGTTTCATGTATTATAACTCAAAATCCTTCTGAAAATGCTCTTAAAACTGCTGAATTACTTGGTTTACCTTTAATAATCTGTGATAAAATAGAATTAGCCAATGCATTTGCACTTAAATGGTCAATAGAAAACTTCTCAGATAATGCTACACGCGTAGTAGTGACTGGTACTAATGGTAAATCAACCACCACCCATATGATCTACACCATTTTACGAGAGGCAGGTTACACTACTTACACTAATACTGATTCTCAATCAGAATTTAACACTCTTATTGATCCTATGGTGGCTAAACAGATTGCAGAATTCCCGGGTAGGATAGAGGCTATGGTAGTAGAGGTTTCTGAAGTTCAGGGATGGATGGATAGAATCATGAAAAATCACGCCCAACTCATGACTTCTACCATTAATCCAAAGATTTTAGTGTTCACCAACGTTTCTTTGGATCATATTGGTTTGGTGAATTCTATTGAAGAATCATTTAATGAAGTATTAGGAGCACTTAAAGGATTTAAGGGAGATTATGTTATTTTAAATTATAATGATCCTCTTATAAGAAGTATGGGTGACTTAGTCCCGTCTTCTGCTGAAGTGGTATTTTATGGCTATGGATCCGAGTTAGAATTTTTAGATGATGGGATATATCATAAGGGAAGACTTATACTGAGTAAAGATGAATTACCTTTTAAAAGTCCTCATTTTATTCAGAACACTCTAGCTGCTGTGGGGGTGGCTATGGCATTAAAAATTGATCTTGATATTATTAAGAAGGCAGTTTCATCATATAAGGCCCTGAATCGGAGGTTTAGTGTTCTATATGAAAGTCCACTTATAATTGATGACTTTGCTCATAATCCTGATGGTATAAGGTTTACTATAAAAAGTGCTGCGCAGATGGCTAGTGGAGATTTATATCTTGTATCGGCTATTCGCGGCTCTCGTGGTGTACCTATAAATCAAATAAATGCTGAAGCTATTGCTAAGAGTTTAAAAGGCATTAAACATCATCTGGTAATCACTAGTAGCGTGGAGATGGTGGATCAGGCTAATAAGGTTCAACCCTCTGAAAAAAAGATATTTACAGAAACCCTTGAGAAGAATGATTTAAATTACATATTCTATGAAGAATTGTTTGATGCGTTAAAATATGTTATTAAATCCTCTAAAAAAGATGATACTATTCTATTAATCGGTGCTCAGGGAATGGATCCCGCTAAAGAAGTTTTAAAGAAGATTGAGGTATGTTAAAAAAAAATAGTCAATGTCAAATTTCAAATAAGTAAGAATAATAGAACTTTTATTTAAAAAAATTTTTAATTATTAATTTATTTAATTATAATATCCTCGATGAAATTTTAGATGTATTAGGATATGCATATTTTTTTTAAATAAACATTTAATGAATCATTTTTTATATTCATATTAATATTGTCAATCAGACGACTATTAAAATAAAAAATAAATATAGCATAAAAATGAGCTATAATAAATGATTATCCTAAATGTTTCATAAAATGGAGTTTACCTAATATGAATTGCATAGTAATAGGGGCTGGCAACGCCGGGCGCCCCGTAGCCAGGATTCTGAATTACATTGATCATAAAGTTGTACTCACTGATCAGAAAAAACTAGAAGAATTCCCCAAAAAAACTCAGAAAATCCTTAATCAAATGAAAAAAGAAGGAATAGAATTAAATTTAGGCCCAAATTACACTCCTGAACTTAAATATATCAATTCAGCTTATATATCCCCCACAATACCTACAAATTCATTGATAAGAAAAATTTTGAATCTTAATGGGGTGAAATTAATTAATCATAGGGATATATCCCATATAATCGATGACATCATTAATATAGATATAATTGGAGTTACAGGAACCCTAGGTAAAACCAGCACAACGCACATCATCTCCCAAATATTTGAAAGTGGAGGATATAAAGTGTGGAAGTGTTCATCACGCCATGGTAATCTCCTAAGTGAAGTAATTATAGACGGAATAATCAAAGATTATCATCACCAAAATGATATAGCAATTTTTGAACTACCCCACGGTACTTCCAGACTAATGTCACAGGTTAAACTGAAAATAGGAGTACTCACTAATATTTATAAAGATCATCTTGATGAATTCGAGGGATCAGTCGAAAAATATGCTCAGCGTAAGCTTTTTATAGCTAATTCAAGTGAAACCTTAATTTCCACCCCCTTATGCAAAGAATATCTAGAACCTTTAAGGGATGATACAATATATTATTGCACCCGGAAAACTAAAACGATTAATGAATTTGAATGTGACGTTTCTGGTTACCTTAACAATCAGAGAATCCAGATTGATTATGAATTAATCAATAGTCATGGTACATTTGAATCAACCTTTAAATTAATGGGTTACTATTTCGAAAATTCAATAGCCTCTGCAGCAGTGGCTTTAACTTATGGTTTAAGTGAAAACACGATTAAGCAAGGTTTAATACAATTCAAAGGGATTCCAGGACATTTAGAATATATAGGAAATTATTGTGGCCGAGAAATTCATTTTGATGCTGCTTTTGTACCGGAAGGATTAGTTGCCACCCTAGAACAGTTTTCTAACCCAGAATTAATAGTTTTAATCGATAACCCTGACACCACAACTATTAGAGATAAATACAAAATAGGTAATGTAGTGGGTGAATATGCTGATATTATCATTTCCAGTGGATATAATGAAACCACAGGAGTAGTAGATATGAATGCAGCCCATGAAGTTTTAAGAGGCATCCATAATTCAAACTGCATTAAAATCGCTACAAAAGACATGATAACTGCTGGAAAGCTTGCCATTGAAAATTCAAAGCCTGGTGACACCATTTTACATGTAGGTCCTGGAGCTATAACCAATTATGATGAGTTGAAGCAAAAAATGAAATCTGGCCTTGAGAAAGGTTGTAGAAAACAATGAACAGCAATAAAAAAGATGACATTGTACCTCTGATAGAACCATGTCCTCCTATTTATGGAGTAATAGGTGTTTGTGGAGTAGTCGGGAATTTGATAGCTCGTGTACTCTTTGAACATGATTTAAAAGTTATAGGCACTGATTATAAGTCAGCAGCTCAATGTAAATTCAAATACACTTTCGAGAATTATGACTTACCTCTTTACCTTGCAGGGCATCCTGAAAATTTTTTTAAAGAATCAGATTATATAATTCCACCCCCCAGCTTATCCAAGAATTCTAATCTTTATAAAAAGTTAATACATGGTAGATCTGAAGTCTTAGAAGTTGATGATATACTTAATATGATCAAGCCGGATAAACCCGTGCTTTGCATAACCGGCACTAATGGTAAAACCACTACTACCACTCTCTTGAAACATATATGCAATTACTACGGAATTACTCCCACAGAGCATGGTTTCAAAGAATTACAGGGTAATATTGATTATATACCACCATTACAGTGCAGATTACAAGGAGATGTAGCCATTCTCGAAACCGGTACGTTCGGTGTTCCAGGAGACTTGAAATTTATATTGGAACGTTGTGAACCATCATGCGGTATAATAACCAATATCACTCCAGATCACATGCCAAATCATCAAGATTTTCTCAGTTACGCTGCTATAAAAAGTGAATTTGTAGATTATCTTAAAAATAAACTGTTAATCATAAATGCGGATGACCCTACAATAACAGGTTTAATTAATAATCTTCCTTCTGATATAACTGGCCATATTATTAGATTTGGAGTGGATTATAAGGAGACAGTTGAAAATAAAAAATTATGCTGTTGTGGAAGAGAAATCATTGTAGAGGAAACTATATCCGGAATGGGTTATTATCGCTGCGAATGTGGGGTGGAGAGGGTTGAGCCTGATTATCTTGCCACGGCCATAGATAAGGATGGTTTCATACTACACACACCCGAAGATGTTTTTAATGTACATACATCAATCGTGGGACTTCATAATATTTACAATATCTTAGGCGCGATAACAGCAGCGATAGAATTCCTGGATATACCGATTAATGAAATTTTAACTGTTGTAGAATGTTTTAAAGGCGTGCCCGGGCGGCTTGATTATATTGGTTATTGTAAGGGTAAAGAAGTGATAATAGATTATGCTCATAACCCGGGAGGAGTGGAAACCGTGCTCCGGGAATTGCGTAAGATTCATGGACGAATTGCAGTTGTTATAACTGTTTCATCAGAATCAGGTGAAACAGGTGATATTAACATTTTAAATAAATGTCTAGAAAATGCTGATTTTATAATTCCTGCTTCTTTTTACTCTCGAAAAGCTGCGGATAAACTTATGGAATCTATGACGTCTGAAAAAATCCTTTTAACTACTAAAAATCCTCGAGAATTTAAAAAACGAACATTAGGAGCTAATTTAGAGCAGGTAATAAGTGGATTGGAAAAAGCACTAGAATGTGACGTACCTGCTGTTGTTTGTATCGGTGAAGCCGCCTTTAAATATAAAGAAGATATTTATAAAAAATCACGTTATTTATTTTAAACCCCTAAAAGTTAAATAATAATGTAAACCTATTTATATGCTAATACTAATTCCCATGTTTATACATGATTCCAACAAAACAATATAATATTATTCCAATTTCATTAATGCAAATTTTAAATATTACAAAAAATTAAATTCATAATATAATTAGAATCGAAAATCAGAGGAGAAACCCAAGAAATGTTTATAAAAGTTAGAAGAGACACTTTAATAATTCTCATACTGGCCTTCATACTTATTTTATCAGGACGTTTTATGACTTACACCGCTTACGCTTCCTCACCAGGAATAAATGAAGGAGTACCCATATCGGGAGTTATAATAGAAGGAAACGATATAGAACCAACAGATGTTATAAAAGCTAATGTAGCTAATGAAGGCTTCAGAGAAGGAAGTTACATTGATGGTGATACCTTAGTTACCAGCAAAACTAGGCTTCCCTTAAGTGAAGCCATAACAAACGCAGAGCAAGCTGCAACTCTGTCAGCATATCCTGGTACAACAATGTACCCCATAACCGCTGCTAGTATTACAGTTGATAATCAAACAGGCATTGTAACTGTGAATGTAATCGAAGACTGGTCATCTGTGGTGGTGAAGTGACCATGCGGAATGTGAATATAGCACGACTTCTGGTGCTATTTATTACTACCTTAGTTATGATGAATGCTGCCGCTGCAACTTGTAACGTAATAATCATAACTGATCCCACTGGCCAGGATCCTAACGGTGCAGCCGCAGGTAGTATGTCCTTTGACAGTAACATGTTCGAATCAACCTTCATGAACTCACCTCAAGATAAGTTTGCAATCCTATCCGGTGGTGCGGATACTTCTGGTGCTAGTACTGTTGTAAATGACACACCTAGGTTGCAAATGATAGTACAATGTATTAATGCACTTAAATCAGGAGCTACCACAGAATCCGCTGCTAGTATTGCTAATAGTTTCTCTGGGCAGAGATTAGTGATTGGAGGTCCAACCATTGGAGCAGCAATAGCCGGTACATCTGGTAATTGGTTAATCGAAGTTGCAAATGATGGTACCATTACCATCACTCCCACTACCGGAGAAATAGGTGTATTACCGCCCGGCACCAAAGGAGCAGTACTTCACTTGCTACACACACCAGGTAATCCTCAACCCGATAATACCACTGCAGTGGGACTGGCTGCTTCTGAAATGATTGGTGAACAAATTAGGGATGGTTACCCAGCTACACAAATATTGGCTAATACTTTTAAAATGGTGGCCAGTCAATCAGGTGAACAGTATGGTGGAGGAGGTATCAATCTGGATTCGGGTATATCCACTGAAGATACGTTTACACCATCCCAATTAAATCAAACAGGTTTCCCGATGGATCAACCCTTTGAGAAAGTTGATAATATCAGTGGTTGGGGTATTACTTATCCTGATGCTGATAGTTACACTACTTCCCCTATTGATAATAATCCTTTAACAGTAGTATACGCTTATCAAGCTCTTGAACATTATATAACAGTTGAACCAACCAATGCTAGCGTTACTACCTACGGAACTGACGACCCCGGTATTATTGATACCACCCAATCAGTAGTTGAATCTTCTGTAAGTAAAAATGGCTTCGATGCTACTCTAATAGCTAGTGATATTAACAAAGCCATTAGTAGTGGTTTGTTAATTGGTGTTAACCCTGTTGAACCGGATGATATCCATATTTTAACCTACACTAAACAAGTGGGAATTTACTACACTCCACTTCCAAACGGTAGGACTGCACCAGCTTGGAATCTGCCAATAAGCTCTTCTATATTAGATACTATTGGAAATTTACAGACTGCTATAGGTTTGATTATGGTAGTTTTAGTACTATTTAGAAGTACTCTTATCTCTTCTTTCTCAAGGAGAAGGAAAAAGTTATAGAAAAGGAGAAGATGAAATTATGGCATTAATTTTAGTTAGAGCGGATAGTGATAAGAAAATCTTGAATGCATTGGCTGATCTGGAAAGACATGCTAAATTAAAGATCATTGGAAAGCCAAGGATACTGCAAGCTAAGATTGCTGATAAATTTATGAAAAGCGTTCTAAAACAAGATTTGAAGTCAAAAACTAAGTTTGTGGTTATGGTTAGAGTGCAGGAGGATACCACTAAAAGCATAATGCAAGTAAAGAAAATACATCCTCCTGCACATATCATGGTTTTAAGCCGTGAATACGATGATTATTCGGAATTAGAAAAAATTTTTAAAGATCTTAAACCATTAAGAGGTTATTATTCCCATAAAAACACTTCCTGAAATATTCCTCCAAAGAAAAAATTTAGTAAATTCTTTATCTATATAAAAATTTTCATTTTATTAAGTCTAAATAAATCAAAAAATAGTTAAAAATTCTTCTCAATTTTTTTAAAAGAAAATTGGGGATAAAATTGATTTCTAAAAAAAATCTATCAATTCTTTTTTATAAAAGCTATATCACCAATAGTCGCCCCTCTAATCTTTTGAGGACCTTTATCCTCTAAATTTTCATCCTCAACTTTCTCAAGAAGACTCACATTCAAAATCTTCTCCAGTTTTCTGGCGAGCTTAATATCGGGAACCATCTTCCCAGATTCTACCCGTCCTATAACAGAAACCTTTTCATAAACCTTCTCAGCCAAATCTTCCCTAGACCATCCCATCTTCTCTCGGGCCTTACGTATAACTGTATTGAAATCCTCTAAAACCTCATTTGAAGGCTCCTTATACCGAGGACGTCGCGGAGGAGTTCTTTTTCTAATCGCTCTTTGAGGTTCTTTTTGAACTTTACCAAATTTTGAACATTCCTGACAAGTTTGCATAACTGAACCTTCAATTTTAACCCTAACAGGTGTTCCAACCACTTTTTTACCGCAAATCTCACATCTCATAATCACATACCTTTTTTATAAATTTATATTCTATATATAACTTCAGCTACCTCAATATTTAAATATTATTAAGTATAATAAATTGGTTATATAATTATAAAAAATCAAAATAATTAATTAACAGTGAAAACCGAGTAGGAGTGAGCTAGGATCATGGAAAACATGTCCCAAAATATTCTTAAAAAAATTGAAGACCTCAAAAAGGAGATAAAGCTTCTTAAAGAAGAAAATACTAAAACTAAAAGAAATTTAATGTGGAAGGTAAGAAAACTTGAAAAAGACAAAGTACTGATGGAAAACGAGAAAATGCGGCTTGATAGGGAAGTGAAATCATTAAGAGGAGAAATTGAAAGATTCAGATCCCCTCCACTAGTCATAGCCACAGTAACTGAAGTTCTAGATGATGGAAAAGTAGTCGTAAAAAGCAGTACCGGTCCACACTTCGTTATAGGATATTCACGATTCTTAGATGAAAATGCCTTAGAACCAGGTGCCAGAGTAGCTTTAAATCAACAAACATTTGGCATAGTAAATGTATTACCATCTGAAAAAGATCCACTGGTAACTGGAATGGAAGTAGAAGAAAAACCAGACATTAGTTATGAACAAATAGGTGGATTAGAAGAACAAATAGTAGAAATAAAAGAAACAGTAGAATTACCCCTGAAAAAACCAGAATTATTCGAAGAAATAGGAATAGAACCACCGAAAGGAGTATTACTCTACGGTCCACCCGGCACTGGTAAAACACTGCTTGCTAAAGCAGTAGCTCACGAAACTAACGCCACATTCATAAAAATAGTAGCATCAGAATTCGTGAAAAAATATATCGGTGAAGGAGCCCGACTAGTAAGAGGTGTATTTGAACTAGCTAAAGAAAAAGCACCTAGTATTATTTTCATGGACGAAATCGATGCCATCGCAGCTAAAAGACTAAAAAGCTCAACCAGCGGAGATCGAGAAGTTCAAAGAACCCTAATGCAATTACTAGCAGAAATGGATGGATTCGAAGGACGGGGAGACGTTGGAATCGTAGCCGCTACTAACCGACCCGACATATTAGACCCTGCACTACTACGTCCCGGAAGATTCGACAGATTCATTGAAGTACATATACCTAACGAAGATGGTAGAATGGAGATACTTAAAATCCACACTAAAAAAATGACATTAAATGAAGAAGTCGACATTCGAATGATAGCCTCCATGACCGAAGGAGCATCTGGAGCCGATCTCAAAGCTATCTGCACCGAATCAGGAATGTTCGCCATTCGAGAAGAAAGAGTCACCGTTACCATGAACGACTTTATGGATGCTGTGGATAAAATAATGGGCATTGAACGTGAAGAAGAAATGCGAAAAGAAGCCGGAGTAATGTACGGATAATCCATAACTGGATTTTATCCTCTATTTTTTTATTTTAACAGAATCATCTCGATCACATTAGAAATATCAGTATTAATCAAATATGAAATTCAATTTACTGTTTTTTCATACTAATTAACTATAAAATATTATATTTTATTATTATTCTCTAATTGAAAAAAGATAATATGAATTCTCTTTTCATTGGACTATAAAAAATTTACATTTTCCATCAACTCATCATTTAAATATGTAAAAATTGCTAAGTTTTATAATAAATTGATAAATATAATGAAAATAATAGGCTTGATATTGATGGTAAAAATTATGTCTGAACATGAACAAGTGGAAGTTAAAATTGATGATGATTTTTATATTTCTGTTGACGAAGGATTAGAGGATATTATTAAAAACTTCTTTCATTGGGAAATTGAAACATGTAATTCTTGTATTGATATGAATGGATCGATATGGATCGAATTTTGTGATTTTAATGATTGGAAACAATTTTTGCAATTAGCATTACGTAATAACATTGTAATAAACGGTGCTAATCATGAACGTGAAACTCTTTGGGATTTCCTCCAAAAAAAAGCAAAAGTAAGTCTGGTTTTCGATGAAGAAGTGATAGAAACCCCGAACATTCAAGATGCTGTTATATGGACTGGTGTTTTGATTATTTGTGTTGGTTTAAATTTCCCCAAAGAATTATTGAATAACTTTAAAAAACTGTTCTTTGAAGTTTTACCCATCGTAAATTAAAGGAAAGCTTATTCATGGATTTTTTTGAAAATTAATTTAAATTTACAAACCATTGCATAAATTACTTAATTAGTAAATAAAAAATGATATCAGAATTAATAAATTTTATATGATTGTACAAAGAGAGTTTATTTATAAAATAATGAAATTTTTAAGGAAAATAATTAACTGATCGATATTAGGGATATATATCTACCATTAATATTTAATTGATCTATTTTTTGGCCGATGATGAACCCTATGAGCTCTGAACCGTGATGAATGATGGGCGAACTGAGGCTAAACATTTATATTAACTTATTTTTGAGTTAAATCTAGTTTTCTATAATTTATTCATAACTTTTAAATTCAGAATTTCTTCCAATAAATCATTGATATTATTGAAAACAGTTTTTTTCTTAAGTTCTGAAACTATTGGGCGCATAACCATAACCACCGGAATCCCCAACTGTTGTGCTGCTTCTATTTTAGAAGGAGTTCCTCCAGCATCACCACTTTCCTTAGTTATCATTATATTTATATCGTATTCTTGCATCAAAACCTGATTGAAGTCTTTAGAGAAAATTCCTTGCATTGCTATTATATTTTCAGCCGGCAAGCCTAAATTAAGACATTTTTTAACTGAATATATTGAAGGTAGAACTCTTATCACGATGTTTTTTGGATTTAAAACTTCTGTTAGGTAATGTAGAGTCATGACCCCGGCCAAATGGAAAATCCGAGGATTATCAGTGTCTATAAGTTTCAAAACTTTTGATACCGCATTTTCAAAAGAGTCGACAGAATGAATATGATTATTTTCATGAAAATCTATAAAAGGCCTTTCAAACCGTAAGTAATTTATTCCCGTCGCATTAGTTGCTGTTATGGAATTTCTGGTGGCATCTTCTGCGAAGGGATGGGTGGCATCTATCAGGAGATCTATTTTCTTAGTTTTTATAATTTCCTCAATCCCTTCTTTATCCAGTGCCTCTGATATGACTTCATGGGCACCAGCTGATTTAGCCAGCTCTCCACCCAACTTCGTTACAGTAGTAGCAATTATATGCGTATTTTCAAGAGAAGCTATCATGGCTATGATCTTCACCCCTTCAGTGGTACCAGCCATTACTATTATCTTCAATCTAAAAACCTCTTTTAATCACTTTTAAGCTTATTTACCATATTAAATATAGTTAAACTGCGTTAAGAACATTTTAAAGTTGGCATGATTTTCCTCTTCTTCAAATCGTTTATTAATTTAATTTAAACCCATTTTTAAAAACTCTTTTTAAAATAACGTTGAATCTTGCCATAAATATTATAATAATTTAATTATTTCATTAAATTTTTTTTAACATATAGAAAAATGTTTTTTTGTAGTTAATTAATTCCAGTTTTCTCTGTGAATTTATATAATCGGTCGATAATGGTTTAATGATGAGATTTGATCCTACTTTATCTGCAACTTTTATTAAATGAGGATGTAATTCTTCTGGAGGTCGAATTGAATAGATGAGTGATGCATTCTTATATATTTTTAAGTTAGGAAGGCTAATATCATCTTGAATAATTTTAGTATGGGAAGGTTTAATATCCGTCATAATTATATTCAACTTAAGATGTTTATTTAAACCGAATGCAACTTCTAAGAAGTTTCCTACAGCCACTTCCACTATCTTAGGGGCGTGGTTGTAATTATTGATAATGTATTGGATAAAATCATTCCACATAATTTCTGCACAGCTCCTAAATTTTTTTTACTTGGAGAATTTTATGATAATAAGAGAATTTAAACGACAAGATATTAAGAGAGTTCTTGAAATTGAAAATAGATCCTTCAAAGATCCCTACCCACCAAAAATCCTAATTGATATTTTTAATTTAGGTGCAGGATTTTTAGTTGCTCAAGAAGATAATATTGTAGTAGGATATATTATATTTTGGATCAGATTTGAGGAAGAAGGACACATAATATCCATAGCCGTAGATGATGAATATCGCAGGAAAAGTGTAGGAACCCTATTGGTTGAAACTGCACTTAAAATTTTCAAACGTTATAATGTAAATCTTATCAAATTAGAGGTTAGAGTGAGTAATGATGGTGCTATTAAATTCTATAATGAAATGGGATTTAATAAAAAAGAGATTCTTAAAAAATATTATGAGGATTTTGAAGATGCAGTATTGATGGAAATGGATTTAGATACTGAATTAGAGTAGAATAAATAGTTAATAATTCATTTAAAAAAAAATGAAGGTTTTAGATTTTAGAAAAAAAATTATTTTTTCAAAAAATATTGGTGAGTGTAAATGGTAAATGAAGCGAAATTAGCTTTAGAAGATGGAACAATATATAAAGGAGAAGGCTTCGGTTATGAGACAATTAGAAGTGGAGAAGTAGTTTTCGCAACTGGAATGACCGGATACGTTGAATCACTAACTGACCCTTCATATAAAGGTCAAATACTCATGTCAACCTACCCATTACAGGGTAATTATGGAATATCTAGGGAATGGTTTCAATCAGAGAGTATAAAAGCTGAAGGATTTATCGTAAGAGAACATAACACTCATCCTTCCCATAATAAATCAGAAAAAAGTCTAAATGATTTCTTAGAGGAAAACAGTATACCCGGTATTAGTGAAATTGACACTAGATCTCTCACCCTTAAAATCCGTGAACATGGAACTATGAAAGGAGTTATATCCACAGAAGATATAGAAGACTCTGAACTACTAGAATTAATCCGGGGACAACCTGATATACGAGACTTAGATTTAGTGGATCAGGTTTGTGTCAAAGAACCACGAATTTTAGGAGAAGATTATACTCATCGTGCAGTGATTTTGGATTGTGGTATAAAAAATAATAGTATAAAAGCATTGCTTAAAAGAAAGATTGGAGTGGTGGTTTTACCCTATAAAATGGATGTTGAGGATATTTTAGATTATGATGCAGATGCCATGCTAGTTTCAAGCGGTCCAGGTGATCCGAATAGAGTTAAAAAGGCAATAGAAAACGTGCGTGACTTATCTGAAGAAATGCCAGTCTTCGGTATATGTTTAGGGCAACAGATTATCGGTTTAGCGTTCGGAGCTGAGATTTATAAGATGAAATTCGGGCATCGAGGGATAAATCAACCCATTAAAGATTTATCTTCGGGTAAAGTTTCTATTACTTCTCAAAATCATGGTTTTACCGTTGATCCTAGATCAGTAGAGGGTACCTTATTAAAAGTGACTCAAATAAATCTGAATGATGGTACACCTGAAGGATTAGAACATGAAGAACTGCCTGTATTTAGTGTACAGTACCATCCTGAATCCGGACCAGGCCCTAATGATTCTGATTATTACTTTGACAACTTTTTGAATGCCATAAAAAAATATTAGAATGTTTTAATAAAAAAAAATAATTAGAAATTTATATTATCATAAAAAAGAGGATTAGTATTATGCCCCGGGATGAAGATATAAAAAAAGTTCTTATCATTGGTTCAGGGCCAATTCAGATTGGTCAAGCTGCTGAATTCGATTATTCTGGTTCACAAGCATGTAAATCATTAATGGATGAGGGAATAGAAACCGTGCTCGTAAACAGTAATCCGGCCACCATCCAAACAGACGTAGATATGGCAGATCAAGTTTATGTAGAACCCCTCACCCCTGAAATCGTCTCTAAAATCATAGAAAAAGAGAAACCTGACGCTGTAATACCCACTATGGGCGGACAGACTGGTTTAAATGTTGTCACTGGACTGGAGAAGATAAATGCACTTTCTGATGTTAAGGTTATAGGATCATCAGTAGAGACTATTCGAAACGTAGAAGACCGAGATTTATTCAGTAGTTTCATGGAAAAGCTTGATGAACCCATCCCCAAAAATCATGCAGTTACGTCCGTAAAAGAAGCATTATATGCCGTGGAAGAGATTGGTTATCCTGTGATCGTGCGTCCAGCATTTACACTTGGAGGAACCGGGGGCGGGGTAGCTTATAATAAAAAAGAACTAATAGAAGTGGCTACCCGTGGCTTAGAAATGAGTTTTATAAATCAAGTGCTTATCGATGAGTCCGTGCTGGGTTGGAAGGAATTTGAATACGAGGTTATGCGGGATAAAAACNNGGGTATCCACACAGGTGAGAGTATAGTTGTAGCACCTTCCCAAACGTTATCTGATGACGATAATCAGAAGCTTAGAAATGCTTCAATAAAGATTATAAGAGCCCTAAAGATTCAAGGGGGATGTAACATTCAGTTCGCAGTTCACCCGATTACTGGAGAGTATAAAGTAATTGAGGTGAATCCACGGGTAAGTAGAAGTAGTGCATTAGCTTCTAAGGCTACGGGATATCCTATCGCTAAGATTTCCGCTAAAATTGCCGTGGGTATGACCTTGGATGAGATACGTAATGATATTACTAAGGAGACACCCGCATCTTTCGAGCCTTCACTAGATTATGTGGTGACTAAAATTCCTAGATGGCCCTTTGACAAGTTTAAGGGTATAAATAGAGTAATAGGGGTGCAGATGAAATCTACTGGAGAAGTGATGAGTATTGGTAGAACCCTTGAGGAATCTTTGCATAAGGCCATAAGATCCCTGGATATTGGTAGATATGGTTTTGATGAATTAAAATTTGATGAAAATCTTCTTAAAAATGCCACTGATAACCGCATATTCCACGTGTATACTGCACTCAAATCGGGGATGAGCGTAGAGCATATACATGAAATAACTCAGATTGATCCCTTCTTTTTGTATAAGATAGTTAACATTATCAATTTTGAAGTGGATTTAAGTAAAAATAGTATCTTAAATCCCCAAGTTTTATGGAAGGCTAAGAGGATGGGATTCTCCGATCGTAAACTATCCGAAATCACGGGATGTCCTGAAGAAACCATTGGTAGTACTCGAAGGGAAAATAAGATCATACCATCCTATAAAATGGTGGATACATGTGCTGCTGAATTTGAGGCTAAAACACCTTATTATTATGGTACTTATGAATACGAGGATGAAGTACCCGTTTCAATTGAAAAAAAAGTGATTATAATCGGAGCAGGACCTATCAGAATCGGGCAGGGTATAGAATTTGATTATTGCTGTGTTCACGCTGCTATGGCTCTTAAAGATGAAGGTATAGAAACCATAATTATTAACAATAACCCTGAAACAGTGAGTACTGATTACGATATCTCAAATAAGCTCTATTTTGAACCTTTAACACTAGAAGATGTGATGGGCATTATAAATAAGGAAAATCCCTATGGGGTGGTGGTGCAGTTCGGTGGTCAAACTTCCATTAATCTAGCTTTACCATTAGCAAATGAAGGTGTTAAAATACTTGGAACACCTCATGAGAGTATAGATGAAGTTGAGGATAGAGAACGTTTCACACAGGTTTTAACTCGCTTAAAGATACCACAAGCAGATTATGGTATTGCGTACTCCTTTGAAGATGCGAGTAAAGTTGCAGATAGAATTGGTTTTCCAGTGTTAGTTAGACCCTCATATGTATTGGGTGGAAGGGCTATGGAAATAGTTTACGATGATGGAGAACTTAAAGAGTACATGAAAGAGGCAGTACGTATATCTCCAAAACACCCCATACTGGTGGATAAATTCCTTGAAGACGCCATAGAAATAGATGTCGACGCACTGTGTGATGGGAAAGAAGTATTCATTGGGGGAATAATGGAACACATAGAAGAGGCAGGAGTACATTCAGGAGACTCTGCGTGTGTAATACCACCCCAGAGCATTCCAAAAGATGTAATGGATACCATTAAGAAGTACACTACGAATTTAGCCTTAGAATTAGGAGTTGTGGGGTTGATAAATATTCAATACGCGGTTAAAACCGATGGAAAAGCTAAAGTGTATATTATAGAGGCTAATCCCCGGGCTAGTCGTACTGTACCATTTGTAAGTAAAGCTGTTGGAATACCTCTAGCCAAAATTGCGGCTAAACTTATGATTGGTTTTAAATTAAAGGATTTAGGACTTCAAGATGAAGTTAAAATAGATCATGTAGCAGTTAAAGAATCTATCTTCCCATTTATAAAACTTCCAGGAGCAGATGCAGTTTTAGGACCTGAAATGAAGTCAACAGGAGAGAGTATGGGTATTGATGAGAGTTTTGGAGTTTCATATTATAAAGCTCAGCTTTCAGCAGGCATGGAACTTCCTCAAAGCGGCAAACTATTTATAAGCGTTCGTGATGCGGATAAAGAAAAAATTCAGGACATTATCAAAAAAGCTAGAGATCTGGGATTCCAGCTGGTCGGGACCATAGGAACAACAAAAGCAGTGGGAAATGAGGTAAAAATTGACATTGTAAGAAAGGTAAGCCAAAGTTCTCCCAATATTAAAGATGCCATATTAAACCGGGAAATAGACTTAATCATAAATACTCCATCAGGAAAGCAGTCTGCAGACGATAACTATCTCATAAGAAGAATGGCTGTAGATTTAGGAATACCCTATGTCACCACCCTAGCTGGAGCGCGTGCAGCTCTTAATGCTATTGAAAATATTGAAAAAGGTAAAATAGGGGTTAAATCACTAAACGAATATCACAACTCATTACAAAAATAATACCCACCAAATTAGGTGATAATCATTGTCACTTATCTTATCTTATTTTTTAGATAGACAAATCAGGAATTTTTTAACAATAAATATTTTTTTCTAATTTTCNNATATGTTCTAGAAGATATCATGGTCCATTAAAATTTCATGAAAATAGTATTTCCAATTGAGTAAACCAGGTACTACAAATACTGTTCCTCAGAGTTTTTTCAGCCATTCTACTTCCTAAATAGATTTATTCAAATATTATTCTTGTAGAATTTATAAATTTAAAATTAAATTCGTTTTATGAAATTTCTTAGATGCCACAGTACGTGTGCTAGGAATGGCTCCTGACTGGGCAGTCTTCTGCAGCAGGCCCTAAAACATGTTTTACAATAACCCGTACAAAATTCAATATCCCTTCTAACAGTTTTAATTTGAGTTCTAGGAACATATTTTAAGTATATTGGAATTCCGAGCAATATAAGAATTGTTCCAATCATGATTTGATTAGGTGCGGTTTGAGTTATCATGTAAATAATGATAATAATTCCCAATACAGGAATAATTCTAGGGATTTTTATTCCTCCACCTAAATTCTTCCGCAAAGGGAATACCGATATGCACGTTAATAAATAGCAGAATAGGATGGTGAATACTGATAAAATAATTAATTGACTTATAGTACCGAATATAGCAGCTATTAAAGTAACAGTATTTTGTATTATTAATGAAATATACGGAGTGTTATATTTAGGATGTACTTTAGCAAAAAAGTGAGGTAATAACCCATCTCCAGCCATCGCGTAGGGAATTCTGGCTGAGCATAGAATTCCTGCTTCATCAGATCCTGATATTGAGAAAAGCGCGCCTACACTTAAAATTATAGCTCCCACAGACCCTATAAGAGCATATCCTGCAAGAGTCAAAGGAGCCGAAGAAGTGGAGAGCTCCATCCAAGGCACAGCCCCCACAACCACGAAATTAGTTATGAAATAAAAAACTGTAATTACTGCCATACCTACACCAATAGCTAATGGAATAGTTTTTTTAGGGTTTATTATATCATCTGATGGAATGGTAACCAATTCAAACCCGACATAAGCCCAAAATATTAGTATAAGAGCACTGCCAAGACCTCCAAATCCTAAAGGAGCAAAAGGTGTTAAATGCGTGACAAGCAATGCTGGTTTGATAATAAAATAAGCAATCCCTATAATAGTGAATAAAAGTATAGGCGCAATCTTCAAAATTGTTAATATGTCATTGAGTTTCCCACCCTGTCTTGCACCTAAAAGATTTATAAAGGTGAGGAAAAGAACGAATAAAACTTTAATCAATATCTGAATTGATTGAGGCATATCATGATAAAAATAAGTAAGATAAGCAACAAACGCTAATGGAAACACCGCTATAGCACTCCATTCAGCAATAATTAAAGACCAACCAGTTAAAAAGCCCCAAAAATCACCGAAAGCCTCCCTAACATAAGCATAAGGACCTCCAACCCGTGGAAGAATAGAAGAACATTCAGCAAAACTCAACGCTATAATAATAGCCATAACTCCAGCTATAATCCAAGCGATCAATGACGCTGGTCCTAGATAACCCGCACCAAAAGCAGCAGCAATATAAATATCAGCCCCTACAATAGCACCGATCACCAGATTCATAACATCAAATAAACCAAGACCACCCTTCAACTCAGCCATAACTATCAGTATTCATTTTTATTGTATTTCAACCATACGTTTTTGCAAAAAAATTTTAATTTTTTTATGGATTATAGCCCCCAAAAAAAATAATTTCTTATAAATGCTCGGTATTTAAAAATTTACTAAATAATAAATAGTTGTTAGAAAAATATTTTATGTTGTATGATCACTATTGCGAATGGCCGTGTCCTCTATGGGGAGAATCTTGACGTTATAAATGCGAATGTGTTGATTCAGGACCAAGAGATTGTGGAAGTTTCCCAAAATATTAAACGTGGAAAAGTTATAGATGCTAGGGGTTGTATTGTTGCTCCTGCATTTATCAACTCTCATGTGCATCTAGGAGATTCTGTGGCTATGGATATGGGTGATGGAAAACCTATAGATAAAATAGTAAAACCGCCATTTGGAATTAAACATCAGATACTCGCTAATACTCCTACTAATTTATTGTTGGATTCAATGAAGAAATCCATGTGGGAAATGCTTAGTACTGGTACTACTACCTTTGTTGATTTTCGTGAGGGGGGAGCTGAAGGGATTAATCTGTTAAATGAAGCTTCAGAAGATATTCCTATTCGTAAAATTGTGTTAGGACGTCATGATTCATTCTTACAATTTCCTATAAATCCAATTATAGAAGTTATAATAGAAGAACTTCTTGAGTCTTGTAATGGGATAGCACCGAGTGGTTTGGGTGAGATTAGTGATTTAGTAGCTTCTATAATTGTTGAAACTTGCAAAAAAATGGGAAAGTTATCATCGATTCATGTGGCCGAGTATGAGCAGGTTCAAACAGATTCTGTGAATTTTACAGGCATGAGTGAGGTTCAAAGAGCTTTAAAGGCTGGTTTCGACCTATTAGTGCATTTGACTGCACCTATAAAAAATGATTTGAAGTTAGTGGCGGATAGTGGAGTTTCAGTAGTATGCTGTCCTCGTTCTAACGGTACATTAGCCGTTGGTATTCCTCCAGTGAAGGAAATGTTTGATTTGAACGTGAATCTTCTTTTGGGAACGGATAATGTGATGTTCAATTCTCCTAATTTACTTCGCGAGATGGAATATACTCTTAAAGTCACCCGTGGATATTACAGGGAGTACTTTCCACCTAAAGAAATATTGAAAATGACTACGGTGAATGCTGGTAAAGCTCTTAAGCTTAATATAGGTTCATTGGAGGAAGGTAGATTAGCGGATGTTATAATTGCACAGCAGATTTCTCATGATCCCATATTATCTATTATTAATCGGACTGAATCAAAAAATATAAAAGGTTTAATAACTGAAGGTGAATTAGTTTGTAGAAAGTAATCAGTTTTATAGTTTAAGAATCAAATTTATATTCTAGATTTATAGTGATAAATTCTGATGTTGGTTTATTTTAAAGAGGATTATCTCTTGTAATTTTAGAATTTATTTATATTAGATATTACAAAATAAACTTTAGAAATCATTTTATTTGGAAGAGTATTAAAGAAATTTATTCTATTGGGCCAAAGGTCTACTCTGTTAGACCAAAGGTGTACTTAAAAATTTAACCACAGAGGTGAACCCATGTACCATAAAATATTGTTACCCACAGATGGTTCAAAATACGCTGAAAAAGCTGCAAAACATGCTATTTGGATTGCAGGCCACAGTAATGCAGAACTCATAGCTTTAAATGTTGTAGATACTTCTTCGCTGGTAGGCCTGCCCGCAGAAGATCTTACCATCAGGGTATCAGAAATTTTGAAAGAAGAAGGCCATAAATCACTTGATAGTATTTCAAAATTGATTGAAGAACTTGAACAAAAAGAAGAATTTAAAACTGGTGTCAAATTAATTAAAGAAAGTAAAGAAGGACCTCCAGCAGATGTTATACTAAAAACTGCAGAAGATGAGAATATAGATTTGATAGTAATGGGTACTTCAGGTAAACATGGTCTAGACAGATTTCTACTCGGAAGCGTGACGGAAAAGGTAGTTAGATCCGCTAAAATTCCTGTTTTAGCCGTTCATTAAATATTTTTTTTAAATCTAATAAAAAAAATTATATAAATTTTTTTTTAGGATGGTGTAAAAAACAATGCTAGTAAAAGATATCATGTCCGTTGACATACACTATATCCAAGTTCCTGGAAACCGTTCTAATGCCATGAACTTAATGAGTGAAAAAAAAGTTTCAGGATTACCAGTGGTGAAAAGCAGCACCAAAAAACTGGTAGGAATGCTCACCCGTACTGATCTGGTGAAAAATCCTGATGAAGAGCAGATAGCACTTATTATGACTCGGAAAATTATTACTGCCCATCCAGATGATAATTTACAGAGTATAACAAAGAAAATGCTAGAAAATGGGATAAGAAGAATCCCCATAGTTGAAAACGACGAATTAGTAGGTTTAGTTACTGCTTCGGACATAATCAGTAAAGCCTTATGGAAAACAGACATCCAAGAACCTGTAGAAAATTATATGATTAAAAACATACCCACCACTTGGGAGAGAACTCCATTAAATATTGCCTTCGAAATAATGCGATATTACAACCTCAAAGTTCTTCTATCTTTAAATAAAGACGGTAAATTATCTGGAATACTGACTGAAACAGATTTTATAGAAGAAAGTGAAATTATATCTGAAAGAACTGTCCATAATACTTCTGTAGGTACTGAAGGAGATAAGTGGTCTTGGGATAGTAAAAATGTGCTTTATGTTATTAAAAATCATCTTAAGTTTTCAGATAAAGAGGTTAAAGATGTTGCAACCAATGATTTGTCCATAGTAACTACTAAAACATCAGTGAATGAATGTGCAAATAAGATGCGACAGAGAAATATAGAGCAGATACCTATAATTGACGTGGAAGGAGAACTTGTTGGATTAGTAAGAGCCACGGACTTAATAAAAGCTATTAAAGATTAACATGTCAGATAAACCTGTTTTAAAGATAAAATCTAAGGATGGTGACATAACTATTGTCGCCAAAAATAATGGAGAAGTCTCCATAAAACCTATAAACTTAAAGTTTATTATGGCCAATTTATGGTGGGAGAAAGAGCCAGAAGTGGAAACTTTCTTTAATGTATTGGAATTAACCATAAAAAATGTTATGAAAGACGTTTATCCTCATCATAAACTTGTTATGGATTATACTTACACTGCCAATGATCGTTTACAAGATGCATCAAAAATAGATATGGAAATAGATTATTTAAAAGCTGATGATGTGGAAGTGGAAGTGGAAGGAGATAACATAGTACTTATGGGAAATGATGAACGAGGATTTTTTAAGAAGTTAACTAGTCGCCGTAGGAAGCTTGTGGAAAATGTGCAC
Organism: Methanobacterium sp.; assembly: GCA_003166335.1. GTDB lineage: Archaea > Methanobacteriota > Methanobacteria > Methanobacteriales > Methanobacteriaceae > Methanobacterium_A. The sequence goes on along the minus strand of PMWA01000026.1, from coordinate 6,389 downwards.
AGAGAACTTTAATGAAATTTGCCTTTGTAAATATTCCTAAATAATTTATATTATTTTTAACTAATTTTTTTATTTTTTTGGAACCCTTGCTCTTATTTAAATAATATTTTATATGGATAAAAAAAAGAAAAAAATACTCATGAATCTTCAAATCACTCTTCTAATAAGAGGTAATACTTCCACCATCAAATCTCGGGCGTCTTCCCTATTTTTAACTCTTCGTGCCACAATTTTACCTTTTTTAAAGATAGTGACATTACGACCTCCCAATTCCATCATGATTACACCCATTTGAATTGAACATTTAACCTCCTCTCCAAGTTCCTTCATTTCCTTACATGTATCTTGGATATTGATCTCGAATGGAAGCTCTGTTTCAAACATGATTTTATTAGCTTCATCCTTACAGGGTTTATATATTACGATATCTTTTTTTGAATCCCCATAACCGGTTACATCTAATAAAACTTTTTTAAATCCCACTGCATTTAACTCAGAACTTATATGTATCAAAATTTCATTATTCAAAATCGAATCCACATTTGAAACTTCAATGCGTGCCTCTCCATCATCATCCCGTACTCTGACAATTTCCTCTCCAGTTATATTTTTTATGAGAGCTTCTGCATAGCTTATCCTATTTATTTTTTTAGGGGTGATTTCAGAGCCTGTAGGTATGCGTGTGGCATAACAAGTAGTGGATGATGAATATTCTAAATTAAACTTTTTAAGTGCATCATGAACATCTTCTGCAGTCATTCCGCCATAAACTAAGGGTGTTAATATTTTTTTCTGATAATTCACCATTATTCCCGGCCGATCAGCCAATAGATCACTTATATTAGTGCCGTCAGCTATGTATTCAAAATTTTTGCTATGGGCAAATTCCTCAAGTTTATCATACATCTTATTCTTGCAGATGTAACATCTTTGAGGTGGATTTGAACTAAATGATTCATCTGTTAAATAATTTTCATTTAAAACATGATGTGGGATGCCTATCTTCGCTGCAATTCTTTGTGCGCTAACTATACAATCCTTGGGTAAAACTCCATTATCCACAGTAACAGCCACTGCTTCACAACTAAAATCCGCTGCTAGTTTAGCAAGTAAAGTGCTGTCTGCACCTCCGGAAAAAGCGATGATTATTCTTTTATCTTTAAGATATTTCCTGATCTTATTTAAACTAATTTCTAAATCCATATTTAACACTCAAAAAATTAAATAATATTTAAATTTCTTAAATTAGTTAATTCCCATATTTTATAATTCTTTTTATACATTTTAAAACTAATATGGCATCTTCCCTCTTTAAATCATTCCCTTCTCTGTCTAAAAAAGTTTTAAGGGAAAGTTTCTTTTGGAAATTAATATTAGAATAATTTAAAATTTGCTTATATGTTCTTTTAGGATAATAAATTGATTTGGCAATTTTCAACAAATTTTCTAGTTCACTTCTAGTGATCAAACCTTTAATGTAAGCGTTCTTAAAATTATAGGTAATGTTTACTAAGGCTTCTGAAAGTTGCTCCATAGTCTCCGGATTAAATGCTACAGCTACATCATCATCAGATTCTATATCACCATTTTTATAAGCCTCATATACTCTCCCTACACCGATCATTCCGAAATCATCCAATTCAGAAGCTCTGAGAGCCCCCATACTCGCCCCACCCACAATAGTTATACCTGACTTTAATGCCTTTAATAACTCTTTATGAGACACTGCTGGTTGTTGATGGAAAACACCGTCAATAATTCCTATAATGTCAGGTTTATCCTTTAAAGCCTTGATGATATCATCCCTACTTACAGGACCTCTATAATCCGCCTTTAAAATTTTTTTTGCATCGTTAGAGGGTAGGGATGGTCCAGTAAATATTATAATATTTTTCTCTTCTATTATCTCCATGAGTGTTAATCTGTCTAATTGAACTAAATAATTTTTTAATAATTTTATAAAATTTTTGTATAAATTAGATTATAGAGAATTATAAATTATAAAAATTTACAGTCAAAAAAATCTGTTAAAAGATAAAAAAAAAATATTTATATCGATTCATTATTTTTATTCATTAAAAAAAAGTTCGTTATGGAGCTTTATGAGCCTTTCCAAAGAAGGATGATTACTTCCCATCTTTTTACTCCATTTTTGGATAACGAAATCTAGTGAAACTTCCTCAATGCCATTTATAAGATTATCCGCATGAGCAACTATTTTTTCTTCTAATGTGATTGGTAAATAATCGCGAGGAGGCAAATTCAACATAATTGCCTCTTCTTTTGGAATACCTGCACCTATGTGTCTTTCCGTAATTTTCAATATTTCTACGGGAAATTCTCGTTCTTTTAGAATTTCAGCACCTTTTAAGGCATGATAGATAGACTGTGTTCTTGATCTTCCCACATCATGTAAAATAGCCCCATTTTCCACTTGATCTAAATTTACATCAAAATCTTTGGAAATTGCTTCAGCTTTCTTTAAAACAGCCTTTGAATGTTTTATTATGTAAGAGGAACATTTAAAATCTTCTAATATAGTTAGATTCAAATATCCGCCTCAAAATAAATTATTTAATTAAAAAAGTAGAAATAAAGTATTTAGTCAATTTTCTTCTTAAGTTCTTTTAATTCTGTAATTATTGCAGAGTTATCCTGATATTCGAGTGCTGATCCACATTCTCCGCAGGTGAAGTTATTCTCCGATGCTTCTTCGAAGTTATATCTGTGATCGTTGCTTTTACAAATAAAGAACATGTTTTCCTCTTCGTATTCTAATGATTCATTGAGATCTCTGGATATTTTCTCATAATTCTTTTCTAGAATCTCAGATATCTTTTTTTCTTCGAATTTCCAACTGTAAGTGTACCATTGGGTTTCTGGATCTTTACTTCGTTTGTAACTTGCTACTCCAGCATCATATAATTTGTAAAGTACTCTTCTTACTATGTTTAGTCTTATTTCTGTTTCCTCGGCTATTTCTTCATCAGTGGTTTTACCTTCGAGCATACACTTAATGATGGAAACACTATTTTCTTCATCATTCGTAATACCGGTAAGGATATCTTGTACTGCATCATCTTTAAGCATCTTAGTTCCTCCTTTAAATTGAAGTTCAAGTAATTCATGGATTTTAGGATCGTTAATGTTTAGCATTCTTGTCTCCTTTGTAAATGTTGAATGGTTCTGATAACCGCTAAAAGCAAATTATTTTTTTCTGCTATATAGAAGGGTAGCGGAGTTTAATGAATTGTATTTACTGTTATTTGTCTTTGAACATCAATGTGTACTTTTTGAGTGTAAATTAGAGCTTTTTAAACAATATTCAAATCAATAGTTCGATTTTTAGTTGATTAAAAAATATTCTTTATTATATATACTATAGATACCAATAGTATTTATAATTTGTTACAAATACAAAATATTTTTCAAAATAAGTATTATACAATTTTTTTTAACTTTAAAGTTTTCTAACAATAATTGCTGGCGTATGTTGGATAGATTCCAACATTTCAATGGTTACACTATTAATTTCTCCATTAAACATGTTTTTCATATCATAAACTGTTTCCATATTTATATCATTTTTTTTCTGGCATTCCTCGGCTATTTTAGCTATATTTATGCTTTCATCTACATTTTGAAGTTTAGAAACAGCTAGTGGAGTAGGTCCTCTGATTTCTCCCCATCTTCCGAAAACATAACCTATTACACCTAAATCTTTTTTTATGCCAGGTATAGCGATAGGAATAGAAGTAAATTTTTTTCCAAAAAGTTGATATGTTACATCTGTATCTATAATCATCACAGTCACATTTTTATTAAGATTGAATCTTATTTTATCACTTATATCTTGGACTACTAACTCCGGATCCNNATCACTTATATCTCTGACCACTCCCTCTGGATCCTCCGGAAGCAGACAAACCTGAGTTCCTGGAACATTACTTAAATCAACTCCAGCTTCGGATGCGGGTTTAAGAGCATGTTTAATACCATAATATTCTAAAATGAATTGTTTATGATACCTAGCTTCTTTAGGTAGTTTTCTAAGGTTTTTTATTGTTCTCTTTTTTATTTTGAGAATTGGACCTAAAATATATCCCCAAAGATATTTAGACCATAATTCAGTTATCAAAATTGAAATTATGGAAGGTTTATAATCCATTTCATCGACTAATCTTCCCTGTGAAATAGCTATGGGGGTTTCAGATATCACTAGGAAATCTCCGTTATTTAATAATTTACTGGCTCTTTGAATTATCACGTCATAGGATTCTTCCGGTTTTATATAATTGGTTTTAATTGGTATGGCCATATATTGTTCATTATAGATATTCTGCGAATTATAGGTGTTTAGATTTCTATCGTCTAATTCTTTATTGTTACTTAAAAGATTTGAAGAAGATTTCATTAAGGGGATCTCTTTAATTCTTTGATTATAAATTATAGAATTAAATTCTATTTGAATTGAATAATTATTTTCTCAAATGTTTGAATAAAGTTAGGTTTTTTAGAAAAATTATGATTGAAATTTTTAAATGAAAATTTTTATCTTAAAAAATTGCAAGTATTAAAATTTATTAATTTATTATAAATTTTATTTTATAAATGCTAAGATAAATATTTTATATGAATTCACCAATTTCTCTATGAAGAATATATAGAATTATAATTCCATTAATCAGTTTAAGATGTAATAAAAAGTTAAAACCCTGTTTATAACTTGTAGTCCTGTAATTAAAACGAATCTATTTATAATATGGATTAGAATTGGGAGATTAAAGAATTTGATGGATTATCCTAAAGATATAATATATTATTCTGAAAATATAGGATCAGAGACTGAAAAATTGAATTATAATGTTAGACATCTGCGAGAGAGAAAAAGAATACTCTATGGTGTATGTGGTGAAGGAATGGGTCACGCCATACGCAGCGGAGTTATTATAAAACACTTGCTCGAGAAAAATGAGGTTACTACATTTGCCCATGGCCGAGCATATCATTATCTCTCAGAGAAATTTGATAATGTATATCAAATTGAAGGTTTTAACACAGTTTATGAATCCAATCAGGTGAATAGTACCAAAACCTTATTTAACGGCATTAAAGATCTTCCCCAAGATCTGCTGAGCAATCTCACCGCTATGTATGACGTGGCTAAGGATTTTGGGCCTCATGTTATAATCTCTGATTTCGAGTTTTACTCTAATCTTTTAAGCAAAATCTTAAGAGTGCCATTAATAAGCCTGGATCATACCCATGTAGTTACTCATTGTGAAAACAAAGTACCTTTGAAACATTTGAAAGATAAATTAAAGGCTGAAGGTGTGGTACGGGGTCATTTATACAGTTGCCTAATATTTATCTCATTACAGTTTTTTTTATCCCCCATTAACTAATCCGTAAAGAGTTAAAATATTCCCTCCTATTTTAAGAAAAGAGATTTTCCAATTAAAAACTGAAAATGAAGAGCATATTCTTGTATATCAGACTAGTGATTCTAATTTGAAACTTATAGAATTATTAAAGGAATTTGATGATAAATTTATAATTTATGGCTTCTATAAAGAGGGAGTAGAGGGAAATCTTAGTTTCCGGAATTTTAATGAGGAAGATTTTTTTGATGTTCTAGCCTCTTCACGAGCAGTGATAACTAACGGTGGATTTAATGTGATATCGGAAGCTATTTATCTAAATAAACCAGTGTTTAGCATACCCGTGAAAAAACAATTTGAACAGATACTTAATGCTATTNNAATTAAATCATGAAAATACGGCTTGATGATACTAAAAATAACTTAAAGAATCAAATATTTTATGAGTATCATTAAATTTTAAATGTATGTAAATCCTTCATTTAGAACAAATATGTTGGGATCTGCTGATTTAATTTATATTCTCAAGAATTTTATGATTATTTTTATTTAATCTATCTTTTATTTCTTAAAATAGCTGTTGAATGGTTAAATTGGGGAAATATTTTTTAAGTAGAGTTTAATTTGTTATTCAGAGAAGATTCGTTGGTAATCTAGATGTAAAATATAAACTTAACATAAAGTAAATTTAGGTACAAGCTTATTGAATAATTAACTGTTTATCAGGGGTTGTATGTGATTATTATGTAATAGAGAAGTTGTTAAGTAGTGTTCATCATGAATAAAAAACCATTATCCAAACATTATTAGTTAATAATATGAGCGCCGATTATCCAAAATATCTCTTAAATAAAAAAAATTGTATTCTTATTATTTCAATACATTGAAGTTCACTTTTCCTAACGTATCAGCTCTAAGCCCTCTTCTCATGGTTTCCAGGGCTGTTATTTCTTCTGGAGATATATTCCCTAAATTAACATTGGATCCAAATTTGAGTATCAAATAAGT
>PMWA01000001.1 GCA_003166335.1 Methanobacterium sp. | reverse complement strand
CACAAATTTGACGGTAACAAAAATTTCTAATAAAAAAATTCCTAAGTGAGAAGTGTTTTATATTATCTCAATTTAGATAAAAAAAAGTGTAAAACGGTTTTCAGAATATCCATAAAAAAAAATTCTAAAAAGTTATGTTAATCAAAATTCTACTCTTTGTTTTAGTTCTTTAAAACGTTATTAAAAATCTTTAAAGAAGAATATGGATAATATTATTATTTTTAACATTAAAATAGAATTCATCAACAGGTTTGGTGACCTATTAACCATTTCCTGTCTGCTCTACGAGAATCAAAAATTATAAGTATAATTTCCAACAAATCCCATTTTAAAACCATTTGGTCATAGATCATGCTGTTGATAAATATAAATTTAGATAAAAATTAATTTATCATGAGTTATTATTAATCTAAATTTTGAATTAAAATGTTACTTCTTTAAACAATGATAAAATGAAGATTCTAATCACATCTGTTGTGGATTTGAAAAAATCACAACATAATAGACCACATCAATTTGTGAAATATTTATCGAGGAATCATGATATCACAGTATTAAGCATAAATGATTGGTGGAAAGGAAAACAGGCTGATTTAATATCATATTCTTCAGTTTTCGATGATATCTTCGATAGAATTGATTATAATTATTTAACAGAAAGGAAGATTTCTCCCATTTTACAAGAGCTATTTTTTACTAAGGAAATAAAAAGACTAACAAATAACAATTTTGATCTCCATTTAAATTATAATAGCCTTATTAATGGTTACAGAGTATCAAAAGATCTTAATACGGTTTTTGATATAGCAGATGATCTACCCGAAATGATAATGCATTCACCCCAAATTCCAAATTTTTTAAGATATCCTGGTAAAATCTTAGGAAATTACTATTTAAGAAAAAACATCAAAAGAGCAAAGTATATAAGCTTAACAACGGAAACTTTGAATAAATCTTATAATATTCCCGAAAGAAAGATGGAGATAATTCCTAATGGTGTTGACACCAAAGTTTTCAAGAAAATCAAAGATGCAAAAGAAGAAATTGGTTCAACCGGATTTATAGTAGGTTATGTAGGTGTTTTAAGGGAATGGATAGACTTTAAACCCGTATTTAATGCCTTAAAAATGCTCGATAAAGAAATTAAGCTATTAATTGTTGGAAAAGAAGGAAAATTTAAAGAAAACATGCAATTAGCTCAAAAATTAGGAGTATCAGACAGAGTTATATTCACCGGCATGATTCCATATGATATGGTACCAAAATACATATCTGCAATGGATATTTGTTTAATACCATTTAAACAGAATAGTATTGCAAATAATGCCTTACCAATAAAATTATTTGAGTACATGGCTTGTGAGAAGCCCGTAATATCCACCAATATTTCACCAGTAAAGTCATTAGTAGGAGATGATATTTTCTATGCAGCCAATTCCAAAGAATATGCAAATAAAATTGATTTACTTTACCAAAATAAAGATTTAAGGACTAAAAAAGGAAAAATTGGCAGAAAAATAGCAGAGAAATATGATTGGGAAGAAATAACATTCAAATTAGAAAAACTATTAATCAAAGCTGCCTAGTGGTGAAAATATGAAAATATACCTATTAAATCCACCATTCATTAAGAATTTCGTAAGATGTGGCAGGTGGCAAGGAGTAGCTGCAAGAGGAAAAACATTATACTACCCCATTTGGCTTTCATATGCAGCAGGATACTTAGAAAAAGAAGGAAATACAATTAAACTTATTGATGCAATTGCATCAGATTGGAACCAAAAAAAAGTTTTAGAGGATGCCATAAAATTCAACCCAGATATAATAGTGGTTGATAGTAACTTCTCAAGTTTAAATAACGATATTCAAATCTCTAATTTACTAAAAGAAAAAACAGGATCTTTAACAGTTTTAGTAGGACCACCAGCTTCACAGTACCCCGAAAAAATTATAGAAAAAGGTGTAGATGTTGTAGCAAGATTCGAATTTGAAATATCACTTAAAGAAATCTCTAAATCACTTAAAAATATGAATTTCGATGGAATCAAAGGAATATCATATAAAAAGAGAGATAAAATAATCCATAATCCTGACAGAGAACTTACATCTTCAGAATTTTTAGATGAATTACCATTTGTATCGGAAGTTTATAAAAAACATCTGAATACAAAGGATTATTTTCTAAGTCATTCATTTTATCCAATGGTCCAAATTTTCACGGGAAGAGGATGCCCTAATTTTTGCACATTCTGCTCATGGCCTGAAACATTAATGGGCCGTAAATATAGAGTTAGAACCGTTAAAAATGTTGTAGACGAATTTGAATATATAAAAAAAGAACTTCCTGAAGTAAAAGAGATATTCATTGAAGATGATTCGTTCACAATAGACAAGAGTAGAATAAGAAATTTTTGTGAAGAATTAACTATTAGAGGGATAAATATCAGCTGGAGTTGTCAAAGCAGAGCAGAATTAGACTACGAAACCATGAAAGTGATGAAAAAAGCAGGCTGTCGTCTATTAGATGTTGGTTATGAGTCTGGAAGTGAAATCATACTACAAAACATTAAAAAGGGTATTGATATCAATCAACTGCGAGAATTCACTGTTAATGCCAAAAGAGCAGGATTAAAAATATTAGCAGACTTTGTGATAGGTTTTCCGGGGGAAACCAAGGAAACGGTGGTTAAGACCATCAATTTTATTAAAGAGATAAAACCGGACTTATTACAAGTGGCGATAGCCACACCCATGCCAGGAACTGATTTTTATTCATACTGTCAAGATGAGGGATATCTCTTAGCTGATAATTTAGAACAGTCTCTGGATGAAAAAGGTTTCCAAAAATGCATTATCTCTTATCCTGAACTAAATTCTGAAGAAATTTCTTTTTATGTTGATAAAGCACTAAAAAACTATTATCTGAACGTTTCATACATTCCTGTTGTTTTGAAAAATATTAGTGGCAAAAATGGATTTCAGGAACTAAAGAGTATAATTGTATCGGCTAGAATGTATTTTGAATATATATATTCGAGATGATAATTCTTAATGATGAAAAACAAAACTAAAAAATGAGTTCATAAGAATTTTAGCATTAGTTAGTAATTATGATTTCTTAAAGTACATACCTCAATATCTCCCTAATGGAAGTTAGTTAAGAAATTTAAGAAGTTCAGTGTGCAGACATATACTTTCAAAGTATGGAAATAATGTTCAATGTCAAAAAAAGCATCTTTCGCTTTAGGAAAAAATATAAAATATTAATAATTTTGATATTGGATTAGATGGCCTATATTGCTGGCTGTGATTCTGGAGGTAAATTGATCATTGGTAAATGTAATGGCTCCTAAAGTATCTATACTAACTTTGAAGCATAATTATCAAAAAAAGATGCTTTAATAGGAGAACTGGGATTCGAAAATTAAGTCATAATATGAGATGATGTATGGATTGATAATAGGGTCACTATTCTTCCGGGAATTGAAATAGATACAGGATCGATCATAGGTGCTTGTTCATTGGTTACCAAAGATATAGGACCTTATAGCATTGTTGGCGGGTTACCAGCCAGAGTTCTTAAAAAGAGGCTAAAAATGAGAATTGCGTATTTTTCTTCAAAATTTCCTTACAATTCATACTTCTCTGATTATGCTTGTGGAGGATCTGTATTGGCTACACATTCTTTAGTAAAAGAAATTTCAAAAATGGGTCACGAAATTAAAGTTTTTACTACCTCGAAAGATTCTAAAAACTATGTTGAAATTTCAGGGAATATTGAAGTTCACAGATATGGAACTCAATTGAACTTACTTTCATCTAATCTATCACTTGGATTATTCTTTGAACCAATTAAATATGATGTTGATTTAGTTCACGTAAGTTTCGATATACCACCAGGGCCATTTGCTGGTTATATGTATGCTAAAAAGAAAAATATTCCTTTAATAGTTACTTATCATGGTGATTGGGAAGAAAATTATGGTAATATTATTCGTAAAATTGGTGTATCATTAAATAATAAGTTTTTAGTTGATAAAATTTTATCTTATGCAAATGTGATTATATCCCCTTCTAAATTATATATAAAATCGTCAAAATATCTCATTAATCATGAAGAAAAAACAGTTATAATCCCTAATGGCATAAATCTGGAAGAATTCCATACTAGTTATTCTAAACAAGAATGTCGAGAGAAATTAGATTTGCCAAGGGATAAAAATATTATACTTTTTTTCGGGTATTTATCTCCTTATAAGAGTCCAGATATTTTACTTCGATCTTTTGCTGAAGTTTTAAAAGAAAACCCAAATGTGATACTCCTGTTTGCAGGCAGCGGTGAAATGGAGCATAAACTACAAATAATTTCTAAGGAGTTGGGTATTGAGCAAGATGTTAGGTTTGCAGGCTTTATAGAAAAAAATTCAAGGGTTTTTTATTATAAATCATCCGATATTTTTTGTTTGCCCTCAACAATGAGCACAGAATGTTATCCACTTGCAATTTTAGAAGCAATGGCATCTGGAGTTCCTGTAGTAGCTTCGGAAATTGGGGGTATTCCTGATATAATTGAAAATAATTTTAATGGGTTGTTGGTTCCGCCTAAAGATGAAGAAAAGCTTAAAGATGCTTTAATCTTACTTTTGGATAATCCTGAAATCTGTGAAAAATTTTCTGAAACTGCTTTCCATGGAATTAAAAAATATTTATGGGAGAATATAGCTGAAGAGACCGAAAAACTATATACATTTTTAATGGAGAATCGATAAAATTTTTTCCTGGAAAATATGTCTAAAGGATAAATATTCATGTTCAATTTTTATCCTAGGAAATAATATGTAGGTATTTTAATGATTAAAATCGCGATATCAGTTATAGTAGATCTTTTTGATGATGAAGGTACTACTGTAAGGCCTAAAAGAGTTGCTGAATTACTTAAGGATAGTTATGACACTTGTTTCATAACCAGATCTAATAAAGATGTGAAAGAACTTGATGGTGTAAGTGTACATATAGTAAAGCCTGCTGAGACGAAATTATGGAATCTGAAGCTATTCAAGATATTATCTAAAAATGATTTTGATTTTGTATATTGTTCTAGTGATTGGTTCGGTTTCTTAACTTATTTTCTTTTATCGAAATTCTATGATTATAAAATTATTTTTGAGGCTCATACTATAATATCTGAAGAACTTAAAGAGAGAAGGGTTAATAAATTTAAAGTACTGTTTTATCAAGTTCTTGAAAAATTCGTTATTAGGAATTCAGATTTTGTTGTGGCATTATCTGAGAATATCTACGATTTTTATAGTTTTAATAAAAATATTGATTTAATTCATGTATTTATTGATGAGGAATTGTTTATTTCAAATTATATTCCAAAAAAGATGGATGATAAGAAAATTGTTGGTTTAATAGGACCTTTTAATGAGTTTGGTAATAAGTACTTCTTAGATTTTTTAAGTAAAAATATTGATAAATTTAATAGTAGAATTAGCTTTGTGATTATAGGTAAATGCCAGGAGAAAATCGATCATCAACGGATCTTATATACTGGTTATTTAAATAGCGTCCATGATTATGTAGATGTTTTATCATCTTTAGATGGCTTATTAGTACCATCTAAGATAGCTACATTGGGTCCTTTAAATAAAATAATTGAAGCAATGGCTTGTTCAGTACCAGTTTTTACTACACCAAAGGGAATAGTCGGTTTATATAATATTAAACATGGTGAGGAAATCTATGTTTTTGAAGAAGATGAATTAGTTCAAGGTTTAAATAATCATATTTTTAATAATGATTTAATTAAAATGGCTAAAAATGCTCGAATGTATGTTGAAAAATATTATAGTAAAAAATCAAATAAAAAGAAACTTTTAAGAATATTTAATAGATTAAATTAGGAAACTTAATTAATTTGAATTGTAATAATATAATAAAATTGGAATTTTATTTAAACATCATAATTTAATGTAACGAGTTCATTTATGCAAATTGATAATTTTTTTCAGATGAATGACTGGGAAATTAATAAATTTCTTAAAGTTATTTTTTCATTACAATTTTCTGTCATAGGATTAATGGTAATTGATGCTTTAGGTTTTAATATCCCATTTTTAAGAGAATTCTTATCAATAATTTACCTTTTATTTGTTCCAGGTATTCTCATAATTAGAATATTAAGATTGCATAAATTAGGTTCTGTTGAAACACTTTTATATACAGTGGGTTTGAGTATTACGACCTTAATGTTTTTAGGTCTTTTATTAAACACGATTGGTCCTGTAATTGGACTTTTAAAACCCATCTCCTTAATCCCTTTAATAATAACAATAAGTATATTCGTGATTATCCTATCCGTAATGAGTTATTTACGTGATAAAGATTATGTTGATCCGGATTTCATTAATATTATGGATTTAATGTCCCCTGCTACATTGGCTTTGTTATTAATTCCATTTNNTTATGTTACGGGATTTGATATTCAACAAGAGTATTATTTAGCAAATTTAGTGATTACTAATTCTTTTTGGAATTCGAATTTAAATTTTGTAGTTAATTCTATGCTTAGTGTGACAATATTAGCCCCTATTCTTTCAATTTTTTCAAAAATAGATTTAAATTGGATATTAAAGATTATTTACACTGCTTTACTTGCTTTGGTGACGTT
>PMWA01000076.1 GCA_003166335.1 Methanobacterium sp. | reverse complement strand
GGGGAAGGTAAACCCAACTGTGATGAAATTGAGAGACTTGAAAAAATACTGTCTGAAATGCCGGGTGATAAAGTGATACAAAAAAATGCTGATATCATCAAGGCACTTGCAGATCCTACTAGACTAAAAATTATTTACATACTGGAACACGGTGAATTATGCGTCTGCGAGATAATGGCTGCATTGGAAAAACCACAACCAACAGTATCCCATCATTTGAACATCTTAAAAAACGCAGGTTTATTAAATTGGCGTAAAGAAGGAGTATGGATACACTACAAACTATCAAATATGAAATTGCCGGCAAATTTAAAGAAACTACTTAATTTTCAGTAAATGTGTTATCTCATAATAATAACTTTTTTGATAGTTTTACCTCAATACAATTTTTGTTATTTAAATTCTACTTGATGAACATTTAGATTCTTCATCATCTCTGGAATAGCTAAATTCTAAGCAATTATGTATCAATATATTTATATATTTGGATGTATAGATATGATTCAAGGATGTGATAAAAATGGAAGATAAGAAAATAAAGGAATTCGTTAAGGAACGTTATTCAAAAATAGCCTTTAATAAAGAAGAATCATGTGGTTGTGGATGCAATGAGGAAGATTCAATCATCAAACAGGCTCAAACAGCAGGATACACTTTGGAAGAGATTAAGAGCATTCCCTCAGGCGCAGTATTTGGATTGGGATGTGGAAATCCCACAGCTTTAGCTGAAATAAATCCGGGTGAAACCATCTTAGACCTGGGATCAGGCGGAGGAATAGATGTTTTTCTCGCAGCTCAGAAAGTAGGTGAAGCTGGAAAGGTCATCGGTGTTGACATGACTCTTGAAATGGTTGAAACTGCAGTTAAAAATGCAATTGAAGGTGGATATGAAAATGTTGAATTTAAACTTGGTGAAATAGAAAACCTGCCAGTTGAAGACAACTCCATAGATTTAATTATAAGCAATTGCGTTATAAATCTCACACCCGACAAAATTAAGGCTTATAATGAAGCATTCCGAGTTTTAAAACCTGGCGGGCGGATATTGGTTTCTGATCTAATTACAGATGGCTTCATTCCTGATGAGATTCGTGAAAGCTTCCAGGCATGGTCAAACTGCATTGCAGGGGCACTGGAAAAACAGGAATATCTTGATGCCATTAGAAGTGCAGGATTTCGGAATGTTGAAGTTAAAAGTGAAAAGGTATTCACTGAACCCTTGATGGATGAGAGACTCGTTGGAAAAATAGTGAGCGTACAAATTAAAGCTCTAAAATAATAATTTTTAGGTGAATTAATGAAGGATGACCTTACAGTTGAAGTTGCTAGTAAAGTTTGTGAGACTCCTCGGTTGGGGTTTTTAAACCGGTTTTTAACTCTATGGATTTTTTTAGCCATGGTAGTGGGAATTTCCCTTGGTTACTTCATTCCAGGGGTGAAATCATTTATAAATAGATTTTCTATTGGTACAACCAGTATACCAATTGCTATAGGTTTAATTTTAATGATGTACCCTCCTTTGGCGAAGGTGAAATATGAGGAATTGGGAGAAGTATTCCGTAACACGCGAATATTAGGTTTATCATTATTCCAGAACTGGATTGTGGGACCTATACTCATGTTCATTCTTGCAGTTGTTTTTTTACGGAATTATCCTGAATTCATGGTTGGTTTGATTTTAATTGGTTTGGCGCGTTGTATTGCTATGGTACTTGTTTGGAACGAGCTTGCCAAAGGAGACAGTGAATATGCGGCTGGTTTAGTGGCTTTTAATAGTGTTTTTCAAGTATTTTTTTATAGTGTGTATGCCTGGGTATTTATAACGGTTTTACCACCATTATTAGGGATACAAGGTAGTGTTGTAAACATTAGTATACTGCAAATAGCTGAAAGTGTTTTTATATATCTGGGAATTCCATTCATCGCGGGAATATTGACTAGATACGTGTTGGTGAAGCATAAAGGTGAAGAATGGTATGATGAAAAATTTATTCCTAAAATTAGTCCTATAACGTTGGTGGCATTGCTTTTTACTATTATAGTGATGTTCAGTTTAAAAGGGAGTTATATAGTTCAGATACCGTATTATGTGGTTATAATTGCTATTCCATTATTATTATATTTCGTGATAATGTTCTTCACCACATTCCTATTGGGTTATAAATTGGGTGCGGATTACTCTAAAACCTCGGCATTGTCATTTACTGCTGCGAGTAATAATTTTGAATTAGCAATTGCAGTAGCGATTGCGGTTTTTGGAATAGGATCTGCAGTTGCGTTTGCAACCGTAATCGGACCCTTAATTGAAGTACCAGTATTAATTAGCCTAGTAAATGTAGCTAAATATTTCCAAAAACGTTACTATGCCACTTAAATAAAAAAAGAATTAATATTATAATTGGTTGATGATGAAGGGCGACTTACAAAAAAATGGGATATTAAATGAACTAGATTTTCATGAGCCAGGACCCGCAAACAGTATGTTCTTCAGATTCTTCCATTGATTTTTAGAATCCTTTTGAATCCATGATGCCATTGCTGTGTCATAAATACTTTACCTCTTAACGTAAACTTATAATATATTTATAATTATTTTTCATCATCATGATATCACTATTCTAAAATACTTTTTATGTCATATAATTGAAATATTTTTTTTAACAGATTTAGTATGATGGGCTAGTTAATGAATTTTTTTAATCTCATATAAAGAAAAAAACTAAGAGTACAGAAACTTTTTGAAAATTAATTCATATTCATGTCTAAATAATTACCTCTACATAATTTTAACTTTTTTTCATTATCATTAAATTTTTAATCATTTAAATTATCAGTAATTAATATTAAATATGTTTTGAATATATATTCTATAAAATAATTAAATAAAAAAATATTTAAAAATTTATTATTTTACTAGACTTTGTTAATTAATTTAATTTTCTAATTAATGAGAGATATCATATGAAAGTCGCTGTTACATCAAATGGGAAGAATATAAATTCTAATTCAAGCTTGTTATTTGGAAGAAACCCTTATTTTATAATAGTTGATTTAGAAAATGGTGCAATTAAAGATATATTGGCCCTTGAAAATCCTGCAAAAAATGAAAAAGCAGCAGGAAATGTGGCAGCCCAATTTATGGTAGATCGTAACATTAAAGCCGTAATTGGGGGAAAACTAGGTCCTATTGCATTTCACTTATTGAAAAATGCAGGAATCAAAGTTTATAAAATTACTTCATTAAATATTGAAAAAAACTTGAAGCGCTTCAATGAAGGCAAATTAGACGAAATAACCTCTTTATGTTCTGGATACCCTAAATAAATTGAATAAAATAGTGAGTTAATAAGTTTATAAAAAATGTAATAGGTGTAAGTTAAAGTTTTGATAAATTGATCTTATTTGTGGAAATATTAATAAATAAATGCGAAATATTTTTTTATGAAATTATTTAATGAATTTAAGCCATATTATTGGGAATCTTTTAGCATTCAAAGAAGCCATGGGTGATGCAAGAAAAGTAACGGTTGTAGGAGTTCCTGTGTATGACACCTTATGCACTACCTGTCGCTTACCGCATAAGGGATAAAGAATCTGTTTTTGTGACATGACCGATATTAAAAGTGTAACAAAATTTGAATTAATTCCTCAAGGAAGCAGTTATCTGAACCAGCAGAACCTCATGCTGATGTTGTAGCACTTCTTAGTGGTTTAACACTGGTTTATCATCCCTAAACATTTTAAATGAGGCCGGATGACTGGATTCTGTGAACTTTGAATTTATAATAATGCTACTTTAACCGAATCTATCTGGAAAATAATTTTTTTAAAAAATATTGATTTTTATTATAATACTTATTCGAAGATATATTTTGTTCCTACAGTGTTAATAATAGTTTGATTCGGCATTTCTCGTTTAAATTGGTTAATAGCATCCCATCCTGTGCAGTGCATAGGGACTACATAATTCGGGTTAATTTTTTTCATTTCTTTTATAGTGGGTTGAATTATGGGTTCAAATAATGGTCCTGTGAGATGAAACCCGCCTAAAACAGCGTGAATATTATTATTTTGAGTAATTTTTTGGGCATATTTTATTGTATTGATTATTCCTGCATGTGCACAACCACTTATAACAACTATTCCTTTATTTTTGAGATTTATAACAATACTCTGATCATCATTAATAGGATCCATTATCCATTCACCATTAATTTTAGCTTCAGCCCAAAGAAAACCTTTTTCAAAATCAGTTTTCCTTTCCACTTTTCCCGTCACTAATATCAAATCAGAAGCTATTAATGATGAACCTTCTGATTTAATAACTTCCGCTCCGGCTGATTTTAAAGATTCTTCATCAAGTTTAGGTATGTTAATTGGAATTACATCTGGGTTATTTAAACGACGTTTAAGAAAAGCATCGGGATGAAGTAGTAATGGAGCACCATTCACCTTATTCATGAAATTTATAAGCCCACCAATATGATCAAAGTGCCCATGACTTAAAACAACAGATTCTATTTCCTTTAAATCAATATTCAACGCATTTGAATTGTGTAATAGAGATTGAGATGATAATCCTGTATCCATAAGTATTATATGTTCTTGATAACCTTCGAAAACTTTTATAATACATGCTAATCCATGTTCCGCTATAAAAGGATCTTTAGTATTGAACTCTGGCCTCTTGTCTATCTTGGTGCTTTGACCAAAAAACATGTCAATATAATTATCAACCAGTACTGTGACTTCTATTCTGTCTGCAGGCATTAATTTTGATTCATTCATACGAAAATAGTCTCCTATTCAAATTTACTCTAATTTTTTTATTGTAAATCATAATAATATAAAATGTTTTCAGATTGGATTATTCGGAGGAAATGGTCAGTTCAAGTGAAACATGGGTCGCATTGCACGATAACCAGCTGAGCATTGGTCATATCGTAATATACTATAATAATTTCCCAAATTATTTATCATATTTCTTTGTTGGATTTTTGATAATAATTACTATAATCACAACAATAACAATGACTCCCAAGATTATCTTATACATTACCGCCTACCTTTCAGGAATTCAAATATTAAATTTATATGATTCAAAAAAATTTATAAAAAAGTAATTCAGATTTAAAATAAATATTTAAAGAATATTTATTCTTGGAGCATCTTGTTTTTCTCTTTAGGTGTTAAATCTTCCACGATAGAATTGGGAAGTCCTGTTTTAAGGATTCTACCACCACGCATTAACGCGGCTCGATCGCAAACGTCCAATACGAAATCCATATCATGACTTATAATAAGGAAAGTTTGATTAAGCTCTTCACGAGCTTTTCTTATAGAATCTGTGACTTGAACTCGAGTTATGGGATCCATAGTTCCAGTGGGCTCATCTAAAATAATAATATTCGGCTCTTTTATGAGTACTTGGGCTAAAGCTACTCGATGACGTTCTCCGCCACTGAGCTCATCAGGATATTTAGTTAATAAACTATCAGCATATTCATCATCAAAACCCACAGCATGCAACACATATAAAGCTTTCATCTTAGCAAATTCAGCAGGTAATTCCAGGCTAATTGAATCGGTGAGATTGCCTAACACGTCACGGTGCGGATATAAACTGTATTCCTGATGAAGAATTCCTAAATACGGCTTCACTCTACCTCTTCCAGTGAATCCTTTCTCGGTCATGTCTATCCAATCATCACCTAATTTAACTTCGATACTGCCGCTGCTAGAATCAGTCAGACCATATAAAATCCGGGATAAAGTTGTTTTACCAGCTCCTGAGAGACCTACCACACTAAAAATCTCCCCCTCGTCCACAATGAGATTAATATTATCGACAGCCTTCACTACTCCACGATCAATGGAGTAATAATATTTTTTGACTCCTTCCATTTTGATTATAGGTCCGCCAATTTCAAATTCATCTTTTATTTCAGGAAGTGGGACTTGTTCCATGAAACTTGCCACTACATCTTCAGGGTTACCTTCTTCTATGATTTCCCCTTTTTCAAGCCATATTACATGGTCAGATAGTTTTTTCATTACTTCGGGCCAGTGAGACGTGATGACCATGGTTGTGCCTTTTTCTTTTACTCCTTCTTGAAGGGCTTTATGTATTAGGTCGGCTGTTTTAGGGTCTAATGTGCCAGTGGGTTCATCTGCTAGAAAAATCATAGGTTCTTTAGCCATTTGTCTAGCTAGCACTACTCTTTGTTTTTCCCCTCCACTAAGGTCACGGGCGATGTGTGTGATACGATGAGTCATCTGGACTGAGTCAATAAGATCTATAGCCATATAAGTGCTTTCATCTTCATCATGTCCGTTGATAGATTTTATAACGTTGTCAATTACGGTGTCATCCTCATATAGGGCGAAGGTTCTTTGTAGCATTATGGATATTCTTCTTTTTATTGCTGAGAAGAGTAAACGGTCACAATTCCAGAAATCAACTTTGTATGGTTCAAATTCACATCCACAGATACTGCAAGTTTTCCCGGCGCGTGAGGGTGCGTCTACCATCCTACAATCGGGGCATAAAGCAACGTTGTAATAAATTTTCCCATTATCTGGTTTGTAATCCTGCATTCCTCGCAGCATATTTAATAGAACTGATTTTCCAACGCCGCTTCTTCCTAGAATACCTAAAACACTTCCTTCATTTATAGTTAAATTCAAGTTTTTTAATGCAGCGACTCCTTTAAATGTTTTAGTCACATTTTCTATTTCAATAAATGACATTTCCTATTCACCAAATTTTTTATAACTTTTTTTTTAATCAGAGCCACAGAGTGGTGTTTCGCATTTCGGACACTTGGTATTCCTACAGGGCACTGCTCTAGTTTTAGGGGATTCATAACCGCATTCTGGACATTTACAAACTCTTGGTGGTCCTACTCTTATCCCGGGTCCACCATAAGATCTTCTTTGTAACAGCGAAAGATCCTTTCCTTCAGACTCTTCGTTTTCTAAAATTATAATTATATCATTAGATTGACAATCTGGGCATTTTTCATACTCTTTTTCAGGGCTAATCCATTCAAAATCACAAATGTTACATTTGTACCTTTTTTTGCTTGTTATGTAATCCTCTCCTACGATCATTAGCATTTTACCATCAATTAGGGCCTTAGATATTTTTTTTCGAGCTGAGGTTAATGTTCTGTGAAATGTGGGTTGTGATATTCCCATTATCTCTGCTGATTTTTTTTGTTGAATGTCATGATAATCTCTGAGTCTAATTGCTTCATACTCATCAATATTAATTTCAATAGTCTCTAATGAGTCTTTGTTTTCGTTTTCTGGTTTAAAGCAACGTATTTCTGGTTCTTTTAATATTTTTCTAAATCTTCGAGGCCGGGGCATAGAATGAATATATATTCATAATTATTATTTAAATATATCCATAAAATAAAATCATTAAAATTAAACATGATTTTAGTAAAGTTACATTTTATAGCCAATTAAAGACAAATAATAAAATAGGTGATAAAAATATGTTATTTGTAGCAGAGCACACCCATCCCGCCCCTGAATGTCCCATGAATACGTCGGGTGGAAAAGATATGATAAAAGAACTTTTTTCACAAGAACATATTAGCAGTGCAGGTATAGAACTTGTCGGAGCATATATGAGTTGTCCGAATGATGAAGGCGCATATCATAAAGGATATTTCATAATAGAAGCTCCAGATGAAGAAACCATAATAAAATTCTTCGGACCCATGAAAGTAGAAGTCAGAGAAGTCAAACCCTTCAGCGAAATAGCCAAAACACTATAAAAAAATTACATAATTATTTTTTTTTAATAATTAGTTCTTAATTTTAAGGATTCAAAATCTTTCAAATAGTTACCATTTTTAATCATTATAATTTTTCCTAATTAGCTTAAAAAATAAGTTTGCAAGTAAAAATAAATAATTATTAGGATTTTTATCCATTGACGCATGAACTAACTATTTTAAAAATAAATGACATTCACAGTTATTTGGAATCTTTTATAAAAATTGTTGGGATAGTAATCATAGCTAAATATGAATTATTCATTAAAATCCAAAAAGAACTAACAAATATAATCGGATTTTGATAGTTTTAAATTTGAATTAATCTAATAATCAGAGATAGTCCTTTTATAGTCTTTTGTAAATGGTTCTTTGATGTAATTTTACTGCCAGAACAAAGAATAGTACTGTAAATGTTATCAAAGCCATGAAATCGAATAAAATCGAGTAATAGGAAGTCCCGCCGATGCAGTATCTTGTTAAATCCGCGAAATAGGTTAAAGGAGATAATGAAGCAACGATTTTGCCCCAAAAAGACATATTACCCAAAGGGATAAATATACCACTTATGAAGACTACAGGAAATCTCACAAGAGATGATATCATCATGATATTAGAAGGGGCATTAGTGGGTGGTGTGGATAACAACAAGCCCAAGGAAGAAAAACAAACACCCGCCAAAATTATCCCTGATATAAGTATTATTGGATAGATTACATTTATACCTATAAATAGGCCTATGATTAATGGTACTAAGGAGATTCCTATCCCAAATATGAGAGATGCGAGCATGTCTCCAAAAATGAGAGTTGCTACAGATATTGGAGCTGATATTAACCTTTCTAGCGTCTGAAGCTGAGCTTCCCAAGGTGCAATAATGGGAGAAACAGCTGTAGCTGTGAAAAATAACGTCATTCCTATTAGACCAGATATTAGAAAGTCTGTCGATAAATTTCTGCTGCCAATTAAAAAAGCCAGGAATAAAAACAAGGGCATCAATAATCCAAAGCTGATAACCGGTCCCTTAAAGTAATAGATGCGAATATCCTTTTTCGTAACACCAAGAGAACGTTTCAATTGATCTAAGAATTGAGTATACATAATTATGTTTCTCTGGTTAGTTTGATGAAAACCTCTTCCAAGGATGGTGCCATGGTATTCAGATTAATTATCTTTAATTTTCTGGATTCAGCAAAATCTGCTAAAGAATGAATTAAATTATCAACATCTTCTGTGGATATGATGAATTTATCTCCTTCTTTCGTTATGTTCCGAATATAAGGAATTTCAGATAACGTTTCAGTTTTAATGATGCTGTCGAAGCTTATTTCAACAGAATTTAGTCTTTTGATCATGTTTTTGAGTGTTGCAGGACGATCTATGGCTGCGATTTTGCCATGATTAATTATAGCCACGCGGTCACAGAGATGGTTGGCTTCATCCATGTTATGGGTGGTTAAGAAAATTGTTTTCCCCTCTTTAGGAAATTCAAGCAGTATATCCCTTATCACGCGGCTGCTCTGGACATCCAAACCTGAAGTAGGTTCATCCAAGAAAATAAGAATCGGATCATTTATTAAAGCCATGCACAGAATCAGTCTTTGTTTCATACCCTTGGAAAACCCTTTAACTTTACTATTTTGTCGTTCATAAAGGCCTAATCTTTCTAAAAATTTTTCTGCTCTTTTTACTGCTTCTTTTTTGGGGATTCCGTAGAGTTCAGCCATGAGCATCATATTTTGCCAAGCGGATAAATCAACATAAGCATTAGATGTTTCAGGCACAACTCCTATATTCTGTTTTGCTTTCAACGGTTCTTTTTGGATGTCATAGCCCAAGATTTTCGCGTTTCCTTCGTTTGGTCTAATTATTCCAGTTAACATTCTTGTAGTGGTTGTTTTACCTGCCCCGTTAGGACCTAAAAACCCGAATATTTCTCCTTTTTCTACATTAAAATTTATATGATCAACTGCCACCAGACTATCATAAATTTTTGTCAAATTTTGAACTTCAACCACATTTTCCATAAAACATCCGTCCCATTTTAATATAGTCTTATAAAAAAAATTGAAAAGAAAAATTCCCAATCATATTTTGATGAGTTCAACTTTTTTTGGAATGTATCCATTTACTTTTTTAATTCGTTGATGTGTTCATTTACGGCTTTTAATTCATTTTGTAATTCATCTGCATATTCTTCTAATTGTTTTATTTGTTCTTCTTTAGTCAAAAACTTTCTGAAATGAGAATGGCAACAGCAAGAGGTAGGTTCTATTGAACAACTGTCTTTACACATAATTTATTCACTTCCCTTCTATTTTTATATTTACTATAATAAATGAAGTATTTAAAGTACAAAGTTTATACTAACATAGTAGCTATGGTAAAGGGAAGTGAAAGATAAATGGCTAAAAAATGCCAGCAATTGTGTCTTTGTCCGTTACAAGGGATAATAAATGTTGTAAGCAAGAAATGGACGCTTCTTATAATAAATAGTATTGGAAACTATGAGAAGATAAGATTTAATGAGTTAATGAAAGAACTCGAAGGCATCAGCCCCAAGACCCTGTCTGATACACTAAAAGTTCTTGAAGCTGAAGGCCTGATAAGTAAGGAGATATTTAAAGAAATACCTCCACGCGTTGAATACTCATTAAAAGAAGATGGAAAAGAACTTAGAAAAGCTATAATCCCCCTTATCCAGTGGGCTGCAACAAGAGAAAACTGTGGAAATGAAAAATGTTATCCTGAAAAATGTAAACTTCCGGCACACCACATTTGATGATTTAAATCAAATTGAACTATAATCAAAAAACAAGTCACCCTGAGAACTGTGGAAATAATTTCAAAAAAACTAATTGATGAAAAATTATAGTTATTTTTTGGATGGCTATAATGATGAAAAAAGACCAGAAAGAAGATGAAAAAGAAGCTTTAAACAGGAAATATGCAGAAGAAGCTTTAAACAGGAATGCAAAATCAACAATCCAATCTAATAATTATAATTGTTCTGTTAAGATGGCTAAGTTTCAAATAAAAAAGGAATCATTAATTAAACAAGTCATCTGCGAGAACTGTGGAAAGAATTTCAAAACAAACAGTGACAAAAAAATATGTTTCGATTGCCAAAAAAATGCTTTACAAAATAGAAATCAACAAATTAAATAAACATATACAGCTTTTCTTGTAAACATCTGTAGATTTTTACACTAATTACACTTCCCTTAAAAAAAGGATTAGGAATTATTTATCCTTTTACACGTTGGTTAATGGGTCTTCTTTCTCGCTGCTTGATTTGTATGGAACTGGTTGTCCCATGGCTTTTCGCTCATCGATGACCTTCATTGCTTTCTCTTTTTTGGATTTAGCTAGTTTGGTGTGCATTTCGAGACCGAATTTACCTTCATCCATTGGTTTAAGTTCAATAGCACCGGCATCAGTTGCTTGTTTGAATATAGTATCACCAGAATCGGTTCTCACTAGAACTGATGACCAGTTATCAGGCGCACCTATTGATCCTGTTGATACGTCTGACATTTCTGAAACCAGGTCAAGGCAAATCTTACATCCATTTTGCTCGTATCCGTGTGTTTCTTTGATTGGGAAGCTTATCAAGTCATCCTGATGTGCACCCAGAATTTTCCTTTACCAATGTCCATTTTCTCCACTAAATCGAAATTTACTCCAGCTTTTGCTGAAATAAATGTTCACAGTGATTCGAATGGGAAGTTTTCTAGTGCAGAACATTCCAATATCAAGAGCGATCTTATCCGCCATGAATCTTACACCAAATGGGTAAGACTGCATTTTTCTTAATCCATAGTCTGGCAGGGGATGGTTACTATACCTACTTTATCTAATCCATACTGTCTAACTGCTTGTTTAAGCATCATGTTATTTGGGGATAGTGTGTATTTAGTACCTGCTGCAGCTAGGATATCATCGGATGATAATACTACGGTTGGCTCTGGTTTCCACATTTCATCAGGGGTCCGGCTACTGCACCGTCTATGATTTTCTCATCGAGAGCGAAGCTAAAAGTGCAGATGCTATTCCACCGTCCTGTGAAATTTTTTGGATCTGTTTGTCGGTTGATCTTCTCATAGTGATTTGTTTGTATGTTCCTAATACCATTTTTTACAACCTCCTATAATCCTAAATCCTTGTTTACTTGATCTGCTGGCCACCAGATTCTTGGGCACTGGATGTAGCATACTCCGCATTTCACGCATCTGTTTTCGTTGAGTTCTGGTCTTCTAATAGTCATGTAGGAACCGAGTATACTCCAAGAATTTATCGAGATTATCCGGTATATGCAGCTAAATCTGTCAAAAAATACGCTATGGTGGTGAACCCTATCGTGAGAGAGTTTTTAAGAGTAAATGTTTCTTCAAAAGTTTTTTCTCGAGATCCATATAAACAGATGGCGGATATTCTCAAGCGGTGTATGGGTCTAAAATCTATATTTCAAAGTGGAAAATCCCTAAAGACATAGCATACAATAACTATTCATTAAAGAAAATAAATGAAAAATGAATGAAACATATAAGGCTGGTATGTTACCAGTCAAGGCTTCCTAACAATTATGGCAAAAAAAGAGACTATTAAAATGAGCATATAGTAGAAGTATTATATAATTATTTATAAAAATTCACTATTAAAGTCGAACTCCAAGGTTTAGTAATAACCATCTAAAAAAGAAGAAATTTATAAATTATTTTATAAAATCTGTAATTTAATAAAAAAATTAAAATTTATGTTTTAATTGTTATTTTTTTTGGGGATGGTGAGAATTTAATGAAAGCAAAGAAGCAAAATAACCTGAAAAAGGTGCTCCAGTTCAGAGAGATATGGAAACTTATGCTATAGTTCCTTATTTTCCCGGTAGTATAGTTGATTCTACTACTTTGCGGAGAATAGGTGATTTAGCTGAAAAATATAATATTAAAACTATTAAAACTACATCTGAGGGAAGGATAGCTCTCTATGGTGTTATGAAGAGGATTTAGATAATATATGGGATGATTTAGGTTTGAAACCAGGAGGACACACTGGTAAATGTGTAAGACCTGCTAAAAGTTGCATAGGTAACATATACTGTAAGAATAGGCTGCGAAATAGTGTTGAAATGAGCTTGAGGATTGATGAACGTTATTGTGGAATCTCAACACTTGGTAAATTAAAGATAGCTGTTTCTGGATGTCCGAATTCATGTGCTGAATCATCTGTTCGAGATATCGGACTTATTGGGACTGTTAAAGGTTGGAAACTACTGGTTGGTGGGACATGTGGAATAAAACCTAGGATTGGTAGATTATTAGCGAAAAATCTTTCGGATGATGATGTGATCAATATGATAAATAAAATAATTAATTATTACAAAGATCAAGGCACCGAAAAACGTATGCCTGCATTTATAGAGAAAATTGGATATGAAAAGTTTTCTAAAGATATTTTAGGAAAATAACAATTTATTAATCCTTAATTAATTTAATTTTTTTTCACTCCAATTGTAAAAAAAATGCGTTAAATAATTATTTATCCTATTCTGATTTTAAATGAACTTTTTTTAAGAATGAATTCTATCAAATTAATAGTTAAATAATTTAAGGAATATATGTAAAAAAATGGTGATAAAGCATGGCAGAATGTACTTGTGATGTGAGTGGATATGACGTTGTTTCTCAAAAGATTAAGGATAAGTTAGGTTTAAATAAATCTCTCGTTGCTATAAAATTTGTTTTAAGAGAGGAGGATATTCCTAAAGGAATTAATAAGATAAGTGAAGGTATTAGACATTGTGAAATGGTGCAAAAAGCAGCTCAAGGTGAAATATTCTATGCAACTGGTGAAGAGCAGACTTGTAAAGGTGGAGCAGCAGCTCTTGGACTTATGGAAGCTCCTGAGAAAGTGAAAACTGGTGAAATGTATCAAAGTTTAGGAAGATTTTCAAGTTTAGGTTCTGCAAAACGAACCATGGAAGATATACCTAAGATTGAACCTATGATGTATGCTTTAATTTATGCTCCATTAGAAAAGGCTAATTTTCATCCAGATGTAATTGTGGTAATATGCAATCCTGCACAGGCCATGAAGCTGGCACAAGCCATGGTTTACACTTTAGGTGGTAGAGTTGAGGTTGATTTTTCAAGTATCCAATCAATATGTGCTGATGCTGTGGCTGGTCCCTTCACACGAAAAAGACCTAATATTACACTCGGATGCAGTGGATCCCGGAAATTTGCGGATATAAAACCTGACGAAGTAATAGTAGGCTTGAATGGTGAAAATATTGGATGCATAGTAAATGCTTTAGAAAATATGGCATAATTTTACAAATTAAAGACAAAATTGTTTTTTTAATAGATTTTAAATAAATCCAGATTATAAAAAAAATTAGGGATTACCTCTATAAATGTCATGGTTATTTTTTTTTATCTTTGGTTTTAAAAGGTGGATGTTAGAGCTACTTTATTTACTAAAACGTAACAAGAACAGGAAAGAGTCATGTTTGTAGTTTCATACATAAGTTTTTCTCCAGAATTTGATATCGTATTTTAGCTCTTTTAATTGGGTTTGATGGTGCATTCTTGTGTGAAGGTAATTCTATAGCTTTTTCACCAGCAAAATTAATCTCTTTCTTTATTTCATTTTTCAGATAATCGGGATAAACTAGGTAATCATAGTTATCATCTGTTATTATGAAGTAACCCATGTCTTCAACAATTTCTTTTAGAAAATTTGAATATACTTTAACTTTTATTTTTCGATTTTCATTTCTTTTGCTTTGAGAGTATGATGAATTCAAATAATAATATTTTAGCTTTTTATTTAATATTAAGCTTCTTTTTTCTGTATTCAGGACTTTTGCAATATTTTTGATGCTTTGTTCTATTTGGGAGAATGTATTTAACTTCAGCTTGATGAATTGAGTGTTAGAATTTTCAATGTTTTTGGTTTCGGATAGAACAACTGCGAAATCTGCGTTGGTATAATCCTGATTTTTTGTTACTCTAAAATCGGATATTCCTACTAAACGTAGAATTTCTTGACACATGGGTGTTGTTACAATTAAAATGTTAGATTGATCTAGTTTATTCTTCATCAATTGATCACATATTATTATATACATTTTAATATTTAGCATTTTTACAAAAAATGGATCTACCAAAGAATTTATATAATTAATTAAACAAAAAAAATATTACTAAGACCGTTTTATGTTGGTCTAAGGATGTGAATGAAATTGTTTAGAACAGATGAAGGTCCAAAAACAGCTCCCATTCAAGAAGGAGAAGAATACGAAGTTAAAATTGAAGATGTAGGTAAAGAAGGCGATGGAATAACCCGTATAGAAGGTTTTGTCGTTTTTGTGCCTGATACAAAAGTAGGTGATGAGGTAAAGGTTAAAATAACCTCTGTAAGAAGACGGTTTGCTTTTGCTGAAAAAGTATAAAAGTAAATTTTTCATACAAATTTTAAGATTAAAAATCTAACGAAATTAATAAGAATTTTTTGATTTTTTTTATTTACAAATACTTATTATTTAATTATTTTTAATTTTCTGGTGTTTTTTTAATGAAAGTTTCCCTTAGTTTAGAGAGATCATGTTCTAATGATCTGACTATAATGATAGATGCTCTGAGAGCAAGCACTACTATAACTTCAGCTCTTCAAAGATTCAATACTATCATCCCTGCGAATAGTATTGAAAATGCAGTGCATCTGGCGGGAGAACTGGATGCTACACTTGCCGGTGAGAGAGAAGGTGCCAAAATAGAAGGTTTTGATGTAGGTAATTCTCCAGTGGATATAAAAAAATTCAGTGGAGAAGTTCTGGTACTCACCACTACTAATGGCACAAGAGTACTGGAAGGTATGAGGGCAAAAGTTCTTATTGGATCATTTACAAATGCTGAAGCCGTTGCTATTAAAGCCGTTGAACTTGCAGATCAACACATAGAATTGGTTATGGCAGGTGTAAATGGAAGATTCGTTATAGAAGATTTTTTAAGTGCTGGTGAAATATTATCGTATATAATTCACCTAGAAGATCAGGACATGGATGAAATAGCGTTGGCTGCATTGATGGCTTCTTTTGATAAGGATATGGTGGATGATGCTGTTAGAGGTTCGGAATCTGCAGCTAGGTTACGGGGATTAGGACTTGAAGAAGATATTGAATTTTCGCTTCAAAGAAATATTTTTGATACAATACCCTTTTATAAGAATGGTGTTATAAAAAGTTTGAAATGATTTCATATGGAACAAGAATTACAAATAACAGGATCACTTAGAATAATTGGCACTGCACATGTTTCTGACAAGAGCGTAGAAGAAGTTAAAGCAGCTATACTGGAAATTGAACCCAATCTTGTGGCGGTTGAATTAGATTTAGCCCGTTATAATAATCTCTTGAATGAGAAAATGGGTGGAGATCAACAAAAAGAT
>PMWA01000089.1 GCA_003166335.1 Methanobacterium sp. | reverse complement strand
TCTTCCCTAGTAATTAAGTAATCCACTACAGGTGTGACAGCAGCTTCCCAATCAGGACGGAATTTTATTTTCCGTTCCCGAATAACCCTGCCTTGACCAGGACCTTCAAACAAGAGACAGTTATAGCCTCGACGAGCAGCTGCAGCTCCCCCATCAAAATATAATTCTTCTCCTGTTCCGTCGTAACCAGTGTGTAAAATAATAGTAGGTCTTGGTTGTGATGAATTATCTGCTTTTATGAAGTAAGCGGGTAGTGTGGTGTTTTCGTAGGGTATTTCTAGAACCTCAAATTCTGGTTGGAATAATTTACCGGCCTTTTGAAAGCATTTACAGCTTTTATTGCTTAATTCTAAGATGCGGGGGTCATCAGGATCCTGATGTATGAAGAATTCAGCGCTACGGTAATAGTTACTGGCGCGAAGGTAAGCTTCCCTAGCACTTACCTTATGCCCATCATTTAATGATTTTTCTGCTATTTTTTGGCTGAATTCGGCTGTTTTTAACCATTCACGGTACCAGCTTTCATCATCACCCTCTTTTATCCTATATCCTGTATTGAGACATTCCCCTATATCCGCTCCATTATAAGGGGTGTGGGACAAGGTCCGCAACATCTCGAATGAATATATTGGATCGTTGAATATTATTTTCATCTTTAATAACTCTCCTAAATTTTTTTTATTTTAATTCTTTCCAGCTCATCTTCTTTGCTGATTGGATACGAATTCATTTTTTTAAATTAATCTTGCTGGAGTTATACTCTTCTAATTGTTTAATACATTCTTCTGCCCATTTAATTAAAACTTCTATGGTCATTTTGCCCTGTTTAATGGTAAAATGCCAAAAAAGTTCTTCTTTTTCTGCTGATTCTACAGTAAATTCGCTGCTGTAAATATTAAAAGTCTTCTCAATTTCATTTAATTTCTTCAGATGGTCTAGTTTTTGTGAAATAAAGTGTTCAAATTCTTTGATTATCTCTTTTTTTTCTAACCTTGAACCAAAAAATATTCTTAGCATGAATTCATCCCGTTGGTAGAATGATAATTGTTCAGGGAAATTTTTTAACCAATCTTGAAATGCATCTCTTCCGAGGTCTGTAATGCTGTAAATCCTTTTATCTGGTCCATCCTCCTGTTTTTGAATAATTGATGTTACGTATCCTTTTTTTTCTAAAGTGGATAGTTCTCTGTAAATTTGACTTAAGCTAGCTGCCCATACATGTGATATGGATTTATCGAATATTTTCTTTAAATTGTAACCATTCATAGGACCGTAGGTTAGAAGGCCCAACATTGCATAGGATAATGACATCAATTTTCCTCCATTTGTAACATACTATATAACTTGTTATATATAACTTATTGAATAATATAGCACATGTTATATAAATACTTATTATATATATATTGACCTTGATCATTTATCAAAACCTTTTTCTTACATATATACGATTCTGCAGATGTTAAATGGAGGTACAAGAATCCTGAAATCATATAAAAAATGCATTGGCTTCTAAATAATGATAAAAAAGATTATCTAATATTATGAACTTTAAACCCCACAAAAATCTAATATAATTCAAATATTGAATTCATAAATATCCAATTTCTGTTTTTCATTTTTGAGTGATTAGTCTAGCTTCCAAAGCGTTTAAATTCAAAGTTTTTTGTTAGTCCGTATGATAAAAACCATAGATTTATACATTAATAAGTTTATATTAGTTATTATAGTGGATTAAAATAGTATAGGGGGTGAGAAAATGGAGACTCCACAATTAAGTGGTGGTGCGATGTTAATACTTGGTATTATTATTGCAATCATCATCGTGTTAATTCCAGCATTTATCTATATTTATGCTTGGTTAGCAGCTATAATATTAATCATCGGCGGACTGGTTACCATATTAACTGGTGGTAGATAAATTCAGGTGAAAAAAAAATAACTAGTGATAACCCAATAAATCTCTTAATTTTTTTTGAATTCTTTTTCATTTGATCCTGAAAATTTACTTTATTAAATCTTTCCTTTACTGAATTATAGTTTAATAGTCTATTTTTTTGTTGTTAAAGCCGTTTTGGTTTAATTCCTATTTAAAAGCATAATTTGTGAATTTAAGTAGGGAATGAAGCTTGGAATTAGGCATCATCTGGGAACGGAGATATATAATGGGAATGTAAAGCAAATTCGCCCCTAAACTTATATAAGTCAGCAGATAAGGTAGTACTGGTTGTCCTTGGTTTCCACCATTTATGAGCTTTATAGATTTATATCTAAAAAAAACAGAATTAATTCTATTATAGAAATTAAATTCTTATTAATGTTATCTATCCTCAAAATAATCGTTTAGTATTAAAAAATTAACAAAAAAATGAAAATTAAATTTAGTGAAGGATTATTAAATGTTAGATATAGCATTTAAAGATTTAAAAAGTAAGAAAAGCCGAACCACCATGGTTATCATTGGTGTAATGACATGTGTCCTGCTTATTGGAGTGATTGGTTATATCACATATGATTTACAGGAAAGTATCCAAGCAGATGCAAATAGTATCGCGGGTAAACTCGTTTTTGAAAAATATGGTACAGGTTATCCTCCAAGTGGTAGTATTATCTCAGAGAATGTAAGTGATCAGGTGTTAGCTAATAGTGTGGTGAATCCTGATAAAAGCACTGCATTATTATCAACTGCACTTCCACTTAACAGTACTACAAGTGTTGGTATAGTTGGAATAACACAGGGTAAAGAACGAGCACTTATTAATAATATTAAAGTAAATGGTAAGAATTCACTTTTGGGTCAAAGTAATAATAGTGTAATTTTAGGTTCACAGGCTGCGATAAATTATAATGTAACTGTAGGTGACACATTCACTGTTGATAATCAGCAGCTTAAAGTAATTGGTGTGATGCAAAAGCAGAGTATAGGATCAGCTACCAGCTTAGATAGTACTGTATTCGCATCCCTACAATTCGTCCAGAATATTTCACAAAGTCCAGGTGTAGTTACAGCTGATATTATAACTCCTAATAATGGAGTTTCCTTACAGGATGCTCAAAATACTATGCAGAATTCATTTAATAGTTCTTTATATACTGTTTACACGCAACAGGATGCGCTGCAAGTATTAAATTCTAATGAGAATGCGTCGTATGTGTTTTTAGATTTGATCATCGCTATGATATTAATTGTTTCCGCGATTTTGATTATGGTGGTGATGATGATGTCCGTTAAAGAGAAAACTAAGGATATTGGTACCATGAGGGCATTAGGAACTAGTAGAATGAGAATAATGTTACTAATAATTTATGAATCATTAATCATAAGCTGTATAGGTGGAATAATCGGTTTAATACTCATCATTCCTCTTTACAATCTGTTTCTATTACTTGCTGGTTCAACTAGTTTCAGTTATACGATACCCCTTTCAATAGTGTTAGAGATAGCGGTAGTTGTAATAGTAATTGGAACGTTCAGCGGATTAATACCAGCATATCAAGCTACCCGTATCAGTCCCATTGAAGCTTTAAGATACGAATAAAAAAAAATTGGGGAGAATAAATATCATGACTAATGTTGTATTGGGAAAAGAATTATGGAAAAGATATAATATAGGTGAAGGCATCCAAGTACATGCACTGCGAGGATTAAATATAACCGTAGATGAAGGTGAATTTATTAGTATAATGGGTCCCTCAGGTAGTGGTAAATCAACATTATTAAATTTAATTGGAGCTTTAGATAATCCAACCAAAGGTGAACTTTTCATCGATGGGGAAAAAATATCATCCATGTCCGAAAGCGAACTCACCAAAATGAGGGCAGAAAAGATTGGATTCATCTTCCAAACTTTTAATCTGTTACCTGCATTAACCGTTCGTGACAATGTTGAATTCCCCATGAGGAATTTAAGTCGTGATAAAAAAGTGGATAAAATTAGTAGAATTAAAAGAGCAGAGGAATGCTTGGAAATAGTTGATTTAGGGCATCGAATGGATTATTTACCAGCAAAACTCAGTGGTGGTGAAAGACAAAGAGTTGCCATTGCACGTGCTCTGGTCAATCATCCTAAATTTATTTTAGCCGACGAACCCACTGGAAACCTGGACTCAGAAGCCTCCGATAATATAATAAAGCTATTACATCATATTAACAACGAAGGAACTACAGTGATAATGGTTACTCACGATAAGGAAATCATTAATAATACTAGAATACTGAAAATTAGAGACGGAGTCATAGAACCAGAATAAACTTTAAACTAATTCAATAAATTAAACAATTAATCATCATTTGAATAAATTCAACCAGTATTGGATCCAAAAAACCTAATATAAAAGATAAATGGTGATTTAAATGACTAATAACAATGTACATATTCAAAAACGGAAAAGACTACTATTTTTTGCTATTTGTGGTATTATCCCCCTACTATTAGTTTTCTTATGGCTGATAATAGCAGCCATTTTAGCACCGGGTTATACCGGCTCTATCTACATCAGTCCTATTAGTGTTGGTTTTTATGCAATGATACAAAACTTCGTTTTTGTAGTATTAGGTCTTCTAACAATCGGTTTAGCCATTGGTCTTCAAATTGGTTTATCATCACCAAAAAATAGATTATTAAAAATTGGTGTATGGTCCGTGATAATCTTTAGTCTTGGAATATTGTTTGCAGGTTTATTGCCATTGGCAGGGGTGGTTCCTGAAAATTATATCGTACGAGTACCATATAATCTGTTAAGTGCTATTGCATTCGCCGTGACATTTGGTGCATACATAGCAGCCCAACTGTTAATCGGAAAAGGATTAAAAAACGAAAATAGCGTAATTTGGAGCAAATATAGTAAATATTCATTTAGAAGTGGTTTGTTATACATTATTTTGATAATTTTACTTATATTAACCATTCTATTTGACATTTACCCCGGAGGAAGCCAAAGAGTTTTTTTCATGGTATCTTGGGTCTGGATCTTAGTAACCGGAATAAAATTATATTTAATATCCACAAACCAAAAACCAATAATGAAAAGATGGATCTAGTTAATTAAATCCTATTTTTCTTTTATATATAGCCTTAATAATAGTTATTACTCTAATAAATCCCTATATGTTATCATATGTTCCGTTTATCGATTTTTTTAATTAGAATTTACTAATATTAGTATCAATTTAGCCCAATGGTCAGTTATATGGAATTTAATTTAAATCTAGTTTTTTATTACAACATTTTAAATTTAGATAATGTTTTTTTATTGTCCAGTAATTAAAAGGCAAAGAAAGAACTAATATTCTTAAATTTAATAATAATTCAAATATTTTTTCGGATTATGAAAAGTCTAAATTAGAAAATACATGATGCAAATAATAAAAGGATTAAAATAAAAAAAATATTTTGAGAGAATTTTTTGAGTATCTAAAGTTTATTTTAATCGGGTTGTGGTAGTAATATATTTATTATGCCGACTGCTAATATTACTACTATTGCTATCCATAATAGGTAAACTGTGAAAATTGGGAATAGCAGGAAGAGAATTAGGAAAATAATAGCTATAGCCACCAATGTTCCACCACTAGCTCGTTTTTGCTCCATTTTTTTTACCTCCCTTAAATTTTATCTTATCATATATATAATTTTATGTTTAAAACTATAAATTTTTACTGTTATTGTTTTTTTTGTTCCGATAATTAAGATAATCAGAATTAATCTGAATATAATTGGTTTTAATTTCTTAAATTCTCTTTTTTTGTAAGAAAAAATAAATTTTCATTAAATTTTTATATTTTTAGTGACATAATAATGAAATACCTATATTCTTATGTGAATTAGATTTTTCAGGGGGATTTATAAAATGAATTTTAATCCTAATATTTTAATTGTTGAGGATAATCCAGGTGATGCACGTCTTATTAAGGAAATGTTAAATGACGTGGATATTTCCCATAATCTTTATTTTGCCAAAGACGGGGAAATAGCACTCCAAATGCTAAACCGGGAAGGAATTTATTCTGATATTCCCCGACCTGATCTAATTTTATTAGATATGAATCTTCCAAACAAAGATGGGAAAGAAATTCTTGATGACATAAAGCAACAAGATAGATCAAATAACATACGATTAAATAACATACCCATTATTATCTTGACAAATTCTTTATCAAATATTGAAAATGATCCTTATGCTAAATTAGTAGATGCTACTTTACTAAAGTCACCCAACTTGGAAGGATTCGAGAAAATAACAAACTGCATCCAACACATACTGAATAAATAAAAATTAATTAATTTTTTTATTTATAATATATAGAAAAAGAACATCAATTCCTCCAAATTAAGAAAAAAATAGATAAATATAGTAGCAATAATTAAAACAACCAAAAAAATATTGTAAATTTATCGTTTACATATAGCCTAATTGGTGGATAAATGGTTATTTTCTTTAATTTTAAGAAATTTAATTGTTTTAATATTTTGTATGATTATTTATTTCATTGAATGTATTAATTGTACTTCGTTAAACAATCCTTTCATTAACCCTATGGTCAGTTATATGAAGTTAAAATCCAAAAAAAGTTAATTATAATATATGGTTTCACATATAAAAGGTTTTCCTATAGTTTATTCTTATACTAACTTTTTTAAACCGAGAAAACAAAAATTAGTTAATCAATTTTATTTATAAATTCAGAGATCACTGCAATATTTTTCATTATAACTGTAATAATAGCTACTATATTATAGAGATCTAAAACATTAGCACAATTTAAAATCAGAAAAATATTAAAAGTACATAAATAGAACACTTAAAAACTACAAGTATGAACAATAAAAAGTATAATATTACAAAAAATTTATTTTTTAAATAAAATTTAAGCTTCAATTATTTTAAAAATCACTTAATGTTATTAATTTTTTAATTTATTATAATTTATTTAATACCATGAATATTTTTTTTTATAACAAAACTATATTTTATTAATCAATTTCCTACTACCGAAAATTGTATATTCATTAGGATGTAATATATTGTAATAGAGTTAGTTAAACTGAATTTAGTCAATATATTTTTTTTATCTTAAGAAAAATTTTGCTTTTACAAAAAATTGGGATTTTTTTTGTTATTTGTTTTATGAAAAGGAGTAGATAGAAAATGGATGAAAAGAAAAAGAAATTGACAGATAAAGAAAAGAGGGAAATGGCTAAAGAAGAAAAAGACGCTGACATTTGGTCAACAGAAGAAGAAGAGGGGATGGAAAGAGCACCTGCTGATCTCCTTAAAAAAGAAGACCCGGAACTTCTTAAAAAAGAATATGGAGACGTTAAAGTTAACCCTCCAGGTTCAGGTGGGGAAAACATAAAGAAAAAAAAGAAATAAAAAATTTTAATAATTTTTTTAACTTTTTATTTTTCAATAAAATTTAATTTAAGAATTTAAAAACACATTTTTTAATTTTTGCTTAACCAGAATTCTTCTATTTTTTTCATTATATCATCATATACTTCTTGACCATCGGGATTGGTATGAATAAGTTCGGACAGGCCTTATATTTCACGGTTTATAAATTCACTTGTAATAAAAAAAAATTATAGAACTACAATTTTCAGGTTATCATAAATAATTTTTAATTATCTAAAATATAAGTTATAAAAAATTGTTAATATGGATATAAATTTATCATTACATATAGCCCATCTGATGGATAAATGATCATTTCTCCATGTTTTATGAAATTAATTGTCATATTATCAGTAATATTATTTAATTTTAATGTATTAATTCTACTTCGTTAAACAAACCTATAACGAAGTAGAATTTATATTATAAAAATAAATTTTTTTATATATCAAAAAAAAAATTGGATAGAAAATTTGATTTCATTTACTAAAACTGTAATAAATTAGCCATTAAGTCAATATTTCTAAATGTATACTATTCACTGATATTTTTAACCCATGGTCGGTTATATGAACTTGAATTTCAAAATTAGTTAATCTTAATATATAGTTTCATATATAAAAGGTTTTCCTATAGTTTAT
>PMWA01000025.1 GCA_003166335.1 Methanobacterium sp. | reverse complement strand
AAGTTTGCGAAAAAAAACAATCCAGGCAATAGAACTAACCAAATCTAAATCCTGCAACTTGAGAAACACAAAAAATACCAAGATAGCGAAAACATTCAGCATTTTATTGAAATCATATCCAATTGACTCTCTATCGGAGGTAGTCCAATATTTGAGGGGGGTAGTTTTTGCATACTTTTCAATTGATAGCTAGAACAATAAAACATCACATTAAGAATCTTGGGTGAAGCCTAAATAAGAGTTTAGATCGTCTAGGTTAGAGATACCTAGTCAAAAAAGAGCAAGGATTTTTGATTTCCGAAAATCTGAGCTGGCAACCAGAAGAATATCCCATCATCTAGGATCAAGTGAAAGCATACAATTTGATTTAATATTTGAGGCAAAAAATTTGGAAAACTAAAACTTTTTCTTTAGTTTTTTTTCTCTTATTGCTGCTGTACTTTCGGTGTGTTCTCGGGTAGCTCAAAGCTATGAAATGATCTGGGAAATATGACTTACCAATGAAACAGAGATAAAATTATAGAGGATTTCTATAAACCTTCATATTTATTGGTCTGCTTATAAATGGCGAATATACAACTCGTGAAAATTAGAGGTTCATCGAAATCCTACATAATTTCAACGCATCATTTATATGCGTATGATGAAATTTAGGAATTAATCAAGCCCTCTGTAGTAATTGTAACAAGTGTAAGACCATAAAGAATATTTAACAACTAAATTAAAATTTTGATGGGGCCGTTGAGATTCGAACTCAAGTCGCAAGACCCCCAGTCTTGCAGGATGGACCAAGCTACCCTACGGCCCCTACCAAACTTCAACATGGGCTATGAGCATTCTTCTACAGCAATATTTGTTAAGTCCCAGATCATCAAGAACATCTTTAGGATTTTCTCCATCCTGTGTTCTTTTCTGAAATTCCTCATAATAACCTGATACTACTTTACCACAGCTTAAACATCTTATTGGAATCATAATAAACCATCTTTAAAATTGGTAATTGTTTCACCTGTAACTTTTCTGTCTTCGTGCTCTAGCTCCTCTTCCACCATATTTTTTTGGTTCACTACGGCGGGGATCACCTACTAACATAGTTCGATCATACTGAGCATATTTTTCCTTTAAATCCATATCACTAGTCCATTGCACTAATCCTTTAGCTATAACCATCCTTGCAGCTTCAGCTTGACCCATTACTCCTCCACCTACAACTCTAACGTCAATATCCACATTTTCAATCAGTTTACCTGCTAATGTGAGTGGTTCGTTGATTTTGAGTCGAGCTAATTCCGGTTGGTATAATACTACAGGGCGTTTATTTATCCTCACTCTACCTTTTCCTTCACGGAATCTTCCCCTAGCTATTGAAGTTTTCCTCTTTCCACTTGTATGAATTACCTTCTTCATTATTAAACACTACCATAATTTTTTTATTTAATTTTTAAGTTTTATACATTAAATAGAATTAAAATTTTGATCCAAGTAATCGAGATATTTTTCCTAATTCAACACTCTTTTTGATGTGTCTAGGCATCGTTTCAGGTAGTTGTAAGGTCTCTTGACCTTTAAATTCATTTGGGACTCCCACATAAACTTTAAGTGTCTTAAAAGCTTCTCTACCCGTAGATTGTTTGTAAGGAAGCATGCCTCTTACTGTTCTCCGGAATATATCATCAGGTCTGCGGGGATATTTAGGTCCCATTGTCCTAGGATTGGAAATACTGGCCCTGTCAATTCTTTGTTTATATTTTATATAGGCCCATTCTTTAGTACCTGATATAAGAATTTTGTCAGCATTTAAAACCGTTATACTCTCACCTTCTAAAAGTTTCTTGCTCACTTTACTGGCAAGTCTTCCTAGTACGAGTCCTTCGCCATCTATAATCATTTTAAATACACCTTACCCATTATTAAATAATGCAAAATATTTTTTTTATTCTATTATTCTTACACCACTGCCCTTGGGATTACTCTCCATAAGTTGAATTATGGTGAGACATTCACCACCAGCGGTTTCTATTTTATCTTTAGCCAAACTAGAGAAACTCAGTGCCGCTACTTTAATCTTATGATCCAGCCTACCGCTTCCTAAAATTTTACCTGGCACCAAAACTAATTCATCAGCAGATGTGAAACGGTTTAACTGAGATATATTAACCTCAGCCTGTCTTCTAGTTGATCTTTCAAGTCTTCGAGATACATCCTTCCAGATGGGTGCTTCTTTCTGGTATGAGTTTTCTTTAAGACTTTTTATAAGTCCTGTGATCTTGGGGTTGGTCTTTTGTGTTATCATTTATAACTTACTCCTTTTCATTAAAGGTTAATATTTTATCAGATTTTTGAGCTAGTATATCGCAGGCCGTTATTATTACCTCTTCTGGAGATAATGATCCATCGGTTTCAATTTTAAATATGAATTTATCTTCTCTACCTTCTACAGTTATTGCTGATGGTTCACAATCCTTAACACAAGTTTTACACATTGTACATTGTTCAGGATCCAAAATAATTATCTTATTCTCTTTCTCATCAAACTGTAGAACTCCACGAGGGCACTCTCCAGCACATTTTGCACAGACTTCACATTTTTCTGGATCAATAGTAATTAATGGGTAGTACTTGTAAGCGGAAGTAGTAGTAGGCTGCCATTTAGCATGCTCTAAACCAATTCCTAGTTGTGCTATAGCCTCTAATTCCACTTCTTCTCCCTCTCTTAACTTTAGAAGTGGAATTCTGTCATAAACCGGGATAATTTTAGGGTCTTGTGAAGTAAGATCTCCAGAGTAAACTACTTTAGGACCAGTCTCTTTCAGAACGAGTGAAACACTACAACGAGGGCAGTGATCTTCACAATCACACTCTTCTCTTAATGTAATTGAGTCTAGATCCGTTTTGAGTGGAATTAAACCTAATCTATGTGATAAAACTTCATCAAATATACGTGAATCATTTTTATATATTTCAACATTCTCTACTGCCATGGTGGGAATTTCAACCATACAAATTCTTCTCAATGCATTTACAAATGGTACATCTACACCCTCAACTATTAGTACGATATTTTTTTCATCTTTACTTTTAATGTCTATATTCATTTAGACCCTTCTCCCCCTTTTACCTCCCGGTCTTCCGGTACCATCATGAGGTATTGGAGTTACATCTTCGATTTTACCAATTCTTATGCCTGCTCTTGCTAAAGCTCTTATTGTGGCTTGAGCCCCAGGTCCGGGTGTTCTGGGACCGTTTCCACCAGGTGCTCTTACTCTGATGTGCAATCCTATAATTCCCTTTTCTTTTACGTCATCTGCTGCCCTGGAGGCTGCTTCCATAGCTGCGAATGGTGATGATTCCTGTCTGTCTGCTCTTACTACTTTACCACCTGACCATTGAGTAATGGTTTCTGCTCCCGTGAGATCAGTTACTGTGATTATTGTATTATTAAAAGAGGAGTAAATGTTAGCTACACCCCATTTTTCATTTTCCGCCATTAATTTTCACCTAAATTAATTTGATAAATTTAATATATTATATTGTTTTGATATTTCTTATGGAATATCTTATTATTCTGTTTTTTCTCCAGCCTTGGAAACCTGATCCTTATGATATTTTTCCATTACGGAGCCTTCATAAAATCCTATGAGACCTTCTTCACCATGCTTTACCAGATAACTAGGTGCATCTATTTTTTTACCGTTAAGAGCTATGTGTCCATGTACTACCATAATTCGAGATTGTTTTGCAGTGTTAGCCAATCCTTTCTGATGTACCATGGTTTGTAATCTTCTTCGGAGCACATCTTCTGTGGTGAGATTTAATACATCCTCCAATTTAGCTTCTTCTCCCAGGAAACCTAATCTCATCAGATGGCTTAAAAGCTGATTTCTTTCAGCCGGAGTATGTTCACTAGACATACCTAGAAGTTGCCTAGCATCCCTCCTATACCTTTTAACCATTGTTTCAGCTTTCCAGATCTCTTTCTTAGTTTTAAGCCCATATTTCAAGACTAATTTATTCTCTTCTTTTATTCTATCCGCATTCCAGGGGTGGGATGGTGTATCATATTTTTTCCTTGATTTTCTTGGATGTCCCATAATAAATTTCTCCTATTATAAGTTTTATACTTGCCTTGCTCTTCTTTTCCTAACTCCAACTGATATTCCTTTTCTAAAGGTGGATTTTGTTCTTTGACCTCTGACGGGTAATCCTACTTCATGCCTTCTGCCTTTATAACTTCTAACTTTTTTCATTCGATTCAAATCATCTCTAAGACGCATCATTAAGTCAGATTCTATGAGATGGACTGTTACACCAGTTTCATAATCATTACGTCGGTTTAACATCCAATCAGGGAGATTGAATTTTTTAGGATCTCTCATTGCACCTTCAATTTCAGTAATTTTATCATCAGATAGATATCCGATTTTTTGATTTAAATCTAAATTCATAGACGTGCATAAAGCCCCTGATAATGCAATTCCCACACCTTTTACACCTGCAAGGGCGTTTACGGTTGATTTATTACCATCCAAATCTCTCCTGGCAATACGGACCATGTGTTTAAATTCTTCTTCCATACTAATTAACCTCCAAATTTCCATGTTTATACGGATTTAATTAAAATCATTTTTTTGATCAATTGTTTATTATTAATTTATATTTATTTTGAAACGCCGGGACTGGGATTTGAACCCAGGAGGAGCAAAGCTCCACAAGATTTCCAGTCTTGCGCCGTACCTGGCTAGGCTATCCCGGCATAAGTAGAATAACAAATCTAAATGAACTCTAACTCATTCATAAAAGGTTAAGCTACATCCGGATTTAAGATTCGAATAATTTTGGAAGTTCATATTAAAGAGCGGGTTTTTACTTCCACATCTTTGGATATGTTCCAGGTTCCATAAAAACCTTTTTTATATCCACCATTATACCTTTAGTTTTCTCGCAGATCTCATTAGAATTATAGAGGCTTTCCCCAGCTGCTATCAACTCACCCTTCAAAGTCTTCAGGGCAACAAGTGATCCCTTCTCAATATTTGATGTAAGAGATAAGATTCCACCACTAGCCAGATCGGCACCGTGACATAATGCATCCACTGCAGAGTCTCTAACCACCAATTTAGGCAGGTGACATGATGCTTTTTCCATAGGCAGTATAGTATTTCTTAGTGCCGATTCATCTCCTTCCTCAGTCAACTGCCAATAATCATCGGTTAAATTCTGTAAGGTTTTAAGGGTTTTATCCTCCCTGAAGGAACCGACAATAGTTCTGCGAAGCTCTGCCATATGTGCGCCAGATCCTAATGCTTCACCAATATCATGGCAGTATTTCCGGATATAAGTTCCGGCTTCGCATCCTATTCTAAAAAGAACATTCTGTCCATCCATCTCAAGTAGATCAACATAGTATATTCTACGTACTCTTAATTCTCTTTTAACTGCTGATTTAACCGGTGGAATCTGGAATATTTTTCCTTGAAATTCTCGAAGTATACTAGCTATACTACAGTCATCAACCTCTTCATGCAACCTCATGAGACATACATATTCTTTAGGGGCCTGAAGCAGAAGTTCAATAACTCGAGTAGCTTGATTAATGCCTATGGGAAGCACACCTGTAACTCGAGGATCCAAAGTTCCTCCATGACCTGTTTTATCCACATTAAGTATTTTTTTAACCCAGGAATCTATTTCATGGGAGGTTGGGCCTGACGGTTTATCTAAATTGATAATACCCTTAGAAATATGATCCTCTATAGATCTTTCATCAGGCGGACAACCATATTCAGGGTTTGTTTCACCCTCAGCCTTGTGGAGGAGTTCTACCATCAATAAAACCTTTACATTAATTCAAATGCTTCAAACTTAACTTTAATAAGCTCATAAAAAACATTTTTTATTCTTAAGTATTTACGCCAAAATGGATTCTAAATCTTTTTTAACTGCTTCAACATCATCAGATTTAATTTCAATTACCTGATCCACTGGTTCTAAATGTTTAATATTGCATCTTCTATTTTTTATGGTTTTACCCACCACTTCTACAAACTTATCATCTATAATCTCTACAATTACACATTTTTCGCCTGATTCTCTTCCCGCGATTTTAATACAAACTCTTCCAACTTCTATGGCTGGCATTAAATCACCTCAATTGCTGTTAATATAATTTGAGTGACGCTTTCAGCATGGAAACTGTTAGTTTTGATGATAAGATCATAAATCTCAAGATCATTAATGTTTATTCCATGTAATTCCTGATAACGCCTAGCCTCGCTTTTTCCTCTCTCTAAAATTTCTTTCTCTACAATATTTAAAGGTTTATTTTCTCTTCTACTGATTCGCTCAGAACGAACACTTAATGGGGCTGTGAAAAAAACTTTAAGATCAGCTTCTACAAAATATGCGGAAAGTCTTCCTTCAACAATTAGATCTTCACTTTCATCAGCTATCTGAGCTTGTCTTTGATCTATTTCACGATCAATATCTAAGTTATCTTCA
The DNA here is from genome assembly GCA_003166335.1 of Methanobacterium sp. Lineage (GTDB taxonomy): Archaea > Methanobacteriota > Methanobacteria > Methanobacteriales > Methanobacteriaceae > Methanobacterium_A. Next base: position 22,171 of record PMWA01000025.1, on the reverse strand, counting down.
GCATATTTACTAAATTTTAATATAGTCATGTTGCATTCGGCTGCCATCTGACGAAATATATCCCCTGCTGAAAGATAAGGAATTCCCATCTTTTTAGACAGGATTTCTGATACTGTAGTTGTACCACTTCCAGCCAATCCGCCGATGGTTATAATCATCAGGATCTGGCCTCTTTTTTAAACATTTTACGGCTGCATTCTGAACAAAGATATCCACCATATGGTCTATTAGGTCTTTTCTTTGATTTTGAAAGTTTTCTTACTTGATAAGGTCTTCCCCGGGGGACTGAATGAAGTAATTTACCACAATCCGCGCATAAATGTTTGGATGGTTTCTTCTTCTTATAATGTAATACCGTTACTCCTCCAGGAGTTTTCTTAAAAGTTCTCTTATATGATCTAGATCTATATCTTAACGCTGGCATTATAATACACCTCTTAAACTTATCTTTTTATTACATAGCTCCTTTAAGTCCCAAGAATTTTCTCCATATTAAAGACATGGCAAATGAACATAGAATATACCAACCTAACCATTCAATAGCCATGACATTAGCAGGCACGAAAGCAGAGGGATGGTAAAACATGTGGAATAACGGCACTAATAACACATAATAGGCTAATGCAGGTAATAACACGTAAAAATGAGTTATTGCAGGATTCTGCGCCATCCAATAAAATACGATTATTATAGGAACAAAAGTCACTATCATAGGTTTGAATGAGTTGAACATCATCTCTTTCTGGATTTCCATGAATTCAGACTGTTTTTTCTGAGCATCCTTCATAACCTTGGGGTCGCCTGATTTTTGAGCTTGCATCATTTCCTGTTGGAATACTTTCATCTCCTTCTGTAAAAACTGTAATCGATCCTGATCTACTAGTAGCTTATTAGCCAGGGTGATTATAAAAGCCACTATAGTAGCTATTATTAATACTCCTACCATTAATCCAAATGCCGGATTATGTGGATCATTCACTAAGTGAAGTAAAGGAGTTAACACCGGATTCAGGATTTGATTTAAAATTTGAATCGCCATTTTTCACATACCTCTTATCCTAAACTATTATAGTTTTCAGTTTTAATAAATTTTTTTTTAAATTTAATAAATTATTCAAGAGTTCTAATAATTTTCTCAACAGATTCATCCAATCGATTATCATGATTCATAATTATCTGAACGGTTGCACCAGTTAAGGCAGCGTAAGCCATTGAAACTGCCCTATTCATTTGTTGATGAAGATTGATGTCTTTAAGTTTCTCCACATCCCTAATTCTGGATGTGTCATTGATTCTTCGTAAAATTATCTCGTCACCGTCTGCCTCAATCAATACGAATTGATCGGGTTGTAACTCCTCAAGCACCCATTTAGGAAGTCCTGGTAAAAAACCATGAGGTGTTTTGATTGTACAATGAGTATCTACTATTATATTAGTTTCCTCTGACCTTTCTCTTATATTTTTTGCAGCTTTCCTCTGAACTTCCTTCTGCACATCAGGAGATAATTTTCTTATAGAGTCTCGATCATCCGCTAATCCCATTTCTTGAGCTATAGTAAGCATCACATCACCATAATTAACATGGGTATACTCCAAGATTTCCAATGCATTCTCCAGTACTGTTGTACTGCCTGAACCTGGAATTCCAGCTATTACGACCACTTTCATCCTATAAATCCTCTCTTGAATTTTGATATATTTATTTTATAAAATTTTATCTTAACTCTATTTTTTTTATTCCAAAAACTTTCTGAGCATAGGGTGCATATCCATCATCTGTTCTTGGGCTAATTCTTCATATAATCTGTATACTATACCCACCGTAAGCAGAACTCCTGTACCTCCACCTAGAGCACCCGTGAGATCTGCTCCGAAGGCTAGGAAACCTACAAATGCACCACCCATTATAGTTATAGCAGGAATGTACTTTTGAAGAATTCTCTCGAAATGTCCTCTACTACTTCGGAAACCTGGAATCTGCATACCCATCTGATATAACTGCTTTGAAACCTGTTTAGGGCCGATTCCACTTAACTCAACCCATAACCAGGCGAATAATATACATGACGCTACAAACACTATTCCAAAGACTATCACTTCCAATGGATTAGTGAATATTGTACTAACAGTAGGATATGTGAGTAATAAGGCTAAACCGCTTATTGCTTTACCATTAGAGACTGTACCTAGAATGGGGAAACCTAATTTCTGGAACATTTCTGCGAAAAGTTGCACGTTCAAGAGAAGTGCACTGGTTAATATAACCGGCATATTACTAGCATATATGAATCTAAGAGGATACTTTCCACGTGCTCCTTTAACACCACCGTAAGATACTGGTATCTCTACTCGCATACTTTCAGCATAAACAACCACGGCGAATACCACTATAACAGCAAACACAGGTAATAGAAGGCTTAAATCAGGTGAACTTGTTGTTAAGGTGTATATGAAATGAGGCAGTGCTCCGGCAGGTACTCCGGGAGATGTTGGTGAGGAGAGAGGGTTAAATGTTCCTACAATGATTGTTTGAGCCACTCCTGCTGCTATGAATAACCCTACACCACTTCCAAATCCCCATTTGGATACAACTTCATCAAGGAATATAATGAGTACTCCTCCAATGATGATTTGTAGTAGTAATATCCCTGTAAATGAGGGATCAGCGGGGGGTAGTGCACCACTGAGAACTAATACTGCAGCTTCAAATATTGTAAATAAGATTGCAAGGAGTTTCTGAGTACCCTGGAATATAACTTTATCTCTTGGTTGGCTAAGATCTAGATCAATAATTTTTCCCCCAACCAGGAGCTGCAATATGATGGATGCGGAAACTATGGGCCCTATACCTAAAGTGATGATAGAACCGAAGCTACCAGCCAGTACGGCTCGAAGTCCTCCGAATTGGTCCACAGCTGTAGGGCTTAGGCCATATAAAGCTACTATACCCAAAATAAAATATAATATGAGGATTATTCCCGTCCATTTAAGCTTTTCCCTAAATGGAACCCTATAATCAGGTGATTTAACCTGAGGGATAAGGGAAAAAATAGGCTCCAGCTTTTCAATCAATGATTTCACTCCTTACTTGAAAAATATTATAATCAGTCTTTAATTTGTAAATTGAATAATTTGATAGTTTATAAAATAAATTTTTTAAATGACGACTGCCTCTCCACCAGCATTTTCAATCTTATTTAACGCCGTCTGTGAAAATTTAGGGGATTTGATTTTAAGTGGCTGTGTGATTTTACCATTTCCCAATACTTTATTATATCCCAACTCGGTTACATCTATCACTATAATCCCATTTTCTTGGATTGCTAAGTTCTTATCAACCATTCCGGCTGCTTTTTCATCTATGAAATCAAGATTTACTGTTTTAAATCTTTTTATAGTTTTTTGAGGTCTTTTAAAACCGTATTTTCCATAATGTTTGGGATCATATTTAACTATCCAAGTCCACATGTGTTTGTGACCTCCAGACATTCCTCTTCCACCACGGTGGCCTGCTCCTCTCCTCATCTTGGAGCAACCTCCTCCCACGGTTCTTGAGCCTCGCATTTTACATATTTTTTTAGTTTTTCTTATCATTCGTGATCAAACCTTTAACTTAAGTTTAAATTTCTTAAAGTCTCTTTTTAATAGAGATTTATTATTTTTTAATTAATGATTTTAATCTCATTTCCTTTTTTTGGATCAGGAAAAATTTTAGGGTACTTAAATCATTTTATTTATGAGTTCTTCTATATTTTCTCCCCGGTATCCTAAACTTCCGCCTTCATTGTAGGTTTTTTTAATGTTTTTATAACCTTTACGAGGGGGATGTAATCTAAAAATAGGTTTTACGCCAGATTTTTCTAGTTTTGCACCTTCAATCACTGCTTTGGAAAGTTCTTCAATGGAAGAGTAATCAGTGTTCTCTTTTAAATATTCTTCTGTAACTTGGACACCGCCGGGGAGCTTTCCTCTTTTACTTATAACCTTAATAATAGTGTCTTCCCTGATTTCACCCCAAGTTATATAATCTTTTGCCTTCCTGAGCATTCCCAGATAATTAGGATTTTCATCAAGCATAACGGCATGATTTATTCTAGTAAGCCGCAGCATCTTCATGGTATCCTCAATTTCTCTTTTTAAACCTGTTCTGCCCCTTATTCTTATGGCTGCAATCATTTTTTTATCACCTTATAATATTGTCAATTGTGTTCTAAAAAATTCTCTGAGCTTTTTATGGATTTAATAAGGACATTCCACTCCAAGATTTTCTAGATCCGATTTACTTGCTTTAACAGTACTCAAATGCTTCAGGGCTTCGAAAACTGCTCCTGCAAAGTTTATAGTGGTTTGAGTTTGACCTCGAGTTTGAGACCAGACATCATCTATACCGGCTAGTCTGAGGATGGTTTTACCTACGTTTCCTAAAGCTAGTCCCACCCCACCAGGGGCGGGCATAAGAGTTACTCTTACACTTCCAACTTTTCCTTCTACCTTAAATGGAACGGTATGTTCTTTCCCACAAACACATCCCCAATCACCGCAGCCTCTTCTAACTTTTATTATATTATATTTAGCATCATCAACGGCTTTTCTTATGGCGGGACCTACTTCTTTGGCTTTGCCCTGTCCTAAACCAACATACCCATTTTTATTACCTACAGCTACTATAACGCGGAAATTAACTTTTCTACCAGATTTATGCATTCTCTGGACAAGATTAACATCCATTACTTCTTCTTCTAGATCTGGTAGCAGTGCATCTACTATCTCCAGTTCCATTATAGGAAGGCCTCTCTCAAAAATTTCATCTATATCTGTTATATTACCTTCCTTTACAATACGTCCCAGATTTGTTTTAGGCTCCCATTCTTCATTACTCATGATGATACCTCGGTTTCAATCTTATTTTTAACCGTTTCAAAGTGATTAGGTAGGTCTACAGGTGAAAAATCCCTCTCTAAATAATGTGAAAACTTTTCTTTAAGTTCATTTTCGTTGAGGTTTTTGGCGTATTCAGCAAATTTAGTGCCGTTAATTCTTTCATCATCAGGTAAAATTTTATCATTATATGGTACATTAAGTCCGGCATCTACAGCTCCCTTAAGAACTGCAAATACTTTTGAACCCCTGATGGAAGATTTTAAACCTATATCTAATGTTGCCTCGTCTATTCCTTCTATTAAAGATTTTTTTCCAAATAAAAATCCAGTGAGATAAGCAGCAGAAGTGTTTTTTCCATTACCCTTCCATCCGAATTTTTCCAGTTCCTTAGAATTAGCTGAAACTAAAGTTTCATCTCCTTTGGAACTGACTTTTATTATTTGTGATATTACATGCTGATTAGTAATCCTTACGACCATTCTGGAATTGTCTAACGTTATAAGTTTTAATCTTGCGTTATAATTTGTTTTTCCTTCTTTTCTTCTTTTAAATGCTAATTTATATCTTGATCCGTGTGCCATTTATAAAATCCCCTGTTTATCTTAGAAGGTCATGATCCCTAGCGTAGGTTTTCATGTAGGATTTGCTTCGGAATGCACCACCCTTAGCCATTCTATAAAGTTTCCTATAGGTGGTTCTATTTATGTCCCGGTTATCCCTCATGCCCTTTAAGTCTTTCCTTAAAGCCCTTATAGTAGTCATCCAAGCTTTCTTTTTAGGGTTTCTAGCGCCTTTAGCTCCTTTTATACTACCGCGGCCTTTTCTTCTTCCTTTCTTTTTTTGTTCTGCAATTTTCTTTGATCTGTAGCTGCTTATACCCTTCTGGGGTCTTGCTATTATAATCTTATTATCTATAAGTTGTTTTACCCCTTCTCTAGTTATAGCCCGTGATACTTCCTCTATGTTTTCAGGATCTATCCAAACCCGGTTTACTCCTACTTTGAGTATATCCGCAGCTAATCTTTTTTGAGTAGTAAGATTCATAAAGAAACCTCCCTCTCAATCAACCAAATTAAAAAAATGTGATTGATCAAAATTTTTTATACATCCCAAAAATTAGAACCATTTTAAGTTCCTCAAATTACATTTTTAATCAATACTTCATGGTTCATCTATACTTTTAGGATTAAAAATTAAGATGCATATCTTTTACATCCATTATATAAATTCTATCTTTTTTTGGCTGTCTCATATCAGATTTTTGATGATAAGCATTTTTTAGACATCTATTAAGTTTGTCCTGTTTATAGTCCCTTATTCAGGATTTTAATTTTTAGTTCCTGTGCTTTCTCAAGCATGATTTCCTTTTTTCTTTTACCTATTTTGGAACTGATTCTCCCTGCTTGGGTTTCTGAATTTAAACTTTCTAGTTCCATCATGTTAGAAATCAACACATCCTGATATCCAGAAGGATGTAATCCCCTAGTTTTTTTGGGAGATCCGTAACCAATAGTAGGCATCGCTGGTTTCCTTGCCTCATATCTTCTCCTTTTACTGGTTTTTCCCCGGGCTTTTCTCCATTTATCTCCAAGTTTTTTGTATCTGTGCCATTCCTGTCGTTTAAAATGTGGTTTTTTCATTTTTGGATCACCTTAAAGTTTTTCTACAAGGTATATTCCATCTTGGAATACCCTAGGATCCCTACCTTTTATCTTAGTGGCCTGTTCAATGTTAGCCATTGTTTGTCCCACATCTTCCTTGTTAACACCACTTACAATAACCTCATCACCCTTAATCTGGACTTTTGTATCGCTTAAAATCTTAGCAGTCCGCGGATGCCTTTCACCGAGGAAATTTTCGATGATAACTTTACCTTCATTAACTTTTACAGTCATTGGAAAGTGAGCGTAAACAATCTTCATTTTGTAAGTAAATCCATCAGTTAAACCTATAATCATATTATTTATGTGGGATTTTATAGTTCCCAGCATGGCTTTATCTCTTTTTTTAGGGAATTGAGCTTCTAAAACAATATTTCCATCATCTTTCAAAATTTTAATTGCTCTCTGCTTAAAATTCCTTTTAAGCTCACCCTTTGATCCAGTTACAGCCACCTCATCGGTGATGGTAACTTCAATACCCTCGGGTATAGGAATTTCTTCCCTAAGAATCACTACTGCTTGAGCCATTTTTTATCACCTTAATAAATATATACCAAAAGCCTACCACCGATGCCTTTATCTTTAGCATCTTTGTGAGTCATGATTCCTTGAGGGGTTGTCATGATTATAATACCAAAGTTTTTGGCTGGTAGATATCTTTTTTCAAATTTTTCAAATTCATCATTTTTTATGGCGTGTCTAGGCTTTATAACACCACATTTGTTTATATTACCTTCTAATTCAACTATGAATTGTCCTGCCTTACCATCATCCACAAACTCGAATTCACCAATATATCCTTCTTTTTGCATGGTCCTTAGAACATGACCAATCATTTTAGATGCTGGAGAGATAGTGCATCTCTTGTTTCCCTGCATCTCGTTGTTACGCATGTTTGTAAGAGCATTTGACAGAGGATCCATAAGAGTCATAAATTGCACCTCTAATTATATTTTTTAAATCCTATTTTTGATGCGAGTTCTCTGAAGCATTGTCTGCATAACATAAGCCCGTATCTTCTCACAAGGGCTGAATGATCCCCACATCTTCTACATTTTCTTGATGCTTTTCCATATTTTCTTGGCAATTTACCACCTATTCTATCTCAACTTGGAATTTGTCCTGCATAAACTGAATGGTCTCCTCAGAGGCGACCTGATGTTTTGTGGGAACATTTTTACGTTGAATTTTCCTTCTTTTTATTCTATAACCTGGTTTTTCAAAGGTTACTGAAACATTCATCCCAAATATTCCTATGTCCGGGTCGTATCGCATTCCCGGGATTTCTATGTGTTCCTCTATTCCGAAAGAAACATTACCTTGACTGTCGAATTGGCTGGATTTAAGTCTGTTACCTACACCATCCAAAATCAATTTAACAGCTTTAACTGCTTTTTCATGCCTTAAAGTAACTTTGCAAGCTATAGGTTGACCTCTTCTAATACCAAATTCGGGATTGGTAACTTTAGAATAAGTACGAACTGGTTTCTGATTAGTGATGTTGGTTAAGAGTTTTTCTGCTTTAGCAAGTTTTTCTCCACCTTCACCTACGCCAATATTAATAGTAGCTTTGGCTATCTTTACTTCTTCCATGGGATTCATTTAAAAACCTCCTGGAAGTGAAATCACAGTTTTATCCTTGCCTAACACAAAAACATAATCTTTGAGGGTTTGGAATGTTTTTCTTTCACTTTCTATGACTACAGTGTTTGGCATAGATGATTTGGTAATAGTTATTTCTTTAATGCTGCCAATTTCCCCAATATGTTTTCCGCCAGTTATAAGACCGATTGTACCATTTTCAAATTTTATATGGTCCTGAATTTCTTGTTCAGGAATCTTGAGCATTATAACATCAGCTGGTTTAAGTGAATCCTCCGATAGGCAGTTTCTACCATCATGGAGGTTTAACTGTGTTTTACCACCTTTGGTTGTTGTTTTATTTTCAATACGGCATAGTTTAAATTCTTTGTTTTCTGAAGATATGGGATGGAGTGTTAATCGTCCTTTTTCATCTGGAAGCACTCGGTATACCTTTGCAGATTTTGGTATTTCGATTACATCCATGAATCCTACGGGGAACTTGTAATCTTTTATAACTCGTCCATCTATCAGAATATATCCTTTATTTATAATTATTTTAGCTTCTCTAGCCGTATCTGCTACTTTTAATATATCTCTCACTATAATTAAGAGAGGTATTGAACCATCTAAAGGATGAGGTCCTGGATTTGTTTTAACTGTCCATTTATACTCTTTAGGATGAATTGGCCAGTTTTCTGGAGCTTTATATCGTTTAAGATGTTTTCTTGAACCCATTATGGCCATTTTTATCCCTTCCTCTCTATTAATTCGTTTCTTTCCTCATCTTCCAGATCCAATTCAACTATCATTACATTCGAAGGGTGAATTGAGTGATAAACTTTATTTCCATCTGGTTTCTGTACTAAAACACCTTCAACCATAAGTCGGTAGTTTTTAAGATCTACTTTTTCCACTTTTCCTTCATGTTCCCTGAAATCCCCCCGCATAATCTCTACGGTGTCTCCAGATTTCACGGGAAGAGATCTTATCCCATATCTTTCTCTAAGCTCTTCAGAGAGAATTGCGCTCATTAATCTATGACGCACATGTAAAGGTGCATTATAGAGGAATTTTCTCTGTTTTCTTGGCTGTTTTGACATATTAATCACCTTAAATTAGTAATATATAATATAATTATTTTTTGAACGATCTAAATCTTATCATTCTAAACTATTATGCTGGCAGCACTCCCTATAGCAGGCCAACGGTCAGCTGCTTCTTTAGCCACTGGTCCCCTTATTTCAGAACCCTTAATGACTCCTTCAGGACTTATTATTACTGCAGCATTATCTTCAAATTTTACTCTAAGACCATCTGCTCTCCTAAATTCCTTTTTTTGTCTAACTACAACTGCAGTAGTGACTTCTCTCCGCATTTCAACATTACCCTTTTTCACTGAGATCACAATCATGTCACCTACACCGGCACTGGCTAATCTTCTTCTAACACCCTTGTATCCTTTAACTGATATTATTTCTACTTCTCGTGCACCAGTATTATCCACACACTGTAATCTAGCACCTATGGGCAGTGATTTTGCAACGTTAGATGTAAGAGCCTTCATTTTTTATCTCCCTTGACTTCTACCACTACAAAATGTTTAGTTTTACTTAGAGATCTGCATTCTGCAATTTTCACTGCGTCACCAACATTTAAATCTATACAGTCTGGTTTATGTGCATTTATCTTCGATTTTCTTTTCTCATATCTTTCGTATTTACTGATGAATTTATAAAAACTTCTTTCTACAGTGATAGTCCTTTCAGCCTTGTCACTGGTTACTATTCCTTCTAATATCTGTCCCCGTACAGGTAGACTTCCATGAAAAGGGCAGTTTGGATCATCACATTTTGTTTTTGGTTCTGTAACGTCAATGCCAATCATTAATATCACCATATTAACTATTCAACTTAGATTTAATCAATTTTTAATATTTCATTACTTTTTTTATATCCACAAAACCATTGTTGTTAATCAATGTTTCCTAAATCTTTTTTTAATCCTATCTTCTGGACGAGCAACGATTATTTTACCATCAATTTCGATTTTACTACCATCAGGTAAATTGAAATGTAAAGTTACCACATTTTTAGGAATAGTTTTTTCATTCCCTTCATCATCTTCTATTTTAATGGTATTTTTGGTTTCGTCAACAATTTTTCCTTTTATTCCTTTAAATCCTTCATGGGAACTATCAACGACTTTAACTTTTAGCCCTATAAACTCGTGCCGGAATATGTTCTGTGGTGTAATCATGATTTGTCATATAGTAGGATTTAAAATAAAGAGATCAAAAAATTTTTTAACGTCTCTTTCTACCTCTTCGTTCATCCCTATCTTTGATTTCAATGGTTTCTGATGAAAAGCCCATATTGGCTAAAACTTCCTTGACTTTTCTTTTATGATCCCCTTGAAGTTCAATTTGGCCATTCTTAGCAGTTCCCCCACAAGCACATTTATTTTTTAGTTCCTTTGTCAGTTCTTTTATATCGATATCGTGCTCATCAATCCCCTCTACTATGGTCATGAGTTTCCCGAATCTTCTTCTGACTGTGTAGACTTTAACTTTTTGAATTTCCCTAGCTATCTCTTCACATACGCAGAGTTCTTTAGGGAGGCCACATATCTCACAGACTGTCATCGATTTTAGTTCTCCTTCGTTTTTTCATTTATTATGGTAAGCACGCGAGCAATGGTTTTTTTGAGTTCTTTAATTTTACCTGGATTATCATATACTCCAGCAGCAGCATTTTTAGAAATATTTTTAGAATATTCTGCTTTGAGCTCATCCAGTTTCTTCTGGATTTCCACTATCTCCATTGCCCTAATTTCTCTACTTCTTAGTATTACCATTTTTTTATACATCCTTTTTTTATAATTGTGATTCTCAATTTAATAGAATAACCTCTTCTATTCATTTAATTTGAAGATTCTTCTCCAGGTTCGTCTTTTGATTCAGTATTTGATTCATTAGACGGTTCATCCGAATCGGAGTCATTTTCAACATCTTTGGATGTTTCCTCAGATTCCGCAGATTCATCNNACTTTTGATTCATCCTCAGATTCTTCATTGATTTCATCCAGTATTTCTGTAGTTTCAGAAGACTCCTCTAATTCGGCTTCCTCAGCAGCAGGGCTAGTAGATTCTTCCTCAATATTCTCTACCAGAGTATCAACAGATGTTTCTTCAATTTCAACTTTTAAAATATCAACTTTGTCAGGTAAAACAATATCTGGAGGCATAATTCTAACATAAATCCCTAAAACACCGGGTTTAAGTTGAACTGTGGCAAATCCTTCCCTAACAAATCGGGTAGCGGGTTCTCCACATTTTTTAATATATCCATCATTAAACTTGGCAGCTGCGGATCTGGAGCCTCGAATTTTGCCAGAAATTGTAACTTCTACACCTTGTGCTCCGGCACCCATTATTCTCCTAAGTGCAGTGTAAGCTACTCGTCTGAAGTGCATACCTCTCTGTAGCATGGCTGCAATTTTATGAGCCATTATTTTAGGATTTAATTCAGGTACTTCAACCTCTTTAACCTCTACTTGAGGGTTTTCTAATTCATAGTTTAATTTAAGATTCTGGGTGATGTTACGGACGGTTTTTCCTCCCCTTCCAATTACCATACCTGGACGTTCTGCATAAACTACGACCATAGTACCCAATGGGGTGACTTGAATCTCCATTCCACCATACCCTGCTCTTTCGAGTTCTTTCTGCAGAAATTCGTCGATTCTTGTTCTTTTAAGTCCTTCCGTTACAAAATCCTTTTCGATCATTGAATCTCCTCTAGTACTACTTGTATATGGGTGGTTGGAGTGTTGAATGGACTTGCTCTTCCAAAAGCACGAGGAGTCCATCCTCGTATTATAATTCCCCTATGACTGGATATGTGTTGTATTTTCAAGTTTTCAGTGTCCAATCCTTGGTATTCCGCATTGGCCTGAGCATTTATTAGTACATCTAATATATGTGCGGCTGCTTTAACTGGATATCTACCAGTAGGCCACCCTTCAAGACCTCTTCGGTGTCCTACTTTCTTATTATGTCTTTTAAAAGGTACTGGTGTTCTCATTTCAATTACATCATCCAAATAATCTTTAGCCTCAGCCAGTTCCATTCCCCTAATAGCATTGCAAATTTCAACAGCGTGCTTGGGAGATATTTTAAGGGATCTTCCAATCGACTTTGCTATTTTTTCTTCATCCTCTTCATTGTAAGCATATTTGATTTTAACCATGTTAAATTTCTCCTTATTTAAGAGGCACGAACATGGACGACCTAGTTGCACCCATACCTGGATCTCCGTGCTGAACTCTTTGTCTGGTTACTGAAAATTCACCGAAGTAACTGCCAATCATCTCGGGTTGGATGTTAACTTCCACAAATTCTTTGCCATTGTAAATTCCAAATGTCATTCCCACCATTTCGGGGAGGACTATCATATCCCGACAATGAGTCCTGATTATTTGAGGTTTTCCACCTTGATTTCCCATTTTTTTAATCTTTCTTATTTTTTCTAAAACCTTTTTCTGCCGAGGAAGAAATCCTTTTTTCAGGGATCTTTTCTGTCTGGATGGGAATAGCTGGATTACATTATCCAGTGGCATCTGCTGTAATTCTTTTAGCGTATAACCGCGATAATTAAATTCTTTTCTAGCCAATTAGTCTCCTCCTTTGTTATAATCTTTTTTTCCTTTAATACTAATTTATTTAAAATTCTCTGTTTAAAGTTCCTTTTAATTCCCTTATTTTAGATCTTAAGATATATTTAAGGAATTTCGGAATTTATCTATGTTGAAATTATCTCCTTTTACCGGTCCTCTTAGCTGCAATGGAACCCACTTTTCTACCTGCTGGTGCATGTCTGGATACCGTGGTTGGTTTTCCAGGATGCTGCCTGTTCCCACCTCCGTGGGGGTGATCCACTGCATTCATGGCCACTCCTCTCACACCAACGCTCTTTATACCTTTAGCTTTAGTGGCGTAGTGTCTGTTCCCTGCTTTAAGGAATGGTTTCTCTTTTCTTCCACCACCTGCAACTACACCTACAGTAGCTCTGCAGAGGGGGTTGAATGCCTTTAATTCACCAGATGGTAATTCTACAATGGCTTTACCAACGTCGTGTGTGATTAAAGAAGCGTAAGTTCCAGAAGCTCTGACGAATCTACCACCGTCTCCTGGATATTTCTCTAAGTTATAAAGAGGAGTGCCTTCTGGAATTTCAGCCAATGGTAATGAATTCCCAGGGCTTATTGGTGCTGAAATTCCGCAAACGATATCATCATTAATTTTTATGCTTTCAGGTGCTAAAATAAGTCTTTTTTCATTATTTTCAAACTTTACCATAGCTAATGGGGCGCTTCTTCCAGGATCATGTACTATATCAACTACTTTTCCCTTGATACTGCCTTCTTTTTCTATTTCATCATATGATCTATAGGCAATTTTACCTTTAAATCTGTGTGATGCACTCCTATAAGTCGGAGTTCCTCTTCCTCTCCTTTGAATTATTAACCGTTTTCCCATTTCAATATTCCTCCTATGGGCAAATTTATAATTAGATACTTCATACTTATTAGTCCCTACGAAAAACTTGACTAAAACTTTACCAATTTTGACATTAAACGACTTATTTTAATAATTTATTATACATTATTAATAGTTAAATTAAGTTGAAATTTTTAACACTTTAATTCAAATCAAATTAAGTTTTTTTTAATCACCCATTTAGAATATACCCATCTTCACGGCTATATCTTCTGCACTATGCTCTGCTTCAAGTTTAATATAGGCCAATTTTTCTCCGCGTGTATTAATCTGAGTATTAACACTTTCCACCTTAACTGCGTAAAGATCCTCAAATGCACTTTTTATTTGGGGTTTACGGGAGTTTCTTCTTACCACAAAAGTTAATTCATTATTTTTATCAATAGCATTCATGCTTTTTTCTGTTAAATGAGGTTTCATGATTATTGAGTAAGAATCCATCTTCATACACCTACTTCACTTGTAAATAGCTCTCCTAATTTTTCTATGGCTGATTTAGTATAGATGGTGAGTCTACCTGGATGGGTACCTGGAGCAAGTAGTTCAGCATTTAAGTTATTGACTACTACAATATCCACACCAGGATGGTTCCTTGCACCTTTACTAATTCCTTTATCTTCTCCAACCACTAATAACGGACCTTTAGGTGATTTATATTTCCTTCCTCTAGTTTTACCTCTTCCAGCCCTTATAGTACGGCCAGATTTAGCTCTAACTACGTCATCCATTATTCCAAGTTTTTTGAAAATTTCCCGAGTTTCGCTGGTTTTCTTGACTTTAGAAAGTTCATCATCAACTATAAAAGGTAATTGGGGCAGATTTTCTATGCAATGACCTCTTTGTTCAACTATTTCTGGTTTAGCTGTGGCGGCCACTGCTGATCTTATGGCTAATCTTCTTTCCTTTTTATTAATTTTTTCATGTATTATTCTAGCTACCCTTGGTGGGTGAGCTCTCCTACCTCCAGCAGCCTGGGGTACAAAAGCTCCTTTAGATCCTGCTGGATGTCTTGATCCTTTAACTCGGGGAACCATAGCTGCTCCTCGGCCGGCACCGAAAGATTCTGCCGTGGTGCGTTTTCCTGCCATTGGATCTGATCCCCATGGCTGAATTTTAGCTGTTTGTGAAGATATAACCGCCCTTTTAATTAGGTCTGGTCTGAATTCTTCCATGAATATTTCAGGAAGTTCAATTTCACCTATTACTTCACCTTCTAATGAATAAATCTTGATTTTCTTCATTTTAAATCACTCTAAATAGTCCATTATAATTATTGTTACAATTTTTGAAATTAGAATCATAATTATACAAGTTTTTAGACTCCTTGCTTAGAAGCTGTGCTTATGTGAGATATTTGAACAGGATCATTATGCTTTCCATGTGGTCTGACTGCTTTTCTTAAAATCACTAAACGTTTAGAAGGTCCAGGAATAGAACCCTTCAACATCACATAGTTATTTTTCACTAAGCCGTATTTTATAAAACCACCGGCAGGATTTATATCTTCTGTGTCAGATACATCGCCTATTTTAAGTATTTTCTTGTTATACTCTGTTCTTTTATGATAACCCATTTGACCTGCCATTGCAACTGTCCACATGGTTCTTGATGGTGTCCATGGGCCTATAGAACCAACTACTCTTTCTTTACTGCTTCTTGCAGACTTTCCATATTGTATTCTGACTCCGAATCTTTTAACTGGACCTTGAACTCCTTTACCCTTTGTTATGGCTATAGTATCAATATGTTCTCCATCAGAGAACGTATCAACATTATTTATTTCTTTTCCTAATACACTTATTGCATAATCTAGTTTTTGCTCTAAGTTAACTCCACCAATTCCACATTCCACTATGTCTGGTTTCTTTTTAGGAATACTAACAAGTCGGGGTTTAGTATGGACTATGACCCTTATATCCTCTATTTCATCAATTTTTTCTTTTAGTTCATTTAATTTAGATTCAACATCATTTTCTTTAGGAAAAGTTATGTTTCGTTTTAGGTCTTCATCCAAGTCTCCTGCTAAAATGTCACTCATGGTTTTCAGCCCACGAGTGTCTTTTCGGTAGGCCCTGATTCCCATTACCACTACTGGGGGTGTTTCTAGTATAGTTACCGGTGACGAAATTTCCATTCCCTCTGTAGGTGAGTTTTTCGTCGTATCAATCATGGTGACGTGGGTCATTCCCACTTTGTAACCAGGAAATCCCAGAAGCCCGGTTTCATCTGTTTCTGGCCAGGATCTTATTCTGGGTGATTCCTTGGCCGCTCTTTTCCTAGGACTAAATGCAATTGATCCTTTTCTGGGTTGGTGATGTCTACTCATTTAAATTTACCTCCTTAATTCACAAGTTTACAAATTATATACGAGTTATTCTGTATCATTTACGAGTTATTCTGTATTTAAGAGCAAATTAAACACAGATAATGTTGCTATAATCGCTTCTTCAGTCCTAACTGTCTTAGTCCCTTGAGTAGGAATGGTGTTCACTTCAAAGTCCAATTCCTTTTGATCAATAAGATCATGTAAGCATGAATATGGACCTCCAAACAAAATAGCTATCCGTTTGGATTCATTTAAACTATATTTCACTTCATCTAAAATAGACGTGACGGGCGAAGCATATTTACTTGTTCCAATAACCAGATCTGGTTTTGGTTTAAGCATTTCTATACTTTCATGCAAATTCTTATAAGTAGATAAAGTCTTATAACCCCAATAAACCTTAGGTTTATCAGGTTCAATTACTATTTCTTTGCCAAGCTTCAATACCCGGAAACTTAACACTTTTTTTACGCTGAGTTTTTCCTTGCACAGCGCAAGACGGTCGGCACCAATGTCAACGATAGTGCCTTTTTTTGTCCGTTTTATGGTTAAACCCTGTCTATAATCACCTTGACTGACTTCTTCAGTTGGGTGATGTGGAGTGCGTAGCGGAGGTAGAATACCAGCATATTGCAACTCCTTAATTATAGGAAATACCTTTTTTCTAAGGTACTGAGGTGTATTCATATAAGTGAGAACATCACTAATAAACTTTACCTCTTTATTCTCTGAATTATCACTGTAAATTACGATTCTTTCAACCCGGAACAGGGCAGCCGATCTTCCAATCAAACCTATTTTATAAGTTCTTAACTTTAAGTCTTTTGTTTCGGCCAATATTGAAGCAGGTATGAAGATGGATAAATGTTTTGATTCCATCTTTAATAATCTGTTTCCTATACATTTATATATATATTATTATGTAAATTCATTTTGATTAACTTTTTTTTTACTAAATAATAGATTTATGTAAATTAATCCATCATAAAATAAGTTTTCATTCAATATTATTACATAAGATTAAAAAAACCATAATTAATTCATTCTATCTTCTTAATTCTTAAGACCACTACATTAACTCTAACTTCATCCTTTTGATGGAAATTATGGGTATGGGGAATAGGAAAACTGTAATAGAATCTGTGAGTAATTAAACCACCCGAAGATTGGAAATATCGTTTCACAAACTCCTCAGTCTCTAACATGTGGAATGAATAGACAACAGGGGCAATTTCAAGTGATTTACTCATGAATAACCTGTCAGCTTCTTTATGATGGGCTTTCTGAGCCCCAAATGGAGGATTCTGTATCACTGTGTCTGCTTTTTCATTGAAACTTCTTATATTCACTGAAATGAATCTGGTTAACTCTTCTAATCCTTTTTTAGATGCTTCTACACGGGCAATTTCCACAGCCTGAGGATCAGCATCCACACCCACTACTTCTATTGCACCTAAAAGAGCAGCACCTATGGCAAATATGCCCGTGCCAGTTCCTAGATCCACCACTTTTAATCCTTCAATATCACCCAATGCACATGCATTCCACAGTACATCAGCAGCAATTCCTGCGGGTGTATTATATTGTTCTAACTCTACTTTAGGAGTTAGATAACTTGGAATAGATTGTAATGCCATCTCCAAATGTATTTTTTTAGTGATCATTTAATTAAAAATCCTATTTTTAGTTCTATTTTTCAATTTATTATCCCTAATTATGAACGAGAAATTCTTTAAATAGTTATAAATTCAACCAATCAACAGTTAAGATCACTTCAATATTAATATTTAATGAAGAAAAGATATATAAAATTATAAAATAAAAATTAATAATTAGAGTATAGATATTAAATATAGTTTAAAGGCTAAAATCAATTTTTAAAATTAACTATAATCTAAAAATAAAATTAAAGATGAGATACAAATGTTCAACAAGATATTAATTGCTAATCGAGGTGAAATTGCCATAAGAATAATGAGGGCTTGCAAAGAATTAGAAGTTAAAACCGTAGCCATTTACTCCGATGCAGATAAAAATTCACTTTTTGCTAAATATGCCGATGAAGCACACAATATTGGAGAATCAGCTCCAGTTAAAAGCTATTTGAATATAGAAAAGATTATTAATGCAGCAGAAAAGTATGGCGCTGAAGCGATTCACCCCGGTTATGGATTTTTAGCGGAAAACCCTAACCTAGGAAAAGAATGTGAAAAACATGGTATTAAACTTATAGGGCCTAAATCATCAGTTATAAGTGCCATGGGTAGTAAAATAGCTGCTAGAAAGTTGATGAAGAACGCGGGTGTTCCCATAGTGCCAGGCACAGAAAAAGGGATAAAAAATTCTTCAGAAGCAATCAAAATGGCTGAATCTATAGGATACCCTATCATGTTAAAACCCTCAGCAGGTGGTGGTGGTATCGGTATGCGGATCATATGGGAAGAAGATGAACTTTTAAGAGCCATAGATTCCACTGAATCACTGGCGAAATCTGCATTCGGTGATGCCACAGTATATTTAGAAAAATACATTCAGGAACCCAGACATATTGAATTCCAAATAATTGCAGACGAGCATAATAACATCATGCATGCAGCTGAAAGGGAATGCTCCATCCAGAGAAGAAATCAGAAACTTATCGAAGAAGCGCCTTCACCCGTCATGACGGGAAAACTCCGGGAAAAGATGGGTTCTGTGGCTGTACATGCAGCATCTTTTATAGGATACACTAATGCAGGTACAGTTGAGTTCCTTTATTCTAATGGAAGTTTCTATTTTTTGGAGATGAACACTCGTGTACAGGTGGAACATCCTATAACTGAAGCCATAACAGGTATTGATATCGTAAAGGAACAAATAAAAATTGCTTGTGGAGAAGAATTATGCTGCCCTCAAGATACAATAAGAGTATATGGGCATGCCATTGAATGTAGAATTAATGCAGAGGATCCGCTAAATAATTTCACCCCTAATCCGGGTAAAATAACAGGATATCGTTCTCCAGGTGGTTTAGGTGTAAGAGTGGATAGTGGAGTTTATAATAACTATACCATACCTTCCTATTATGATTCTATGATATCCAAGCTCATTGTTTGGGGAAGAGACCGTGAAGAAGCAATAAGTCGTATGAGAAGAGCTCTTTCCGAGTATATAATATTAGGAGTTAAGACTACCATACCCTTCGATAAAGCCATGATGGCCAGCCCCCATTTCCATGAGGGAAAACTTCATACTCACTTTGTAGATGAGTATAAAAATGAGATCATGGATAACATGTTGAAGGTTATAGAAGAAGATAAAGACATGGAAACACGCCTTAAATCAACATTTTTACCCTCCAGAAAAGTAGCTGCTGTATCAGCGGCAGTATCAAGTTATATGAATAAATCCATTGCAAAAAATAAAGGAAAGTAGGTTGGCTTAAATGAGTAAAGACCAGATATTAAATGTTTTTTATAAAAAAAAAGGAGATTATATTTCTCTTGAGGATATTGCAACTGAAATTGATATTTCAAAAACAGAAATTTCAGATGAAATTCAATCATTAATAGAAGAAGGATATCCTATTGATACTCTAAAATCAGGTTATCGTTTAAATAAAACCAACATTGTATTACCTTACGAAATTAGAAGTAACCTCCAAACCAATTATATGGGAAAAAAAATTTATTTCTTTAAAGAAGTGGATTCTACTAATTTAGTGGCGAAAAAGCTTGCTAATGAAGGTGCAGCAGAAGGTACAATTGTTATAGCTGGAAAACAACGCCGTGGAAAGGGTAGTAGAGGGAAAAAATGGATATCACCGTCAGGTGGAGTATGGATGACCATAATTCTCAGACCTGATGTGGAACCCAACAAAGCTCCCCAATTAACACTTGTAACTGGAGTTGCAGTTGCAGAAACACTAATTCAAGAACTTGGTTTAGATGTGGAAATAAAATGGCCTAATGACATATTGATCGACAATAAAAAAGTTAGTGGAATATTAACAGAAGTAAAAACAAACATTATAGGTGTGGAATATGTTTTAGTTGGCATTGGAATTGATCTTAATATAGATATTCCTCCAGAATTACGTGACACTGCAACTTCACTCCAAGCAGAATTGGAACGGGAAATAAGAGGAGCTGAACTGATACAAAAATTCCTACAAAACTTTGAGGATAATTACAATGAATTTAAAGCAGACAACTTTCCTTATATACTCAATAAATGGCGCAGACTATCCGGGACAGTTGGTAAATACGTTGAATTACGTAGAAAAGGCGGTGTTATAAGAGGAGAAGCCATTGGTATAAGTAAAAATGGTAGACTTGTATTAGAAATGGATAACGGTAATCTTCGGAAAGTTATATCTGGAGAATGCACTCATATCAATAGAAAAGAGAAGAAATAAACTTTTATTTTTGAAAATTTTTTTTCCAACTAAATTAATGATTGATTTACCTAAATTTAGTAGAATAAAATTAATTCTTAGCTTAAAACTCACTAATTATTTTTTAGATTCCAAAAACTTATCTTCGAATCTAATCGACTCTTACAATAGCTTGATTCTCTAATTTACCCTCTACTTTAAATTCTTTTTTAATGATAACCTCAGCAGCATATATATTAGTTAGGGCATGTTGAGTAAGTTCTCCAGTTTTTATTATTTAATCACCAGCTAAAGCCATATAGGGGATGATATGATCACCCATATATCTATCCAGAGCTGCATTTCTTGATATATGATATAGAAGTTCTTCAACAGCTTCCTGTCCAACCAATTCCGCCCTTTTACCTGGTTCACCTATGGAACTCCCGCCAACTCTGCTCTTTCCTTCCGTCCATAAAACAATGCCTGATCCAGGGCCTAACTCCTGATTTGAATGTTGAATTTCAATATCTGCCTCATAACCTTCCTTTATGAGAATTTTCTCTGCACTTTTTGCTTGCCTCAAGACATACATTTTCTGGCAATTTAACTGCATGGGATATACCTTTTATATAATCTAATTTTAGTTCCTGAAGATTAAAGGGTTTTAATTTCTTAATTGGAGATATTTTGTACCTTTAATAGTCCACCTCCCCTTGGGTAATGTCCTCTCTGAATTAGATTAATTTTTGAATGGTAACCAATAGATTCCAATATAGGCAGAGTCACATTAAGGAGGTAATCAACAGGGAGAGACCATCGTACATCGGTACCACCCCTGAGTGTGATTTTTACTGGAGAATCTGCAAATGCTGCAGGAATCATGAATGATTGCAGAAGCAGGGTTATGCTACCGGCAGTACCTATATCCAGATGATATTCACCGCCTTGAAGATCTCCAGGATAAAATGAAATTTCAGTAGAGCATATTTTGAGTCCTTCATACTAAGCCCGGGTAAGCTGTGCCACTGCCTTTAAAGCCGTGCAATGTTGAGACATAAGTCCTTGTTTAGGTCTTTTTGCTCGAATATTAGTTAAGTGAATAGATTTACCTGTCAAAGCTGAAAGAGCTGTAGATATACGTAAAAGAGCTCCTCCACCTTCACCATAGGATCCATCGATTTCACTCATGGGTAAAAAAAATTCTCCAGAAAAATTGGAAACTAGCTTACAATAGAAATTTTAATCATATAATACTTTTCTGCAAGCTTTTTCATCATTACTGATTCTTTTAAGTCTTAAGAGACTTCCCTTAAATGCATCAATAATATAATTTTTATCTAAACGTTCTGCATCCTTTGATGCTAGATCAACACGAATTGTAGGTGAAGCACCAGGCATACCCACTGCAGGAATAGTAATTATATTATATTCCCTTAAAAGAATCATAGCTAATATGTGTGCAGCTTCTTTCGAACTTAAAGAGTGTTTAACATTCAAATATTTCAGTTCATTCATCAAACCTTCAGGAAATAACATGAATCCGGTGGGAGTTAGATTAATTTCTTTCAAATCATTTATTAAAATTTTATATATATCTTTCCTTATCTCTTGAGCTTTAAGAATTCGCTCTGGATTGAAATCTTCCAGAGCCCTTACCATACCTGCAATTAAAGGTGTCTGAGCTTCTAAACCAAATTGATGAGCTTTCGATTTAACTAAGTCAATTAAATCCGTATCTCCAGACATTAAACCGCCTCTTGGACCATCCATTAATTTATCAGTACTGGTGATAACCAAATTCGCGC
>PMWA01000047.1 GCA_003166335.1 Methanobacterium sp. | reverse complement strand
AACCGTGTTAGAAGTGGTTGGTGCTATTAAAAGGAATTCATATTTACCTAATTGTATTTGGCCAGCTAAAAAAGGCGAATTAGCGTTTATTTCAACCCAAATATTCTCAAAATTACTTTCTAGTTCATTGGATATTCCATAATACTTAACAACTTGATCCCCAGCTTTAGAGATGTAAACTTCTATCTCCACTTGATCCTGGTATTCTGCATTTATTTTCTTCATCACTTTCAAGGTTTCTACTATTTTATCACCAGCACCAGTAATTCCCCATGCAACAATTTTTCTTTTTTCCATAATATTGAATACTCCTGATAATAACTGATTATTAATATTGGATTTAGTTCTATAATAATTTTCCTAAAAACTCTTTTTAGGTTTAAAAAGAATATTAAATTCTTAGAAAATAAGCAGAATGTTTATTTAATTAGAAAATCAAATTTTAAGCAATTTTTATATCTTAAAAGAATATTCTGGTATTTAATAATTCCGAAACTTATATAATTGAAGAAAAATTAAATTTTCAATTTCAGGTCAACAAAAATGTTAAAATATGATTATGGATATTATTTTTAACGCTTAAATTTACATCCAGTATCAGATAAATATTGTTGAATGGTTAGTTTAATGAATTTACATGTAAAAGAAATAGGTCAAGAGAATCAAGAAACCATAATATTTCTCCATGGTTGTGGATTAGCTGGTTGGATGTGGGATAAACAAGTAGAATCCTTCAAAGATTATCACTGTATAGTTCCAGATCTTCCAGAGCACGGACAAAGTGCTGAAATGGGACCATTCACCATGAAAGGCACTGCAGACACGATAATAGATATCATCCGTAATAAGGCCCACGGTGGGAAAGCCCATTTGGTAGGGTTCTCTCTAGGTGCTCAGATCATCGTCCAGATTCTAATTACAAATCCTGAAGTGGTGGATCATGCGTTAGTCAGCGGAACACTTGTTCGCAGCATATTTCACACTGAAACATTTTTAAAACTTCTTGATTATTTGATCAATGCTTATGAACCTATGAAAAACACTGATTTTTTCATAAAGGCCAATATGAGAACTTATAACATGCCAAAAAGTTTTTTTAATGAGTTCAAAGAATCCTCATGCATAATTAAATCAGATTCATTAAAAAGAATTCTCAAAGAAAATATGCTGTTTAAAATGCCGTATGGTCTTAGAAATACCGATTTACCCGTTTTGGTAATGGTAGGAGAAAAAGACTATAAAATCTTAAAAGAATTTGCCAAGGATTTATTGAATGTTCTTCCAAATTCAGAAGGAGCGGTGGCTTTGAAAGTAGGACATCTTTGGAATTTAGAATCTCCAAAACTCTTTAATAATGTACTAAGAAATTGGATAAACAATATGGTTTTGCCAGAAGGGGTTAGTAATTTATGACGAAATTAAATCAGAAAAATAATCGTTTATATCAAATATAGATTTATTGCATATACTTCTTATAAGTCTACCATATTAGGTTGAAAATAAAAATAATTTGGGAAAAACTTTTTTTAATTATATATTCTACTATCATTTATTAAATAAAATTTTTAGTTACAATATTCACTAATTTTGAGAATTTATTACGCAATTTGATATTAAAACCTGGAGGTAATATTAATGGAAGATTTGAGCGATAAAATCCCTAAAACCGGGGTAAAATGTTATATGGTGAAAGATAATCAAAACATTAAAGAAAATGAACATTATTACGTTAAATTAGATGAAGCTTATGGATTTAATTGTGGTGATACAGTAATTATTTTGCGATGTTCTGACTTCCCAGAAGTGATCGATATTAATATAATATCAGAATTAAGAAAAAAAATAGAATTATATACTAATTATGCTAAAAGAGTTAAAGAATTAAAACAAAAATTAGAAAGCGCGGAAAACTCCTATAAAGAACAATTAAATGAACTTAAAGTTAATCATGAAATCGAAATAACTAAATTAAAAGAAATTAGTTTGAATTAACATAACAAAAATATTGAAATTCTTATTTGAAAAATAGTTAGCTGGAACTTTATAATATAAAATTCATGCAGATAGATCCATTTACATTTTATAATGTTTTAAATGCAATTAATAGAACATTCAGGCTCAGAGAGTTTTCTTAAATTTAATGGAACATTAATTAAAGAATTGCATGTTTAATTTTTTCTTCTAATGATGAAATAACCATATATGGAGATATAACATAAAATAGCGTATATTATAAACGGTATTTTGCTACTTTCGATGAAAATACTGTAATTATGAGGTGTTAACTGAGCATTTCCCATGAATATAGTTAAAACAGCCATGGTCACTCCCATTCCTATCATTTGGCCCACAACTCTCATGGTGTTTAATGTCGCACTGGAAACTCCGAAAAATCTTTTATCAAAGTATTTTAAGGATATTTCTGTGCTGGAGGCGGCAGAAAGGCCATATCCAAACCCGATGATAGAGAGGGCTGTAATTATAAAAACAAAACTAGTGGTTTCATTTAACATTAGGAAAAAGGTTAATCCTATGGCGGTCATTGCCATACCAACGGCTGCAATATATCGGGGTAATGTGAAATCTAGGAGTTTACCGACCAGAAAAGAAGAAACAGCTACGAAAACTGATTGGACACATAACAATAGACCTGTTTGAGTAGGCGTTAAGCCCCTTAGGTTTTGGAGATAGAGACTTAAAAGGAAAATGGTAAATATTCCGGGACCATAGTTCACCAGAGATGTTAGGTTGTTGATTATATATACCCTGTCAAATAGTATTTTGGGATCTAGTAGGGGGTTTTTAACTTTTGTTTGAAGCCAGATAAATACAATAACGCCTAAAGATCCAAGTATCATTGTTAATATTCCAATGCTAGTGGTTATGACTGAGAAACCATACATAACGGCTATTAAAGATAATGCTAAGATGGAAATACTACTAATACTTAATCCTTCCCCTTGCGCTTCGAACCATTCTTTTTCTAGTTTGGATATGGCTAAAATGGCTATTATTCCAAGGGGAATGGTGAAAAGAAAGATACTTCGCCATCCGAAGTACTGTGTCAGAAATCCCCCTAGAACCGGTCCTGTAGAAAGTCCAACATATGCAGCTGCTACAGTGATGGATAATGGTTTTCCTTCCTCTTCTCGGGGATAAACTGAGGCGATTAGTGAATATACGTTACCATAAATCATAGAGCTCCCTAAAGCCTGAAAAATTCTGGATATTAATAACATGGTTCCAGAATTAGATATTGCAGATAAAAAACTAGCTAATATAAATATTATTATTCCATAGGTGATAATACGTTTTTTACCGTATATATCAGCGATTTTTCCGAATGGTATTAAAAAAATAGCTGAAAAAAGCAGATACGAAGTGGGGATCCAGCTTAAAAATATAGCATTAAGCGAAAAAGTCTGGGCGATATCTGGTAAGGCTATATTAATAGCGGAACTTACATAGGTAACTAAAAAACTGACTATGATGCTTACCAGTAATGCATAATTTTTAAGAGATCCGCGATCCTTCATTTAATCGGTTAATAATTTAGCCTGAAAACTATAAAACACTAACATATCTTTAATTTTTTTTGATCAATGAAAATTCAATGTTTGAGGAGGAATAAATTATTTAGAATTGTTCTTGGTATAATTTAATTTTTGAAGAATTTAATTTTTTTTGGAGTAGATTGTTTGCATAAGAATTTTTTAGTCTTGAAATTTAAAGGGGTTTTGTTAGATGTAGTTAGCATTTAGTTAAAAATATTAATGATTTAACCGAATACTATATAAATTATAAATTATATAAAACAGGGACATAACTAAATTGCCTTTAGCTTGAAAAGGGTAGAAAATGAAGGGTATAACAATAACTATAATGGCATTCCTTTTTGTATTATTTTTAGGTGTTGTTTATGGTGCAATCTCTGCCACAGGGAATAATAGTGTTGATATGAGTGGTAAAATAATTGGTATTTGCCAGAATAATTTGCAAGGGAATAATAATGTACTTGATTCTATTTTAGTTCAGGGAACAACGTCCGGAAGCTCTGAAGATCAAAATATATCAGTTGAAATAACAAAAAATACAGTTGTGCTATATAAACAGGGAAATACTCTTGAAAATGCATCTTCCAATGATCTTGTACCGGGACAGGTTATTGGAATCAAATTTAGTGGACCTCTACTTCAAACTTACCCACCTCAGACTAATGCTAGTCAGATAATTATTTTAGATAATCAAGGATGAGATTTATTAAATAATTATTTATTTAAAGATTTTATGGAAAACATCTTAGATTAAAGAGTTTTTTTTAATTGATATTTGGAATAAGAATTTTCATAGTAAGTTTTAAATATTAAAGAAATTCAACTTAAGTAATGAGCTATGGTTAGCCTTTTAGTTAGTGCTTATCCATAATTCAAATGTTTCCTGCTAAATTGTTAAATTAAATAATTTCGAAACATGATTAGGGGTCATAGTGTAATCAGGCTATCATCTGGGACTCCAGTTGTCTTTGAAGAAAGTGCGCACTCTGAAGGAAAAGTATGATGACCAATTGGAGTACTGAGACAAGAGAAATCCTAGGATCAGGGTTCAAATCCCTGTGACCCCACTTTTTATTATTTTAGTTTAATATTATTTTTAAATTATTTGGTGATACATTTTGCGAAAGATCAAGGATATTATAATGATTGAAGGAAAAGGCTTTGATTCTAATATTTACGTCTTTGAAGATGTCATAGTGGATACCGGAACAGGACAAAACATGAATTACGTACTCAACTCTTTGAAAAATGCAGAGTACGATCCAAATAATCTCTCACTCATAGTGAACACCCACAATCATTACGATCACATTGGAGGCAATGTTCATCTCGATTTGAAGGTGGCAATGCACCAAGAAGATGCTAAAGCATTGGAAGAAGGTGATGAAAAAACTACTGCTGCAGACATGTTTGGAAAATCATTATGCAACATGAAAGTGGAAGTTAAACTTCATGAAGGCGATAAAATCCATGATTTTGAAGTTTTACACACTCCGGGACACACAGTAGGGGGGATCTGTCTTTATAATGGAGAAACTCTCATATCAGGGGACACTGTTTTTGCAGATGGTGGTTTCGGAAGGATTGATTTGGGGGGAAATATGGATTCAATGAAAAAATCCTTAAAAAGATTGAGTGAACTTGAAATTGAATACTTACTTCCGGGACATGGGCCCTGTACTTCAGATGGTTCAAAACACGTGAAAATGGCTTATGAAGTTGCCATGGAATTTTAAATTTAATATATGAATTTTTTTAATTTCACAAGGAAAGAATAATTAAAAAATTTAAAAAAAAATAGAGAAAGTTAGTAAACACTGTTTTATTTTTTCTCTGTTTCACCTAACTCTGATGTCATAAAGTCTTTAATATCCCTTATGCTGTTGAGTAACTGGGCTGGGAATACTATGGTTGAATTCTTTTCTGCAGCAATGTTGCTTAGAACTTGCATTATACGTAATTGGAGAGCTACTGGATGTTCTGTTATAATATCTGCTGCATCTCCTAATTTACCTGCAGCCAGATATTCACCTTCAGCCGATATGATTTTAGCTCTTTTCTCCCTTTCAGCTTCTGCTTGAAGTGCGATAGCTCTCTGCATACTGTCAGGTAGTTTAATATCCTTTATTTCTACGGTGGTGACTTTTATACCCCACGGTTCACTGTGAGTATCTATGATTTCCTGCATGCTCTGGTTTAATTTCTGCGTTTCTGATAATATTTCATCTAGGGCATATTTTCCTACAACACTTCTCAATGTGGTCTGTGCAATCTGGTTAACCGCCCGATTATAGTTTTCAATTTCAACTACAGCTTTATAAGCATCAGTCACTTTGAAGTAAGCTACTGCAGCCACGTCAATGGTCACGTTATCCTGAGTTATGATTTTTTGAGCGGGTATGGGCATGGTAACTATTCTTAATGATGGTTTAACCATTCTGTCCACGAGGGGGATGATGAGACGAAGACCCGGTTCCTTGATTCCGATAACCTTTCCCAATCTAAAAACTACTCCTCTCTCGTATTGATTTACTATACGTATGGAAAGACCTAAAATAATTAATATTATAATACCAATGAAGGTAAGAGTTACATAATCTACCATTTTTCAACCTCCTAATTATATTATCATTGACTAATAATATTAACGGAACTCATATTAAATTTTAACTAAAAAAGGAGAGTTTTCAAATAAAATTTTGACTAAAAGTTTAGTTAAAATTTTGAATGCTTAATCTGTAAGAGGAGTATAAATCTCTCAATCCAAAAAATGGGTAAAAAAACTAAAGAAATACAAATGTTCCAGAAACATATAAATTTAGATTTTTTAAAATTTTCGTTATTTTAATACTTTACAAACTTAAGATTTCGTTTTATAGAGTTTGAAATTTTAAATTTAACTTTATCGTAAAAACTAGGTTCAGTAAGATAAAAGGCCTTTTAAATGATATCATCACGTCTAGTTCAAATTTCTAACTACCTTTAATTTCTAACTAACTTTAAGTTGATATGATTTCTGATTTACAGTTCATCTTCAAAAAATTTAATCAAATTCTAAATCATTAGGAGGCTTTATGAAATTCAGTTTAGTGTGTGCTTATATTTTTTAAATAATCCTTCAGAAAATTATAATACTAACTTTTAGAAACAATAGTCATTTAAATATATTTTTTTCAAAATAAGTTTTTCTTTACGTTAATTTTAATTTAATTAAAATATAATATTAATATCACTTAAAAATATCTGAGTGGTGGATGAAATTATTATTGGTATAATGTCTGATAGCCACGATAATTTAGAGTCAATAAAAAAGGCAGTAATGTTTTTTAACCAGGAAAAGGTTGATTTAGTAGTGCATGCTGGGGATTTGATTTCTCCTTTCACAGCTGAGATATTCCAAAATCTTGACTCTCAATTTTTAGCAGTTTTCGGAAATAATGATGGAGAAAGGCATGGTTTGCGAAGGGCTTATAAACAGTTATGTTATCTGGAGGATTTTAAAGAATTTGAGTTAGGAAATAAACTAATGGCAATTATGCATGGCTCTAATCAGACTATTGTGGAAGCAATATCTTGCAGTGGAAAATATGAAGTATTAGTGAGAGGTCATACTCACAAAGTGGAAATTATAGATGGAGAAACTCTCGTTATAAACCCTGGAGAAACATGCGGATACTTATCCGGTAATGAAACAGTAGTTCTAATGGATTCTGACGATTTGAATTATCAAGTTATATTTCTTTAGCATCATCATAATATGTTAGTTAGAAAAACATAATTTAGATTCTAAACAAACTTTTATATTCAATTTTATAAATTAATGAATTAAAAAAAGCTTTTAGTGGATTTTAATGAGATACCACACTTTGATCTTCTTAGCAATTGGAATAGGAATTCTAGCTCTTCTAGTTCTATTCATAGGTCCTGTTAAAATTGAAGAAGCCATTGCAATGGCCAATCCATTGTACGTACTACTGGCATTAGCAATACAATTTATATTATACCTACTCTGGACTGTTAGATGGTCGATAAATATTCATGCTGTTGGAATATCAATTAAAAAAATGCCTCTTTTACCTATGACTCTAGTGGGTAAGGGTATTAACAATATAACTCCCGCGGGCGGAGGAGAACCTGTCAGAGCCTACATTCTAAGTAAATTTTCTCAATCCCCTACAGAGACTTCTTTTGCTTCAGTGATAGCGGATAGAGGTTTAGACACATTTCCATTGTTTCTTTTAGCTATAATAACTATTATTTCTGCGGTTTTATATTTGAAATTGTCCTTTTTCCTGATTTTAACTTTAACAATCTCATTAGTGATACTGGTGGTATTGTTTATAATTGGATTTTATATGTCTATCAACCAGAAAATGGGCGAGAAGGTTACTAAATGGATAGTAACTATTATTAAGCGATTTTCAAAAAAAGAACACAGTAAACTAGAAAAAAACGCTCTGGATGCTTTACATGGATTTCAAAATAGCATTCGATCTGTAATTAAAAGCAGGAACGTATTATTATACGCTCTCCCACTATCCTTTTTAATTTGGTTTATTGAGATAATAAGACTTTATATAATCTTTTTAGCATTCAATACTCACGTCTCTTTATTAGTAATTGCATCTGTATTTGTCATATCCGCGTTAATTGCCTTAATACCACTGCTGCCGGGAGGAGTAGGAGCTGTGGATGGAGTGATGATTATTATATTTTCTATATCTGGTGTACCTCCATCAATAAGTGCTGCTGCCACAATTATTGAAAGGTTAATATCATTCTGGTTGACTTCATTTATTGGTGTTGCATTGATACCTTATTATGGATCAGCAGTGCTTGATAAATTATCAGGCAAAATTTGATGAATTTTTTTTACTGATTTAAAAATAAGCTGTTTAATCATCTACTTTTATTCAGTTCTATAAAAATCTGAGATTAATTTATAAAAATATAAAAAGGAAAAAAAATCAATATTTTGATAGGTTTATTTATTCCAAATAAACAATAGCTTATTTGAGAGAAAAATATTAAGGCATTACGATAGCATCTGACTAGGTAGCTAATTGTAATAAATTGAAAGTTTTTAGTTCAAATTAAAGTAGGAGAACGTGATAAAATGGAGATAAATGGTGTAGAAATAGAAGACACTTTTGCAGAAGCATTCGGTATACAGGTATCTCGGTTACTTATAACTGCAGCTACTGAAAAACTGGCGAAAGTAGCTGCAGTTGAAGCAACTGGTTACGGAACTTCAGTAATCGGCTGTCCCGCCGAAGCAGGGATCGATGCCTACGTCCCCCCACAGGAAACCCCTGACGGAAGGCCAGGTTACGTCATCATGATTTGCAATATGGACAAGAAAAAACTGGATCATGAGTTATTAGAGCGTGTTGGAATGTGTATACTAACAGCTGCTACAACTGCAGTTTTTGATTGGATGGAAAAGCCGGATGAAAAATTTAAAACTGGACAAAAACTCAAATTTTTCGGAGATGGATACGAGAAGCAGTTGGAAATAGATGGAAGAACGATTCACTCAATTCCCCTCATGTCAGGAGATTTTTTAGTAGAAGCTGAACTAGGAATAAAATCAGGAGTAGCTGGGGGTAATTTCTTTATCCTAGCTGAAAACCAACCTGCAGGACTTTTGGCTGCTGATGCTGCTGTCGACGCTATTAAATCAGTACCAGGAGTCATTACACCTTTCCCTGGTGGAATAGTTGCATCTGGTTCTAAGGTAGGCTCTAGTAAATACAAATTCTTAGGTGCTTCTACTAACGAAAAAATGTGCGTAACCCTCAAAGAAGGAGTAGAAGGATGTCAGATACCTGAAAATGTTGAAGGGGTTTATGAAATCGTAATTGACGGTGTAAATGAAACAGCAGTTAAAGCAGCTATGAAAGCTGGAATTAAAGCAGCAATCACTATAAATGGCGTAATACAAATCAGTGCCGGTAACTTTGGAGGAAACCTTGGTGCCTACAAATTAAATCTGCAAGAATTGTTCTAAGGGATTTATTTCCCTTACTAATCTTTTTTTGAAATTTTAAACTAATTTATTCAATACAGATTTTTCCTGTAGTCTCTCTTTCAATGATATTCCAAATTTCATCCTCCTCAAGATTAACTCCTATAAGCATCCCTGATTTATTTAAGGCTTCTTCTATCTTCTTTATAGTTTTGAAATTTCCTGCAGATACAGTGTGTGAATGTATATTTCTTGATATTCCAGAAAGGGCTTTAAGAGATCTTTGAGACTCTGGCTTCTGATATTCTCTTTCACAATTTTTAAGATCTTCATCATTCCTTAAATAGAGCTGCCTAGTTACTACTTGCCTTACTCCGGGAAGATAATATTTTGAATCCAGTATACGTCCTCCTGTTTTTATCACAATCATTTTATCATCAGTCTGACTCGGTTCGTGCCTTAAAAACATTTCACTAACCCTTCCATATTCCTTAATTCTTTTTATAATCTCTTCATGAGTCAGGTTAACACCTAAAAGAAAACCCTTATTGTTTAATTCCTGTTCTATTTTACCAAGAATGTCAGTGTCAGGAGCTGAAATCCTGTGTGAATGAACACCAGCACCTGATAAATTATATAGTCTTTCAAGAGACTCCATTCTCTTGTCATCCTCTTCCAGACGAGTTAAAAATCTCTCCATTTCTTCAGATTCAGACAACCCAATTTTCCTAAGCAAAGGTTCATTGAATCCGGGTAAGTAATATTCAATATCCTCTAATGTACCGCCATGTTTTAAGATTATTTCGGATTCATCACGTATATCTGCCACACCATGAGTTTCAGTAACTTTTATCTCAGGTTTAATAACTACTTCAACTAGTCGTCCGTATTTACGAGCAGCCTCTTGTATTTCTTCCTCATTAAGATTTACTCCTAATAAAAATCCTTCTTGTTTAAGTTCATTCACCACAGCATCCAATGCTTCTTTACTGGGTCCTGAAATCCAATGGGAATGAATACCACTCATTGACTCATACATGCGTTCTAAAGATTTTTTACGAGAAGGTTCACGCTCTAAACTATCTAAAAATTTATTAAACTGATCTTCATTGGAATTTTCTATTTCTCTAACTAAAGGCCCTTTAAGTTCAGGTAAATGATATTCTATACTCTCCAAAGTACATCCATGTTTAAAGATGATATCAGCTTCCCTTTTCATATCATCTACCCAATGCATTTCAGTGACCTTAATAAGTGTTGGTTGAATAGCTGCAAAATAAATATCCTCTGCTCCACTAGTCTCAGGAGATATGACTTTGTCCGCTCCCGAACGATAAAGTCTTTTTATATTTACTTTTTTACTTGCTCTGGTGACTATCCATATGTCAGAGCGCATTTCTCTGGCGGTTAAAGTTATAAATAGATTATCCACATCGTCGCCAGTAGTTATTATAACTGCTCTGGCTCTTTTTATTCCAGCGTCTCTCATTATGCTTTCATCGGTGGCATCACCATGTAGGGCTAGGACTTCTGGATTCTCCCATAGTTCCTTTTCAATAATACTTCTATTGCTTTCTATTATTATTGCGGTTTGATTCCTTTTTAATAAATCTTCGTGAACAGCACTACCCACCCGTCCATAGCCACATAATACAAAATGATTATTAGTTCCTTCTATCTTTCTTTTCTGTCTAACGCCAGATGTTACTTCTTCCCATGCCATTATAGTCACCGTTATTACCAAAATAAATGCATAAGCCAATAAACCAACACCAAAAATTATTAAACTAATAACAAAAATTTTTTGTAACGGAGTTATTGGAACAATATCACCAAATCCCACAGTTGATATAGTGGTAATGGTAAAATAAATTGAATANNATCACCAAATCCCACTGTAGTCATAGTGGTAACAGTAAAATAAATTGAATTTATAAGATTAAGGCCCATTAAATAATGTGATCCAATGATACCATAACTTATGAGAATTCCCACACCAATTAGTACATATATTACAAATGAAGATGGAATCGGAGTATTTTCATCAGGTATAGGGAAAATAAATGGGGGAATTTGAGCCACGGGATCACCGTTTATTTAAAATTCTATCTTAAGTACATTTTAATTAAAAATAATTAGATGTTCATACAAATTAAGTTATAATTAAATATCAATTCTTTTATAATTTATAATTAGTGACAAATATGACTCCTAAAGACATGATGGTGGTTGACGTTAATACAGAAGAATTAGGCATTCCTAAAGCTTCTCTCATGGAAAACTCAGGTCATTGTTTGGCAGAAATAATATCTGGGATTTCAAAACCATGTAAAATATCTATTTATGCAGGCACTGGTGGAAATGGTGGTGATGGTTTTGTAGCTGCCAGATATCTTCTAAATAAAGGATTTGAAGTAAATGTTTATCTCCTGGCTCATCCTTCACAGATAAAATCCGGGGAATCACGGAGGAATTGGGAAGTACTTCAAAAAATCAATGTAGGTTTAAATAACCTTAAAATTTGTGTGTTGGAAGATTCGTCGGATCTCCAGATCACAGATTCAGATGTAATAGTTGACGCGCTTCTGGGCACAGGAGTGGAAGGTAAGCTCAGAGAACCAATATCCAGTGCTGTTGATGTAATTAATAATTCACTTGCTATTAAAGTGGCTGCTGATGTTCCCAGTGGTCTTGATCCTCTAACAGGTAAGGTTTTTGATAAAGCAGTCAAGGCGGATATCACCGTAACTTTTCACAGGATTAAATTAGGATTGAAAGATGCTAAAAAGGGATATGTGGGTAATATTCATGTATGCGATATTGGAATTCCTAATGAAGCTGAAATATTCACGGGTCCTGGAGATCTTTTAAGATTTAATAAAAGGAATAAATGGTCACATAAGGGGCAGAATGGTAAGGTTCTTGTTATTGGAGGAAGTAGGGATTATTCCGGCGCTCCGGCAATTGCAGCATTATCATCCTTAAAATCTTGTGTTGATTTGGCAATAGTTGCAGCTCCTTCTAACGTGAGTAATATTATTAGATCTTATTCGCCAGATTTGATCGTTAAAAATCTTTCTAAAGACTTTATAACACCCAATGATGTCGATAAAATATTAGAATTTTCTAAAAACATAGATTCTCTAGTAATAGGTTGTGGCATGGGACTAGAAGATGAAACTGGTGTAGCATTAAAACATTTAATAGATAAAATTCGAAAACCGATGGTTATAGATGCTGATGCTCTTAAACTCGTTGATATAGATTTAATCGAAAAAATAGATAGCAATATTGTTTTAACGCCGCATGCTAATGAATTTAAAGAATTATTTGGTATTAAGGTTCCAGAAAAACTTGAAGATAAAATACAAACGGTATTAAAAGCATCAGTAAACTGTGGCGCTACAGTTCTGATGAAAGGTGCTGTGGATATAATTGCAAGTAATGATAAATTTAGACTCAATTTTACAGGTAATCCGGGGATGACGGTAGGTGGAACTGGGGACTGTTTAGCAGGTTTGGTAGGTGGATTGCTGGCTCGGGGTCATGAGGAATATGAAGCAGCATTTTTAGGTGCTTATATTAATGGAAGAGCGGGAGATCTGGCTGCTTTGAAATATGGTTATAATTTTACTACTTCTGATCTTTTAAATTTTATTCCGGGTTCATACAATGTTTTATAGAGAAAATTTAATATATCTCCGTTATTCCCAATTAGAGCATTTTTTCAATTTTTT